>JBASRM010000351.1:0-8993 GCA_049273835.1 Blastocatellia bacterium | reverse complement strand
CGACAGCGGTGTCCTCGGTTCAAATGAGGGCAAAGGCAATGGCGTGACTGGCGCCAGCAAAGACGGCTTTGGGGTAAGGGGAGACAGCACCAACGGCTTTGCGGCCGTGCATGGACACGGCGGAAAGAATGGCGTTTTTGGGTTCAGCGTCAGCGAGACCGACAGCGGTGTCCTCGGTTCAAATGAGGGCAAAGGGAACGGCGTGACTGGCGCCAGCAAAGACGGCTTTGGCGTAAGGGGAGACAGCGCTAACGGCTTTGCGGCCGTGCATGGACACGGCGGCAAGAATGGCGTTTTTGGTTTCACCGTCAGCGAAAACGACAGCGGTGTCCTCGGTTCAAATGAGGGCAAAGGCAATGGCGTGACTGGCGCCAGCAAAGACGGCTTTGGGGTAAGGGGAGACAGCGCTACCGGCATTGGCGTACTTGGCAAAGGCGGCCGACTTGCAGGACGCTTCGAAGGCGATGTCGAGGTCACCGGCCACATCAACACACCAAAGGGTACTATCACGTGCAACGACGTGTTGTTAGCAGCGGGAAGCGGCGACTGCGCGGAGGAATTCGATTCTGCGGGAGTGGAGCTTATCGAGCCCGGTACCGTCGTAGTGTTCGATGAAGTAGGTGCGGTAAAACCATCGCACGGGGCGTATGATCGGCGGGTTGCGGGCATAGTCTCGGGAGCCGGAGACTTCAAACCCGCAATTATCCTGGATAGACGCGGCCCCGGGACTAACAGGCTGCCCATTGCGCTTTTAGGGAAGGTTTATTGCAAGGTCGATGCGCAGTATTCCGCTATTAAAGTGGGAGATCTATTAACTACATCGCCGACAGCCGGTCATGCCATGAAGGCATCCGACCCTCTCAACGCGTTCGGTGCTGTGATTGGCAAGGCCCTCCGCTCTATAGAGTCCGGCCACGGGTTGATCCCTGTGCTCGTTTCGCTTCAATAACAGGTCAAGTCAGGTGCCTCCATCAGAACTGGATCTTAGGATGCACCCTCGATGGGATACACACCCGCTAACGCCTAGCGGATAGGAGGCAATAATGATTGCGATGTATCTTGATACCGTTCACTGCGACGAAGGAACCGATGAGCTTACGCCGGATGAGCCTTACGTTCTCGTTGCCGTCGTTGATCTAGGAGGCTTCGTGAAGATCGGAGGACCGCCACCTTTTGAGGTTGTCCTATTCGGCCCGTTCAAAGACTTCTCTAAAGGTGAAACACAACCTGCTCACTTCACTCCTGATGTCCTCCCATCCTTCTGGGGATTTCCGTTCCGAACGCTGGCGGGTGTGGGTTTGACTGGTACCCCTGCCGCATTAAAGAACCCCGACCAGGCGATTTTCGTCGTCTCGCTCATGGAAAACGACGATGGAAATCCTGAAGCCTTGCGCGAATTCGTAAAGGTGAGTGTCGGTTTATCCGTTCTTGGAAGTCTGAGTTTTGACCGGGCGGCCAAGGTCGGCTCGCTCATCCGCGATGTGAATTCAGCCATAGAATTGCCAACTGGAATACCAAACGTCGACCAAAAGATTGGGGCGCCCCAAGAACTACGGTTCTCACAAGAAGAATTGATCCAGGCGGAATCCGGACAAACAGTGAGCAAGACCCTAACGTTTGAAGGAGATGGCGGACGCTACACTCTTACATTCCAGGCCCGGACATTCGAGAGACAACTTAGACGGTTTCTGACCGCAAGGGGGTTCGACCTAAGCAGGGGAATCAGCATTCGCTCCCTGCAGCCGCCTGTGACGGGCCTGAGAGCTCTTATGGAAGTCTGAATGACTGACAGCGTCGTGACCGGTGCAATCATTCGGGTGATCTGGCAAGCATACACCATCGGAGTTCATCCCAGTTTCACTTCCTCTCAGACAGCGCCGCCCGCCGCGTCAGCACGTAAGCGCGAATCGCATCCACATCCTCAGATGTAAGCCATCGTTTTAACGACGGCATCCCCATTCCCTGATACTTTCCTTCCAACACGATGTCGCGATACTTGTCGAACGTCGCCGCTTGCGAATAACGCAGATCGGCTGTCGCTCCGCCGCCCGCAGCGCCCAGGCCGTGACACACAGCGCACCATTGCGCAAAAAGCGTCGCGCCCTTTTCAATCGTCTCAATCGACGCGGTCACTCCGATCGGGGTGATGATGCGCTCCTGCGCCACTATTTCAGGCAGCTTCATCTTCCCGTTGAGCGAAAAGGTCAGCAGCTTGCCGCCTGACGGAGTCGCTCCTTTCCCGTCACCTCCCGTCAGCGGAAAAGCGCCTCCCCAGCCCGCCATTATCGAAACATATTGCACCCCATCCAGCTCGTAGGTGACCGGCGAGGCGATGACCCCGGTGCCCAACTGCGCTTCCCAAAGCTTGTCACCTTTGTCGGCGCTGTAAGCCACGAAGCGTCCATCGGACGTTCCTTGAAAAACCAGATTCCCTGCGGTCGTGAGTGTGCCGCCGTTCCAGAAGCTCGTGTGGGGAACGCGCCAACGTTCCCTCTGATTCACCGGGTCCCACGCGAGCAAAAAACCAGGCATCAACGGCACCGGATCTTTGAAGATCGAAAAATCAATTCCGGTATTCCATGTTCCGGGCCTGTATTGATACTTCTTATCTGGCGAATAGACGAACAGCGTGTCTTGGGCGGGGATATAAACAAGCCCGGTCTGCGGATTAAACGACATGGGCTGCCAATTGTGACCTCCGAGCGGGCCCGGCTTGATAAAAGCGGCCGCAGTTTGATAGCGCACTCCCTGACTCTCAACAGGACGACCTGTTTTCTTATCGACCTCCTTCGCCCAGGAGATCGGGACGTAGGCCTGCGCCGAGAGCAATTCACCATTCGTTCGATCGATCACATAGAAAAAGCCGTTCTTCGGCGCTTGCATCAACACCTTGCGCTTGCGGCCTTCGATATCGAGATCGGCCAGGATGATGTGCTGAGTGGCGGTATAGTCCCACGAATCGCCCGGCGTAGTCTGGTAGTACCAAACCAGCTCCCCGGAGTCAGGCTTAAGCGCGATAATCGACGATAAGTAAAGATTATCACCGGCGCCTGCGCTGCGAATTTCTCGGTTCCACGGCGAGCCGTTTCCGGTTCCTATGTACAGGAGATCGAGTTCCGGATCGTAAGCCATCGAGTCCCAAACTGTGCCGCCGCCTCCAACCTTCCACCACTGACCCGACCAGGTCTTCGCCGCGCGCTCCATTGCCGGGGACTCGAACGGTTTCGAGGGATCTCCCGGCACCGTGTAGAAGCGCCAGGCAAGCTTCCCGCTTTCGGCGTCATACGCGGATATGTAACCGCGAACGCCCATCTCGGCGCCGCCGTTACCGATCAACACCTTGCCTTTCACTACTCGTGGCGCGCCGGTGACGGTGTAGGGCAGGCTCTGATCCACGGTGACCACTTGCCAGACCAGCTTGCCAGACTGAGCATCGAGCGCCGCCAATCGCCCATCAAGCGTCCCGACGTAGATCCTGCCTTTGTAGACGGCTACACCTCGATTGACTACGTCGCAACACGCTTTATAGCCGGCCGTGCGCGGCACCTGCGGGTCCCATCTCCAGAGCTGTTTACCCGAGCGCGCGTCAAGGGCAAACACAACACTCCAGCTCCCAGTGGTGTACATTACGCCGTCGACGATGATTGGTGTCGCTTCAAGCCCGCGGGTCGTTTCGGTGTCAAAGGACCAGGCAAGCCCGAGTTCCTTGATGTTGGCGGCGTTGATCTGGTCTAGGGGCGAGAAGCGAGTTTCGGAATAATTCCGCCCATGAGTGATCCACTCGCCCTTGCGCGCATCCGCATTGCGAAGCGCAGCATCATCGATAAGCCTCGCGCCCTTCGCGGCGGGCGTTCGAGCTTTCTTCTGCGCGAGCGGAGTTTGAAGAAAGGCAGTGCAAGCCAGAAGCGACACTAGAAACGCAAACTTTATTCGTCTAGTCATGTAAACTCCTGAGTTTGACTGGTTCTCGCACACTGCATCGACATCGTGGCAGCTCTTCACCGAGCCGTCCTGAATATAGACCATGGCTTGTCGAGGTAGCCTGCCGGCGGCGACTCGCTTAAGAACTCCAATCCTATCATCCAGTGCTCATCTGAAGTTGGTTTGACTTGACGCACAATGGCATACACACGGTAGAACGGCTCACTGTAGCCATGAGATCGCAGCTTCACCGGCAACGGAAGCATCAAAAGTACTACCATCCCCTCCCGCACCGCTCTATTCAACCTTAGCGCCACGCCCCCTTTGCTCATGTCGATAGTCTCCGCCACTTCAACCCATTTGCCATTCACTCTATCGTAACCCATGACGCGAGCCGGGAAACGTGATTTGAATCTTTTGAATTTGCGGCGCTCGGTGCTCCGGCTCAGTTCTGCCGCTTTTGTGTATATAGCCTCATGCATTGGTGAGCGCTTGATGTTGATCACTTCTGAATCTGTCGCCGAGCCTGTTCGTTGCTTTGAGTCTGCTGACTTTGGCTTGGCGGGAAGTTTTGCTTCGGTGGCAGGAAGTCTTGCTTCGGGGGCTTCCGGCATATTTACTGTTAGCGGTACTGCGTCTTTGCTGACTAGCGAATTGTCATATTCAACCCTCTTGCCAAAATTAGAGAGTACGGAGAAAGCATTTGAAACCCTGTTAACTGCTCGCTTGATTCGCACCTTAAAGTCTGGATTAAGATGACGGTGTGTTTCAACCGAAGGGTTGAGCAGAGTCATGGTTTGCCGGTAAGCACTCTTCATATTCTCGGTTGTGGCCGACCGTTTGAGGGCCAATACCTGGTAGAGCGTTGATGCGTGTTCTATCCGCTCCAGAACGCGCTCCAGTTCCAGAAAGTATGCTTGCAGCGAGCGACTGCTGTCTTCGGAGTTCATGATTATTTTTGGATAGGCCATCACGATTATAGACTTAAGAGGCGATTATTAGTGGAAATGGATAGAAGAATGGAACACAAGTTAGTATCTGCCTGGGCGGATAAATCGCGTTCCCGACCAGGCCATTTCAATTTGTAATAGGCAAATCGCAAGGGGCGCGCAAACACGATTAGGGAGATCTCGCTGTTTGCGTTCCATTATGCGATAGATAGGCGAACACCGGCTTAAGCGCGGAGGGAGCACTAGTAGTCAGCGTGATTCTGATGTTCAGAGCCAAGGCCTGGAATGCCAGCCTTAACGCCGGCACGCGAAGGTCAAACTCTCATGGCTGTTGTTGCCTGTTCCGAACTGGATACGGCGGTCGTTGTGGCTGCTTGGGCGGATTCTTTTTCAGCTCGTCCATCAACACCTGAATTGCCTTCTCCAGTTGAGGGTCGCGCCCGTTGATAACATCGGCCGGCATCTGCTCGACTTCAATATCGGGAGGCACGCCAACGTTTTCGACTATCCAGCCTTCTTCGGGTGTCCAAATCGCAAGATTTGGCGCAGTTACCCCGCCGCCATCCATCAATACCGGGAACCCGAGTATGCCTACCAGCCCGCCCCAGGTGCGCTTGCCGATAAGCTTGCCCATGCCGAACCTACGCCACATCCAGGGCAGGAAGTCGCCGCCGGATCCGGCAGTTTCGTCTATCAACATTACCTTCGGACCTTGAATCGAAGCAGCGGGAGTTTTGAGATCCGCGCCGTAGCGCATCGCCCAGTACGACGCAAGCGGACGTCGAAGGATGTCGATGTAGTAGTCCGCCGCCTGACCGCCGCCGTTGAACCGCTCGTCAACGATGATCGCTTCTTTGTAAGACTGCGGGTAGAAGTAGCGTTTGAAGTAGGCGTGACCCTGCGCGGTTGTGTTCGGAACGTACACATATGCCACGCGACCGCCGGTTGCTTCGTCGACCTTCTTCAGATTCCCTTCTACCCAATCGCGATTGCGAAGCGCGCCCTCGTTGGCGATCGGCACCACCTGAACGGTTCGCGAGCCGGAACCGTCGGGATTGGGACCGACTGTAATCTCGATGATCTTGCCTGAGGTGTTCTCGAACAGGCTGTAAAGATTAGCGGGTGGCCGAAGCTCCTGTCCGCGCACTGCCAGGAGGTAGTCGCCGGCTTTCACGTTAACACCCGGCTCAGTCAGCGGCGAACGTAGCTGGGGGTTCCAGTTCAGACCGCCGTACACCTTCTTGAATCGGTAACGGCCGTTCTCAACGGAATAATCAGCGCCCAACAACCCGCCCGGAACATTCTTCGGCTGGTACAGAAAATCGCCGCCACCGACGCGGTGATGACCGACCGCCAGCTCGCTGCACATCCATTGGATGATCCGATTCAGATCGTTGCGAGTCGCCAGGTGAGGCAGGAACGCCGCGTATTTCTGTCGCATTGCGTTCCAATCAGCGCCGTGCATGTTGGTCGCATAAAAGTAATCGCGATTGATACGCCAGGCTTCGTTGAACATTTGCGTCCACTCGACGCGCGGATCTATGCGCACTTCGATGTCATCGACGTTTATCTTAGCCTGGCCGGGTTGCGGCTTTGGTGTGACTGAAGCTATGGCCCATGCGTTGTTGCCGGTGTAGAGAATCTTCTTCTTATCGGCGGATACCAGGTAGTCCCTGACTCCGGGGATAAACATCTCGTCCTTGCGTTTGTTCAAGTCGTATTGATGAAGCGAAGACCGGTCGGGGCCACCTCCGAAGGGGGAGTCGCCTGGCGGACTCTCGATATAGTAAAACTGTCCGGCGACGCCGGCAGACAGGTCTCGGTAGTTTCCGGGCGGGAGGGGGATCGCAACAATCCTGTTGCCTATTCCATCGAAGTCGATCGAGAAAGGCTCAGGCGCAGCCTTCGGCGGCTCTTTCGGTTTCTCTTCTTTTTGCAAGCCCTTTTCTTCGTCGCTCTCTTTGGCAAGCGGGTTGGGCAGGTTGCTGCGAAGCACCGTCAGGTACAGCGACTGCGTCACGCGCATGTCGGCGTTGGACATCGCGAACCAGTCTTTGACGGGACCGGCATCAGTCGACCCGAAGAAGTAAAGGTATTTGCCGCTGTCATCGAACACGGGCTCGCTGACTTCGCTCAAGCCATCAGTGATCTGAAACGACTTATCCTTTTCAATTGAATATGCGTGCACAGCTTGAATGTAGGCTTTGGTATTCAGCGTGTATGCGATCCATCTGGAATCGGGCGACCAGACGTGATGGATCGTCTTGGCGCGCGTGGGTCCATATTGATATTCCGAGGCGACTTTCTTCGAAACGCCGGTCTGCAAGTCCAGCCAATAGAGGCTCCATGAATTGTCCGCGTATGAAAGCCTCTGGCTGTCGGGCGACCAGACTGGCACGTCATAAAAACCCGCGCCAGTGAGTTTGATCTTGCGGACGTCGCCTTTGCCATCCTGGCTGCGAATGTGCAGCTCGTATTCGCCTGACTCGTCCGAGAAGTATGCGATGGACTTGCCGTCGGGCGACCACACGGGGGAACGCTCGTTTGCGCCGGTTGTATTGGTGAGGTTCCGCGCATCGCCTTTTTCTGCGGGCACGGTGACGATCTCACCGCGAAACTCGAACACCGCGCGCGCGCCGGTTGGCGAGATTGAAGCATGGCGAATGTAGCGCGCCCCTTTTACGAATCGCGCGCGCGTTTCAACCAGATCGGCCGGAACCCCGATCGTCAGCTTTGCGCTTCTCGATGACTTCGGATCAAAGACGTGAAGATAACCGGCTTGCTCGTAAACGATCTGCCCGCCACCTGCCGAGGCGGCCATCACCGGAAAGTCTTTGTGGTCGGTGAGTTGTTTTATCGATTTTGATTTCAAGTTGTAAGCAAAGAGATTGAACTCACCGTTGCGGTCCGAGCGAAAGTAGATCGTATCGGCGATCCACATTGGATCAGCATCGTTGGCGCGGCCTTCCGGCTGGGGGAGCTTCTCGGCGGAATGGTCATTGAACTTGTAGAGCCATATCGTAGAGTTGAGCCCGCCGCGGTAGTGCTTCCACTGAGTGAACGCCTCGGACAACGGGTTGTAAGCCAGCTTCGCCCCGTCCGGCGAATAAGCCGCCTTGTATGCGTTTGGCAGCTTGAGAGGTTCTTCAATCCCTCCTTTGACTGGAACGGTGAATAACTGTGTATACCTGCCGGTGAAGACCGCACGAGGGGATGTGAACAGCACTGCCGATCCATCGGGGGTGAAGTCCTGAACAACGTCCGCGCCTGGATGCCAGGTCAGTCGTTTCGGCACACCACCGGCGACCGAGACAACGTAGACGTCAGGGTTGCCCTCGTACTGCGCTGTAAATGCTATCAGCGATCCGTCGGGAGAAAACGCCGGGTTAGCCTGCTGGCCTTCGTCGGCGGTCAGTCGCAGGACGTTCTTGCCATCGAGGTCCGCTACCCATAGATCGCCGGCGTAGATAAAGGCGACGTGGTCCTTGCTGATGGCCGGCTGGGAGAGCAGTCGCGTGTCTTTCAGGTCCACGCCCTGCGCGCCGGCGCAAAGCGGCACGACAATTAACGTGACCAGTGCGAGTGCTGCGCGAAAAAAGCAGTTACGGATAGCAACACGGTCGAAGTGCATATCTCCTCCTGTTGGTGGGAAAAACCGCCGGCGAGCCCTCGGCAGCCGCTGTTGAACCCAGTCTAATCCAATGTAATGGATGGCGCGGAGAATACCAGAAGGCCGGAACCACGACAAGCGGCAACAGGTACGCCTTCGGTGCTCGTCGTAATGCAAGCACCTGGCGGGTCAAGGCCGAATCACTTCAAAGATCGAGTTACATTGCAGAACGGCGTTTGATTGCCACTATTATTCTGAGTCGCTCTATTACCGCTGATGTGCGCCGCCTTCGGTTCGCTGATTATCAGCGAGAATCTGCGTTACGTCAGTCAGCGGAGATCAGCGTTTGATTGCTACTATTCCCCCTGAGCCGCTCTAGATTCACGCTGATCTTCGCCGCCTTCGGTTCGCTGATTAGCGCAGATCAGCGAGAATCTGCGTTACGTTAGTCAGCGGAGATCAGCGTTTGATTGCTACTATTCCCCCGGAGTCGCTCTAGATTCACGCTGATC
>JBASRM010000347.1:0-6101 GCA_049273835.1 Blastocatellia bacterium | reverse complement strand
AGGTCCTGTTCCAGTGAGCCGACTGTTTGATTGAGTGGCGGACGCGCCAGCTCGGTCTGGACCGAATCATAGAAGCGGTAGCCAATCTTTCCGCGATAATTCTCGAACAGGATGACCTGCGGTACGGTTTGACCTCCGGTGTTTCGGACGACAACGCTTCCGTCGTCGAGCTTCGCGGTGAGAGGTGGATCAAACTTGCCAACGCCTCGGTAGAACAGAAACTTTTCACGCTGTTCACCTTTCGAGCCGCAGACCCTGAGCGGCGCCGCATCGGTCTCGCGAGCCGGGTAATAGTGACTTGGTTGAGCTTCCACTGGAAATCGCTCTTCGGAGCCGGGAATGACGGTTATGCGTCCCCAGTCGATTGTAGACGGCGCCCACGCATCGGCAGCCGCAGGTACGTAAGCGGAACGCGCTTGCGGATACCATTCGGTGATCTTGCCTTGTAAAAAGTCGACCCTGACCGAGACGGTAGTCTCACGCTCGGTGTAGAAGTAAATGACCGGCGTCTCCATTCGTACCACCGCTTCCATATCGCACTTGACGCACTGCCTTCCGTTGCGGAGCCCGGTACCGGTTGCAAGCCCACTCATATCGTAGACAAAAGTGGGCAAATCGTTCTTGCCGTTGAGTGGTCGCCATTCAACCGCAACACCGTCTTTACCCGCGACCGAAGTGAACGTGCCCCACTCGTGCACGATCAAACCGTTACCTGGTCCGGCCTTGCTCTTCCTGGATACGGATTCTGGGGCCAGAGGCTTTGCTCCGATTACCCCGACCAGAAGAAGAGCGGTCAATGCGCGGGAGATGAATCTCAAGAGTTTGACTGTCATTGAGACTTGTCCTCCTTCGAGCGCCCACAGCCTGTTTGTTGGAAGAACAATTCAGCTGGCTCATCTTGCAAACGGATAGTCGATATAAGTGCTGGACCATGGACCTAAGTTGACGCAACGGCCCCGACGAAGCGAGGGCGCAAAGATGACGACAGAGATGCAGACTGGCTCGATTCCATTTTCTTACAATGTGCTTCGTATCCCTGCGCCCTGGTGGTTATCGATGCGATCTAGAACCACACCGTGTCCATTGCGTCTTTCCAGCTCTCGAGTGTTTTTGGATCAAGCCGCAGCGTGCCTTCTCTCGTCACGCCATTTGGCAAACCGACGAGTTCTATCATCCTATTCAGCACCTGAGCTCGCTGGTCTCCTTCGACCCGAGACAGCAGATGCCACAGCGTGAAGGTGTCGCGCTCACGGGATTCCTTTAGCACTTCGGAGAAGGCTTCAGTTCCGCCGTTCTCAAAGTCGAACCTGTCGAGCTGACGAATCAGCGCGTCGGACGCGTCGTCGAAGTAAGGCGTGCCCGGACCGAATCCCGGCCGCGTCTCACACATCGCGCCGATCGGAACATACGACTCGCGTCCATTGCCGGCCAACTCTACCCAACCGGAAGTGACGTGCAGGAAGCTTCGTCCATAGTCGTCGACCTCAAGCGTATACGCGCAGCCAAGGTCGATCGCCACCGCGGACGGCGTGTCCACGAAGAACAACCGAGGAGGTGCCGAGATCTTCGCGCTTATCCGGCCGCGCTCAAGCGCGATGCGATGTTCGGTCAGCCGTGTTTGGATAAGCCTTATCCGGCTGTTTGGGTCCAATTCGACCTCTCCAATAGCTCCGATGCTGAGCTTTGCTCGCGACGTACTATCGGTTTCGAGTGTCTCGCCTGCCGCAATGCTGCCCTTGTCAGTGACGTGGGCTCCATCAATGCGCACGGTGCCAATCAAGCTCTCGACCGCCCACCCGGTTCGCGGACCGTAGTACGTAGACCAGATCAATCCGGCCGCGACGGCGACCAGCACAACCGCGCTGAAGGCTGCGATTCGATACCAAGTGAAGTTGAAGGCAAACCGTGGAGACTTCGTTTGGAACACCGGCCTGCGCGATCTCTCGTCCAACAACGCCTCGATTTCGCTCCATAACTCGGCCGGCGCCGACGCCAGCGGAAGCTGTTGTGCCAGATTCACGCCGAGTCTTATCTCCTCATGCTCGTTGCGGCATCGCGCGCAGGCCAGCAAATGTTCGCGGACCCGCCGCGTCTCCTCATCCGGTAGCTCGCCGTTGCAATATGCCGATAGTTGTTTGATCACATGCTTCATAAACATCTTCATTCCCCTGCCGAGACGTCGCCGCGCAGATGACTCAGTTTGCGCGCCAGCATTTTGTGCCCGCGATTGAGCCGCGAAGAAACCGTGCCGATTGAGAGACCGAGCGATTCGGCGATCTCGTCGTATGAAAGCCCCTCGACGTACTTCAGCAAGATCGGCAAGCGGAGTTTTGGCGTCAGTTCGGCTATCGCTCCGCGAACCGAATCGGCGACCTGCCGCTTGTGATAGGCTTCTTCTTGAGAGCCCTTCGCAACCATGTTTTTTACCTCGATCTCAGGGCTGAACGGAACAAACCGCCTTCGCTTTCGATGCTCATCAGTGCAGGCGTTTGCCACGATCCGGTAGAGCCAGGTCGTGAACTGCGAGTTCTCATGAAACTGGTTTATGCTGGTGAACAGCTTCAAAAAAACCTGCTGGCTTACGTCGCGAGCCATCGATTCATCGCCGCTGTAATGAAACGCGATTGTGTACACGCGATCTTTGTGGGCTTCAAACAAATCGTGAAAAGCGTCGCGGTCGCCCTGTTTGCAGGCCTCGATGATTTCAGTCTCTGTTCGGCGATCGCTCATTATCGCAAGGCGCTCCATAAAACAGCCATCCATTTAGAATCCATAGATTAGACGGCCTCGGCTTCGGTTTTCTTCCATTGGATTTGCCAAAATACCTTGAGATCAACGGTGCGCCAAATTGACACCGGATGGCCGCTGACTAACGTAACGCACATTTTCGCTGATCACCGCAAATCTGCGAACCGAAGGCCGCGAAGATCAGCGGTGATTGCCTCTTGTCTTCATGCAGATTAGCCGCGAACGACTAGAAACCCGCCGTGTGATTAACGGGTGATGGAGACGCGCGCTTCCAAAGTTAGCCTTTCGGTTCAGCGGCATTGTATAATTCTCGCCCGTTGTGAGGACACTGTTCCAAGGGATAATCACGAGGTTTTATGAAAGCGGTAACGCTGGCACACAAGGGTTTTTTCTTAGGACTCATACTTTCTCTGTCTTTTTTAGCTATCATTGCCATTCGAGCCATCGCCCAAGGTGGCGCCATCGAACTTGCGGTTGACACCGCGGATTTCAATCAGGACGGACTGCTTGTTCTGTTCGGAGGACTGCGTCTTCAGGGAGAGATTGGCCTTCCGGTTGCCGCTGGAGACATAAACGGAGACGGCCGAGCCGACGTGATGTTCTGCGGAATGTTCGGTAGCTCCGGTAACCGCGAGAACAATGGCGTCGTGAACTTCTATATCAGCGACGGTCGCGACACCGGGTTTGTGAATGACGCCCTGAATCCGCCGAACATGTTCAGACTCTTTGGTGCGAAGTCGGGTGATCTGCTTGGCACATCCATCTCCGCGAACGGGGACATAAACGGCGATGGGTTACGGGACGTCGCGATCGGAGCAGCTACTCAAGACGGACCGGCTGGTTCAATAGGCGACAACCGCGGCGCCGCTTACATAGTGCTTGGCTCACAAAACTTCAGCCTGAACGTCGACCTCAACGTCAACCTTCCTCCCGGGATAATTGCAATCTATGGCCCGCAGTTGGGCGGCAGAATGGGAATCTGGATCGATGAAGGTGATATAGACGGCGACGGACTTGCGGACATCATTATCGGATCGGATCAGATCAACTCAGGAGGGAAGCAGCACGTTGGGGGAGCATACATCATCTTCGGCTCTGCTTCACTACCGCAGGTGATTGATCTTGGGAACCCGCCCGCCGGCGTTCGAACCGCCCGGATAATCGGGGCAAATCAAGAGGATCATTGGGGCGCGGCGCTTCAGGTCGGTGATCTAAACAACGATGGTATCGGTGATCTAATAATCGGTGGTTCGATCAATCGTGACTCGGCTTCATACGTGGCGCCTAATGACGACAGCGGCCACGAAGGGAGAGCGGCAAGCTTTGGCGGTCAACGACCCGGGTGCGGCGAAGCCTTCGTAGTTTATGGTCAGCGAGATTGGCCGGCGGAAATTTTTCTCAGCAGCCCTCCACAAAACGCAACCCACGTTATCGGGGCGCAGGCATTCGACTTCCTCGGCTCTCAGGTTCATAGCGGAGACCTCAACGGAGATGGCCACACCGATCTGATAATCGGCGCTCTCAGGGCTACCGCGCCCGACAATCAAGGCCAGACCGGAGCGGTCTACGTCATTTACGGCGCTCTGAACTTGCCCGGCGCGGTGATCGATCTCGCCAATCCCGACGCCTCGGGGTTGCATATCACGTCGATCTATGGCGAACACGTGCTCGATTGCGCCGGTGATTCGGTTCGCGCATATGACATAAACAAAGATGGCCTTGCGGACCTCTTCGTGGGCAGCCCCGAACGCACATTCAACGCGAAGGGCGAAGAGCGCGAAGACGCCGGCGTCACTGAGATCATTTACGGTCAGCGTGATTTCTTGCCACCGGTCATCAAGTTTTACAATCCACCGTCCGGCCTGCGCATTTTCCGGCTTGCCGGTGCGCACGGAGCCGCCCAGGGCGTCGCCGGCGGCGATGAATTCTCGTACCGGCTTACGGGCGCCGACGTTGACGGCGACGGATATATTGATTACATCGCGAACGCAATGAACGGAGATGGTCTCAACAATAGCGTCACTCAGGCCGGCAATGTCTACATCTTTAGTGGAAAGAAGCTCTCGGCAAAACTGGGAATGCTTTCGCCGGAGCAGACGCCGACTCCGACGCTCGCATCAGCGAAGCTTGTCTTGAACGGGGTGGGAACCGTGCAACAGGCCAATGCCGGTCAGAGTGGTCTGGTAATCGAGGTCGTCGGAACGAATACCAGGGTTGACACCCAGGTCCTGATCAACGGTGCGGTAGTTCTCGCGCGAGTTCCAAATCCTAACGACTCCAATCCCAGCTTTGCGGTGCTGCTCGATGAAAACCCCTCGGTCCGGAACAGCGTCGGGCCGCTCGCGGTAAGACTGCGCAACATAAGTCCTTCGGTGTCAAATCTGTCTAACGAGATTGTCGCCGGCAGGTTGGTTGGGCCTGAAATCACATCGGTAAAGGTAAAAAAGAAGCCGTCGGGTCTTCTAATACTCAAAATCTTCGGGGCAAACTTTCCGAGCGACGGAACGGTAACCGTACTTGCAAACGGTTCACAACTGCAGATCCAGGCTACAAGCTTCGCGCCGCCCGATTTCGTCTCGGCGAGGATAAATGCCGCCCTGGCGCCGGCCCCCGGCACCGCGCTGCGAATACGCGTCGCAACGACGCAAGGTATCCAATCAAACGAAGTGACAGCGGCGGCGAAGTGAGTTTCAGCGCGCGGAAATGGCGCGCACTTCTGCCGGCGGCGGCGGCGGTTTTTCCGGCGGCGAGCGACTCACAAAAAACAGCGTGCTGCTGCCGATCCTCCATCCACATTTTAGTTGACAGCCCTTGAGGGGATGTGTAGGATTGGCGCGTTTTGTTCAGCAGTAGTGTGAGGAGGACTGAAGTTGAAGTTAAGGTTTTGCGCGTTTGGAAGTTGGACCGCAAACGCTCTTTGCTTTAGCTCCGATCATCACTACGCAATTTACTTCAGGTGAAAAGGAGAATAAAGCATTGAGAGAAGTTGGAACAGTGAAATGGTTTAATGCCACGAAGGGCTACGGGTTCATAACCCGCTCGAGCGGTGACGACGTGTTCGTACACTACTCGGCTATACAGTCAGAAGGATATAAGACGCTGAACGAAGGCCAGCGCGTCGAATTTACGATCACCCAGGGGCCGAAAGGCCTTGCGGCAAGCAACGTCATTGCCTCGTAGCTCTGAAGAATTAAAGGCGGGACTGCTTACTAGCCGGTCCCGCCTTTTTTCTGTCCTCTGCTCCACCGACCGCTCCGGCCTCCACCAATCTTTCATAATAATAACGATATGACGTGAGATAGCTGGCCCGGTTTATCTGCCCAATTATGTGTGTTAGACTCTCTGTGTTGTAA
>JBASRM010000650.1:0-19117 GCA_049273835.1 Blastocatellia bacterium | reverse complement strand
GCACAGGATGTCGTCGAGCTGATGGATCATCTCAAGATCAAGAGGGCACACATACACGGCTACTCGATGGGCGGCGGCATCACTGCTCAGCTTCTGACTATGATTCCCGATCGTATGATCACCGCCTCGTTTGGCGGCTCTGGAATTCCTGAGGCAGACCCGGAGATGAGAGCGAAGGTGCCGCCGGATAAACAAGGACGCGATCCGCGGGAAGACGAGGCTTCCCGCACGCTTCGAATCCACCGCGCGATGGATCTGGGGATGAGCAAAGAAGAAGCGGAAAAGCTTGCCGCAACTCCTCCGCCCGCGCGGACCGCGGCGCCCGCTTCGACTGGTGGTGCAACGGCCTCGGCGCCGGCCCGCACCGGACCACAACTCGACCTGACAAAGCTGAACATACCAATGCTTGCGATCAACGGCGAGTTTGATCGTCCGAATGCAAAGACGACTCGCATGACCCGCGAGGTGAAAAACTTTACAAACGTAGTGCTGCCCGGCAGATCACATTTGACCGCGATCATGGCGGGCTACATGCCAAAGGAATATCCCGAGAGTCTGGTCAAGTTTATCAACGCCAACGACCAGAAGAAGTAACGACAGACTCACGACCTCGATCTTGAAGCACCGCTGATCGGCGAGAATCAGCGTTACACAGTCAGCGATCATCAGCGGTTAATGGCGAATGCGCGACCTTGAACTTGAAATTAACGCTGATCTTCGCCGCCTTCGGCCCGCAGATTTGTGGTGATCTGCGAGATCAGCGTTACGCCAGTCAGCGATCATCAGCGGTTAATGGCGAATGCGCGACCTTGAACTTGAAATTAACGCTGAGCTTCGCCGCCTTCGGACCGCAGATTTGCGCAGATCTGCGAGAATCAGCGTTACGCAGTCAGCGATCATCAGCGGTTAATGGCGAATGCGCGACCTTGAACTTTAACGCTGATCTTCGCTGCCTTCGGCCCGCAGATTTGCGCTGATCGGCGAGAATCAGCGTTACGCCAGTCAGCGATCATCAGCGGTTAATGGCGAGTGCGCGACCTTGAACTTGAGATTCACGCTGATCTTTGCCGCCGTCGGCCCGCAGATTTGAGCTGATCTGCGAGAATCAGCGTTACGCCAGTCAGCGATTACGAGTAGATGAAACTGAATTGCCAACTAGAAACCAGAAACTAGAAACCAGAAACCGTCCCGTACCCTTCACTGGAGGAATTACCATGCGCAGATACCTCACCTTGCTAAGTCTTTCCTTAGCCCTGGCGGTAGCCGGGCAAGCCTATTCAACCAACGACACGATCAAGGTAGACGGCGGTCTCATTTCCGGGACCGCTGCCGATGGCGTACGAAGCTTCAAAGGAATTCCATTCGCCGCTCCGCCGGTTGGCGAATTGCGATGGAAAGCTCCTCGACAAGTGATTGCATGGGATGGCGTCCGCAAGTGTGAAACCTTCGGCCCCGAGTGCCCGCAAGCGCCATATCCCGCCGGATCAATGTATGCCTCACCACCGCAAAAGCAAAGCGAGGACTGCCTCTATCTAAACGTGTGGACAGCTGCCCGGGCCGGAGAAAAGCGCCCGGTCATGGTCTGGATTCACGGGGGGGCCCTGACACGTGGTTCGGGAGCAAATCGCGTCTACGACGGCGCAGCTTTCGCTAAAAAGGGAGTGGTCCTGGTGACAATCAACTATCGGCTCGGCCCGCTTGGCTATCTTGCGCACCCCGAGCTAACCGCCGAGTCGCCGAATCACTCGTCCGGCAACTACGGAGTGTTGGACCAGATCGCGGCGTTGAAGTGGGTCCAGAAAAACGTGGCGGCATTCGGTGGCGACGCAAGGAATGTGACCATCTTCGGCGAATCGGCAGGTTCCTGGAGCGTCAACGCGCTGGTTGCCTCGCCGCTTGCAAAGGGCTTGTTTCATCGGGCAATCGGTGAGAGCGGCGGTTCGTTTGGTCCCGGCGCCTACTTGAAAGAAGACAAGGGCAGATTGCCGTCGGCGGAAAAGGTCGGAGTAGCGTTCGCCAAAGCGGCCGGCGTTGATTCAATAAAGGCTCTGCGCGCGTGGCCGGCGGACAAGATCATCGATGTCTTCAACAATGATGCGGAGGGAAGGAAGTTCAGGACTTCACCAAACGTGGACGGCTGGGTGTTGCCCGACGAGATAAGAAACATTTTTGCGCAAGGCAAACAGAACGATGTGCCGGTGATCGTCGGTTCGAACGCCAATGAGATGACGACTCTGACGACTCCCGCCTCGGTTCCAAAGACGCTCGAGGACTACCGCAAGCGCGTCGAGACCCTTTATGGGGAAGCGACCCGGGACTTCGACGCGGTGTATCCGGTCAAGAGCGCGGATGACGTCGCCGCGGCTTATTTGACCAGCTTGCGAGATGTGACTTTTACACTGCCGATGCGAACTTGGGCGCGGATGACCGCAACCGGACGGTCGAAGGCTTATCTGTACTTCTTCAACCATGCGCCGCCCAACCCGAACAGCAAATACCTAGGCGCGTATCACGCCGGCGAGATCGCGTACGTGTTTGACAATCTGAACCGTCAGATCGCGCTGCTTCAGGATGTCGATCACAAGCTTGCGGAAACGATGTCGGCCTACTGGGTGAACTTCGCGAAGACCGGCGATCCTAACGGCAAAGGTCTGCCGAAGTGGACGGCGTATAACGCGAAGGACGAGCCCTACATGGATTTTGGTGATGTGGTTCATCTGCGCAACCACTTGCTCAAGGAGCAGCTCGATTTCCTGGAGCAGTTTCAAAAGCGCCGCTGACAACCCGCAAGAACGCAAAAGCGAGTACCGGTTCGTAGTTCGGTCTTCAAAGCGGAAGTTTTGTAAGGTAGTGTTTCTGAAATGAAAGCGTTATGAAAACGAGAATAATGATCGCCCTTATTGCGCCGGTGCTGATCTGGCCGGCAGTCGCTGCGCCGGCCCAGGAGGTAAAGAAGATAAAGACCGGGCTCACCCCTCAAGACTGGGCCTACAAGCTCGCCGATGGCGTGACATCCCGCGAAGTCACGTACTACAGCGACGGCGTTGCGTGCTACGCGAAGCTTTTCTTTCCTAAAGGATTTTCCACCAGCGGCAAGACGCCGGGGGTGGTGCTGGGCCAGGGCTGGGCGGGCACCCATTTTTCAATTGAGAAGTATGGCGCGCGTTTCGCCGAGCGGGGCCTTGTAGCATTAGTCATAGACTACCGCGGCTGGGGCTCGAGCGACGGCTTCATTTCTCAAAACGCACCCACCGTGTCTCGGTCCGACCCCGAACCCACGAGAGATGATAAGCGGATAACGACCGTGAAAACCGATGTTGTTCTCAAACGCACGCGGCTCATTCCGATGAAACAGGTCGAAGACTATCGCAACGCCCTCTCCTACTTGCAGGGCGAGCCTGGCGTCGATCCCGAACGCATTGGCGTGTGGGGTTCGAGCTTCGCGGGCGGCCACGTGATTGTGGTTGCTGCAATCGACTCCCGGGTCAAAGCAGTGGTGGGACAGGTTCCAGCGATAGGGGGAAAGACTGCGTCCGACGGACCAGTGCCGCTGAGAGGGAGATTGCTCGAAGATGCGATAAAGCGCGCAAGGACCGGACAAGGCGGAGAGTTTGAGACCGGATTCTCGACGAGGCGGATGGTGGATGTTGAAACCCAGCAGATGGTGGCCGAGTATCGCCCGTTTCAATATCTCAAGGCAGTCGGTGACCGCCCGGTGCTGCTGATCCCGGCTGAGAAGGATGAACTGATCAACAATCGAGACAATGCTTACGCTGCGATCGATGTGCTGACCGGCCCAAAGAAATTGATCGGTGTGCCGGCTATTACCCATTTCGAGATGTACATCAACGAGGCGTTTGAGACCAGCTCCAACGCGGCGGCCAACTGGTTTCGTGAGCATCTTGGACTGGAAGCGAAAAAGTAAGGCGGGACAGGTAACTGCGTTAGGCTGAGTATGAACGATTCACCAGCTCCGTTGGTGGGATTTTGGGAGCGAAAAATGTTAAGACTCCGCCGTCCTCTGTCTCGGCTCGCCCTTGCTATCCCGCTCACTTCTTTTCCGGCAGCCGGGCGATGAAACTCACTGAACGTTTGTATTCATGTCCGTCGAAGGTCGTGCGGTCTTCGTCCCGGCTCCTGACTATATTATTTTCGACCGAGTAATCCTTGAGCGTGTTGATACCGGAAGTTTGAAACTGGCTCGGGCGATACCTTACCCAGAAGCCCTTTCCGATCTTGTACTCCAGCCCGCGAATGTCGTCAGAAAAGATTCTGAACGACTCATCAAAACCCCTGGCGAGCCTTTCGGCAGGAATCGGATTGTCGGTCAACAGCAGCACCACGGCTTCCTCGTCGAACTGCTCGCCCCAACCGGCGTAGGCATACCTGAGTTGGATCGGTTGCCCCTCGTCGATGATTGTTCCGCTGGCTTCGCCCTCTCGCAAGTTGCTCGGGTCGCGGGCCGGGTGCGCAGCCGGTTGAGCGGTTTCGGCGCTCGCGCCGGGCTGACTGGCGTTGCTATTGCCGTTGCTGTTGTTTGATGCCGATTCCTTTGTCGAGCAGCCGCCTGCCAGGACCAACAATAGAACAACTGTGACAGTTCGTTTCAAACCTGGACCCTCCCTGGATCACAGTGCCGCGAACGACTGGTCAAGAGCCGAAACCAGTTGATCGATGTCTGATTTTGTCGCAACCAGCGGCGGGCCGATGCGAATCACGTTACCGTAGAGTCCGCCCTTGCCGATCAGCACGCCGCGCCGCCGCGTCTCTTCAAAGACTCGGAGGACGGATTGCGGATCAGGCTCCTTGGTTGTGCGGTCCTTGACGAACTCGATCGCCTGCATCAAACCCATCCCGCGCACGTCGCCGATCACCGCGTACTTATCCTTCAGCTCTTCAAGTTTGGAGCGCAGATAATCGCCAACAACGCGAGCGTTTTTCGGCAGGTCGTTCTCTTCGATCACGCGAATCGTTGCAAGCGCCGCGGCACAGCTTACCGGATTGCCGCCGAAGGTTGAGAATGTAAGCCCTGGATACTTGTCCGCAACTTCTGGTAATGCGGTGGTGCAACCAATGGCCGCGCCGTTGGCCATTCCTTTGGCGAAGGTCATCATCTCCGGTTGAACGTCCCAGTGCTCGATACCGCACCAATGATCGCCGGTTCGTCCCCACCCGGTCTGAACTTCGTCACAGATGAAAATCCCGCCGTACCGGCGAACAATCTCGGTCACGACTTTGAAGTAGTCTTTGGGAGGAGTGATGAACCCGCCGACGCCGAGTATCGGCTCGGCGATGAACGCCGCGATCTGTCCGGTTGTCGAGGTTTGAATCAGCTCTTCGACATCACGCGCGCACTCCATCGCACATGATTCCGGTTTCAAATCAAACGGACAGCGATAGCAATAAGGCGCGTGAGCGTGAACGATGCCGGGCACCATCGACGGGCCATGCTTCCAGGTCGCGTGGCCGCTCGCGGTCATATTGGTCACAGAACGCCCGTGATAGGCGTGACGCAACGCAATGATCTCAGTGCGGCCGGTGTAGATTCGAGCAAGCACCATCGCGGTCTCGTCGGCTTCGGTGCCGCTGTTGGTGAAGAAACTCTTCTTGAGGGCGCCTGGCGTTATCTGGGCGACTTTTTCAGCCAGATCGGCTTGCGGCTGATTGATGTATAGCGTAGAACTGTGAGCAATCTTGCCGACTTGTTCGCTGACAGCCTTCACCACCTCCGGCCGCGCGTGACCTACGCTGGTTGTAAGAACCCCGCCGAAACAATCCAGATAACGATTGCCGTCTGTGTCCCATACAAACATACCCTCGCCGTGAGTGAGCACGATCGGGTGCTCGTAGTAAGTTGCAGCGCACGGCCAGATATACTCCTTGTGCCTGGCGGTGATCTCGGCGGCCGGTGATTGCAGGCTAGCGTTTTGAGCGGTCATGCGGTCCTCCAGAGGGTTGGTATCAAGCTGGTCAGGCCGCACTATTAGAACAACAGACGCAATCAAGCGTCAATGCTCATCGAAGTTGAGTCTCGGCGTTAGCTTGCTTGTCGAAGGCGATGTTGGCCGGTGAATCGTAAGGAAAGATCGGGTCCTGATCGTTGTGCAGCCGTGCGGCTTCCGTTCCATCAGGATTGAGAATTGAGACTCCGGAGTTTAAGGGCGCCGCAAGTGCGACATACAGCTTGCCCGATTTGCCGAACGCGATCCCATCCGGTGCTTCGCCGTTGTACTCATGAAAAAGCTGAAGCTGCGCGGGACCGGGATTCGACACGAGCGGCAGCGTATAAATCTTCCCTCCGAGAAAATTCCCAAACTGGCCAACCGAATCCGCGGTGACGGCGAAATAGATCCTGGTTCGGTCAGGACTCAATCGCAACCCGTTAGCGCCGAACGGCACATCGAGCCGGCTATCCTGGAACCAAATCTGAGGCTGACCGCCGCCCGCTGGAATTCTCCAGATCGTAGCTTGAAAGGAATCGGTCTCGTAGATATTGCCGTCCTCATCAAAAGCGATATCGTTCCCCAGTGGCGGCGCGTCAAACACAGTAGGTGAGCAAGGCGTTCCGGGCGCGACCGAGGCGCACCGCTGAAGATTTGGCAACGGAGCTGCGTAAACCTGTTGTTGTCCGCTGCCGAGATCCAATCGAACTATCCCGAGTTGAAGATTGACGACGTAAAGCCTTCCGTCATCGTCAAACGCAATGCAGGAGTTTGCATGGTCTTGATTCAAGTCTTCTCCCTGAATGTCATAAGTTGCCAGCAGGGCGCCGCTGTCGATGTCAAATGCGAAGACTCTGGATGGGGTTCCATCTCCCGCGGTGCCAAATCGCGCCGGACCGGCGACGTAGATCTTGTTGCCTTTTACCGCAATGCCTTCGGGAAAACCGGTAGAGGCGGGCACGGTCGCCAGTACGTGCACGTCTCCGAACGTACGGGTTGATAGACTGGACTGAGCGTAAATCTGGCTCGCAACCGACAGCGCGAATATTGCCCCCGCTGCTGCCCAGATGATTCGTATGGGAATGTCTTTCGGGTATTCATATATTTCTCCTATTCATTGCGGTTAGTTGGTTGTTGTTTTCAGCGAGCGAACGGCTTCCGGCTCGCCAGACAAGTGAGAACGAGCTGAATCAAAGTGCGCTCGCGGATCAGAGACGCAGTTGCTAACTCTGTTTGTTCTCGATCACACGCAGGCACACGACGACTTAGACCCGGAGGTCGGGCCGATTGATCGCACAGGTTCTTGAACGTCAAGGATGCGCGATGACTAACAGAGTCTTCGCTCGATCGAGCGCCGTGTTCATCGATTGCCTAAGCGTTTCAGGATCGAGCGCGGCGAAGCTCTCATCTAGAATCACGAGTTCGGATTCTTGCAGCAGCGCCCGCGCCAGAAACAACCGGCTGCGTTCGCCGTGTGACAATTGCCAGCCGGTTTCGCCGACCATCTGCAACAAGCCTGCGGGCATCCGATCCAACAATTCTCCCAGGCCCAGCTCGCGGCACACTTCTTCTGCTTCGGCAAAATCTTCCGCTGCCGGCGGCCAGTTGCGCCCCATCAGCAGATTGAAAGCAAAGGTTCCAGTGAAGACGTGGTTTTCATGAAACTGGGGCGCAGAGACCACTCGCCGGCGACCTGATGGTAACCTTGAGCGGGGAAGAGCGAAGCGAGCTCGCTCGAAACTATACGACCAACCCCGAAGGGTATCAGCTTTATTTGACCGGCCGTTATCATTGGGGAAAACGATCCGGCGAAGGCATACACAAGAGTATTGAGTCTTTTCGACAAGCCATTGCAAAAGACCCGGCCTATGCGCTGGCATATGTCGGACTGGCCGACGCGTATGCAACGCTTGGCAGTTATCACCTCGCGGCTCCTCGCGAAGCGCTGCCACTGGCGCGTGAAGCAGCCGAGCAGGCGCTTAAAATCGATGCGAACCTGGCAGAAGCGCACGCCACGATGGGCAAGATCTTTACCGATTATTACTGGGATCGGGAGGTGGCCGAAAGCGAGTTCAAGCGCGCTATTGATTTGAAGCCCAATTATTCTAACGCGCACCACTGGTATTCGACTTTGCTCGGCGCGCATTTGGGCCGGTTCGATGAAGCGGTGCGCGAAGCGAACCGTGCCCTCGAACTTGATCAGCATTCCCCGGTGGCCGCCACCCAGCTCGGCGCCGTGCTGTACCGCGCGCGTCGCTACGACGAGGCGATAACCGTGTTGCAAAGGACGCTCGAGCAGGAGCCAACTTTCACGGTGGCCCGCTATTATCTGGGTCTTTGTCACTTGATGCAGGGGAGGCGAGAGGAAGCGATGTCTGAGTTCCGCCGCGGTCGCTCGGGTGCGCCCGACAACGCTGACTTCATCGCCTTACTCAGCTACACCAGGGCACAGGAAGACAACCTTGGCGAGGCTCGCCGCTATTACGCAGAATTGAACGAATTGGCCAGGCACAGGTTTGTACCTCCGTTTACTTACGTGATAGTCCACGCTGGACTGGGCGAGATGGACGAGGCTTTCAGGTGGCTGGAGAAGTGTTACCTGGAGCGGGACCCTTCAATCCGCGCGCTCAAGACGGATCCGCTGTTTGACGCCCTGCGTCCCGATTCCAGATTCGCTTCAATGATACGCCGCAGTGGCTTTGAGCAATAAACGCCAACATTGCTCTCAGTGCATAGTAGCCTTTTCGGCGCCGAGTCCGGTGGAGGCGCGCACCAGCAGTTCATCGAATTTTGCCTCCGCAGCCGGCTCCCTTCGTGAGAATGTTCCGAGAACAGCTCCGAGGAACCCCAACGGTATGCTCAGAATTCCTGGATTCTCGAGAGGAAAGATCGGTGGTGACTGAATCAGGTGGCGCGCCGCGGCGGTTACAGCGGGCGGGTCAACTCCCATGATGCTCGGGCTCAAGATGATGAGTAGAATCGAAGCCGCAAGCCCGGTCCCAAGTCCGATGACAGCTCCGCGGGTGTTGAAGCGCTTCCAGAATAGGGACAACACAATCACCGGCAGATTCGCCGAGGCGGCTACGGCGAACGCGAGCGCCACCAGAAACGCGACGTTCGCGTTGGGCCCCAGAAGGATCGCGACCGCCATTGCCACGGCTCCAACCACAAACGCAGTCACCCGCGCGACGCGCACCTCCTCGCCCGGACGGCGTTCGGCGCCGCGATGGATTACGTTCGTGTAGAAGTCATGCGCAAATGAAGTCGACGCGCTGATAGTCAAGCCGGCTACTACGGCCAGAATAGTCGCAAATGCTATCGCCGAAACGAAGGCGAAAAAGAAATCGCCTCCCAGGTCCTGAGCGAGAAGCGGCGCGCTCATATTTGTTCCGCCGCTCACCGTGATCTTGTCGCGACCCACGATTGTCGCCGCCCCAAACCCGAGAAAGGTGGTCAGTATGTAAAAGGTACCGATCAAGGCCATCGCCCATACGACGCTGATGCGGGCAGTCCTGGCATCAGGCACCGTGTAGAAGCGAACGAGAATATGCGGCAATCCGGCGGTGCCGAAGATCAATGCCATGCCGAGTGAAATCAAATCCAGTGCGCCGTATGGCGGCTTGAATCGGAGACCGGGTTGCAGGAAGTCTCTGGTAACCGAAACACCATTCTCGTGATAGCTCACGCTGCCGATCGCTTCGAAAAAACTGGTGAAGCTGAATCCAAAGTGGGCGAGGACCAGCACGCTCAGCAGAATCGTCCCGCTCATGAGCAGAATGGCCTTGATGATTTGAACCCACGTAGTCGCGAGCATTCCGCCAAAGACCACGTATACGATCATCAGCACTCCGACGCCGATCACCGCCGTCTGATAGCTGATGCCTGAATCCTTGAGCAGCAGTGCGACAAGAGCGCCGGCCCCCACCATCTGGGCGATCATGTAGAAGATGCTCACTGTGAGCGTGCTGAGGGCGGCCATGGCGCGCACCGGTCTTGGGTTTAGACGGTAGGCGAGCACGTCGGCCATCGTGTACTTGCCGGCGTTGCGCAACGGCTCGGCGACGATCAGCAGTACGGTTAGATAAGCTACCAACCATCCGACCGAATACATGAAGCCGTCGTAGCCCTGAAAAGCGATTATCCCGGCGATGCCGAGGAATGAAGCAGCGCTCATGTAATCACCGGCGACCGCGAATCCATTCTGCCACGCGGTGATCTGCCGATTCGCGGCGAAGAAGGCGTTTGCCCCGCTCGAGCGGCGCGCCGCCCAGTAGGTGATCGCCAGCGTGATGCCGACAAAGACCAGGAAGATCAGGAGGGCCATCGTCATAGATTTCCGATTTGCAGATTTCCGATTCCGATTGGCGACTTGCAGCTTGACTGAAATCGGCAATCGCAAATTGGCAATCGCAACTCTGGACTACTTCTCGCGAGCTTTCTCGATTATGCGCCGCTCCATTTTGTCGAAACGCGAAGCCGCTCGAAGATACAGAGCAGCAATAGTCCACGCCATGACAAACTGCGAGAGCGCAAAGAGGTAGGCGATGTTCACCACGCCAAATACTCTCTTTGACATTAGCTCCGGCGCATATCCGACAAGCACCGGCAGCGCGAAATAATAGATCACAAAAAACAGGGTCGCCGGGACGATGAACTTCAGCTTCGCCCTCAGCATGTTTTTGAATTCGGGCATCTGAACGATCCGGCCCCACTTGCGCGAACTGCTTCCGTCGTCTGCTGTCAGATCTTCCTGCGGGTGTGGCCCGGGAGGCCGGAGAGGTGAAATCCCGGAAACCGACCCCATCACAATCGGAGTCAAATTGCCAGAAGCAGATTCCGGCTCCTGATCATTCGGCATAACGGGTTCCTCTCTGGCATGACTGACTAAGTGAGCAGTAGTCACGAAATTTGATCACTGCGTTAGCCCAACACGCTGCAGCAGATC
Organism: Blastocatellia bacterium; assembly: GCA_049273835.1. Lineage (GTDB taxonomy): Bacteria > Acidobacteriota > Blastocatellia > UBA7656 > UBA7656 > Onstottus_A. The sequence continues at coordinate 8,230 of JBASRM010000650.1, read as the reverse complement.
CACAAAACGAGGGTCTGCGCTGAGTCCCGGAATGAGGAGGGCATTATGTCTTAGAAAAATCAGAATCCCCTCCCGTTGGGTGTAGGCTTCCTCAAGGTATTCAAACGCCCGATCCATCTCGCCCAACCCGGCATGAACCAGCGCCATGTTGTACAACGGGACATATCGACCTGCCCGCAACTCCTGCAACTGGCCGAGCACCTGTTGCGCCTTATCCCGCTCACCCGCCAACCCGTACAAACACCCGAGAGCTGCTAACGGTAACGGACCGCCCCCAAGGGTCACCGCTGTTTGACATCCAGAGATCGCCTCCTCGAGCAGCCCTCTTGTCCACCGCTCGATTCCGCCGAGATGGTGCCCGCCAAAGAAATAAGGCTCGATCTCGATCAATTTTCTGGCTTGCTCATGCATCAGGTCGTACTCGCCGGCAGCCCAATAAGTCCATCCGACATTTTGATTGGCAATCAGCGAAATCGGATCAAGCTCCAGGGCGCGTCGCGCTTCGTCCAGCGCTTCATCGACTTGCCCCATGACTGCCAGAAAGAACCCGTACTGTTCATGCGCTTCGGCGTATCCCGGGTTTAACTCGAGCGCGCGTTTGAATTCTCGCTCAGCCTCCGCCCAGTCCCACTCGTAGCTGAATTTCAGACTTGCCATGCTGAGGTGAGATTCAGCCAGATCCCCGTCAATGGCCAGCGCACTGGCCGCAGCCTCCTTCATCTGCGGCACGCTTTCATGCGGTGAAAGGAAACCGAAATACCAGAGATAGCCGTAAGAGACCGACATCTCAGCGAACGCCAGCGCATAGGTCGGTTCCTTGGCAATGGCCTGCTGATAGTATTCGATGGATTTCCTGAATCCGGCCTCCGTATATTTGCCATAGTGGAAGCGACCAAGCAGGTAAAGCTGATACGCCTCGGTGTTGTCAGTGTACCGCTTCAACACTGCTGTCTTCTCTGCGCCGAGCAGCTTCACCTTTAATGCATCCACGATCGCCAGCGAGATCTCATCCTGGATTTCGAAGATGTCCTCCAGCTGCCGATCGTAACGCTCCGACCAGATGTGATAGCCGTCTGCTACGTTTATCAACTGGGCAGTGACGCGCAATCGGTTGCCCGACTTCCGCACGCTGCCTTCAAGCACAGTGCGCACCTTCAGCTTTTGACCGATCTCGCGGACGTCGGTTTGTTTGCCCTTGAATGAGAACGCCGACGTGCGCGCGGCGACCCGCAAGGCTTCGATCTTCGAAAGCCCGTTCAACAGATCTTCGGCGAGACCGTCGCAGAAATATTCGTTCTCGGCATCGGGACTCATATTGACGAAGGGCAGGACGGCAATCGAAGGCGAGCTCCGTGCGGCGAAGTGTTCATTCGAGGGCGTGAACTCGAGCGTCTTCAGGTCGCGGGCTAGCTCTTGCGCCGATGGGTATCGACGCTCTCGCTCTTTCTCTAGGCACCTTCCCACGATGCGGTCGAGTTCAGGCGGCAGCTCCGGGTGGTTATCGGCCAGCGGCGACGGATCTCTATCAAGGAGTGAGACAAATACATCGGCCGCGCTATCTCCTTGAAATGGCGCGCGGCCGGCCAGCATCTCGTACATCACCACGCCCACGCTGAAGATGTCGCTTCGAGCGTCAACCGCTTTCCCGCGCGCTTGCTCGGGCGACATGTAGCTGATCGTACCCATCACCATTCCGGGATGGGTCTCGACTCTGGCGGCAGTAGGGGCCGAGGTATCGGTTGAGAGAGGTCGTTTTTCGGTCAGCTTTGCGAGCCCAAAGTCGAGCACCTTTATGTAGCCGTCCGGGCGCAGCATTATGTTTTCGGGCTTGATGTCGCGGTGAATTATCCCCGCCGAGTGAGCCGCCGATAACGCGCCGGTCACTTGATTGCTGACGTCGAGCACTTCCTTGAGATTCAATCGAGAGCGCTCAAGACGCCGGCGAAGCGTCTCTCCCTCGATGAACTCGGTCACTATAAAGTGAGCTCCGTCTGCTTCACCGATTTCATAAATCGTGATGATGTTAGGATGGTTGAGCGCGGAAGCCGCCTTAGCTTCCCTTACAAAACGCCCCACCCTGTCGGGATCCTGCATGAACTCGGCGGGCAATAGCTTGAGAGCAACTTTGCGTTCGAGGTTAGTATCTTCGGCGAGATATACCTCACCCATCCCGCCTGCGCCGAGTTTGTAGAGAATGCGGTAGTGGGAGAGCGTTGTGGAGTCCATCGATTCTCCCTCGCGAGCGCGACCATTTTACCGGAAAGGGTTGGTTTCTCAAGCTGCTACGAGGCGAGGCACGTGGCATTGCTACGGACCCAATGAGGTTAAGTCAATACGACAATCCTGGCTGGATGCACGCCGCCGGGTGGTGTTGTGTTCAAGCTTTAGCTTGTGCGCCCGGCAGCCTAAAGGCTGAACTCAGAACGTATTCAGGTTGTTTTGAGTTCAGGCTTTAGCTTGTTTGCTCGGCAGCCTGAAGGCTGAACTCAGAACGTAACCGCAGCTTCAACCGGGGTGAGTCGCACTGGAACGTACTTGTGATAAGGTGTTCCTGCGATCGAGAAATTTGGCCAATTCTCATTTGAGATCACTTCCATTCGACGTGTTGTTCTGTTGTTTGGTGCTGCTGCCAGAAAGAAATCCCCGAGCGCGATACTCTGATGACTTTGCCCATCCGTTTCGCCTGGGTCTTGAAATCAGGATGCCGGAGTAAGCGACGCACGAACCACGCAGTCTCGGATTTCTCAACCGCTAAATGCACGAGGCAGTACCTGGCGTGACAGAGATTGCGCTGAAAGAAATCTTCGTCGCGGGTAAAGAAGGGTGGTGCGACGCAGGAGTTGTAATAAAGTGATTATTTCTTCATCGAGCAGTCCCTTCCGTCCGATCCTTACACCAATTTGCCTAACAGCTACACGCCAGCCTTCGAGGCGTTCGCGTTGAGGCTTTGGGATGTTCTCATCCAGAAGGTTCATGCCGATTTCGGCTCAAGGACAAACTCGTCGGCGTGTTTGAGCAAGGCCTGACTGGCTAATCGGACGGCTTCTCGGATCGCTTCTTTGGTGATGCTGTCATTCCATTCCTCGATTATAGTTTCCCAGGCCATCCCGCTGGCCACCTGTTCGAGCACATCCGCAACCAGAACTCGTGTGCCGCGAAAAGTGGGCTTGCCGTGACAGATTTTCGGATCCGTCACAATGTGACGGCCAATCAAAGAGGCCTTTTTAACTTCTTTCATGCTGACTTCTCCTGGGCTGCTTTAAGATCTATCGGACCGCTCAATGGTGTTCCTTCTCAATCGAAGCTCGCTGCGTCCAATCTCGGCAGTTCAGGGTAAGATTTGGGAGCCGTTTCAACGTCTCGCGGCAAACTGCCACCTGCCTTCTCCAATCGGGCCTTCGCGCTGCCAATTGCGTTCGCCGCAAAGCCCGCCATGGCACGAACGCGATGGTGAAACACATCGTCAACTCTGATTCCCGTCGCTGTTCTTCATCGAATACGGTTCTTAGATCGCTCACCAATCCGTACACGAGGCTTAAGGCTTGAACTGTTTCCACATCGAAAAGCAAAAGATCTGCGCCTGCGCGGTCAAAGACAGTGTCCTTCAACTGCACAATATTGTTCCCTGCGTGTTCGTCCTCGTAGAGAGTTCTTAAAGGCCCTTCAAGCCACCGAAGGTCAATGAGAAATATGCTTGCAAGTGCACGGTGGCGGCGGCGCTTCTCAATTTGTTGTTGTAGCGACGCTGCGCTGAAGCCCAGTGCGGCCGAGAGGAGTGCTACACCCGCGCCAATTAAGAATTGCGACATCGCGAATCCTCCGCCCCACACACAACACACCGTTTGGAGTTATATCACGCTTCTTTCAACCACGAGTAGTGATACCTTGCGGGAGGGCTCGAACTATTGATCGATCAGAACTCCGGGATTGAGGATCCACCTTGGATCCAACTCGCGTTTCGCGGCGCGCAAGGCTTCAGCAAACAACTCCGGGCGCTGGCGATCGTATTGTGGGCGATGCATGCGTCCCACGGCGTGATGATGGGTGATCGTACCCCCGTGTTTCACCACCGCGTCCGAAGCTGCTCGCTTTACCGTGTAAAACTGTTCGAGCAGTTTCTCTTTGTCGCCCATCGAAACAAAAGTGAAATACGGCGCTGGGCCGTCAGGATAGATGTGAGTGAACCGGCAAGTCACCCACGCGGGGTGCCCGGTGACTTCGTGGATCAGGTGACGCATTTCGTCTTTGATGTTCGAGTGGAAATCGGCGAAACGCTCCCAGGTGATCGCGGTCTCAAACGTATCCGACAGCACTGCACGCGCGGTAAGATTCTCGCGCAAGTAGCAGGCTCGAATAAACGCGCTGCGCCAGGCGCCCGCTGCCCCTTCTCGATGCGAACCTGTTGTCTCGAGAGCTTTGCGGTCCCATTCGCCGCCGTAGTCCCCACAGATCTCGAGAGCGCGGGCTATCCAAGCCTGCAGCGGGTGATCCGCCGATTCGAAAGCGAGCATAAGGATCGCGTTCTTGCCATCGCCTGCGCCCGCCGTCGCCGCTTCCTGAGCGTCGAGCAAGCGGCAGTTCGCCGGATAAAGACCCGCTTGCGAGATCACCCGGACCGCATCAGCCGCTTTGTAAAAGTCAGCGAACTTAACGGTGGTCCCTGCGCGAAACGCCGGGCGCTTGCGCAATCGCATCCAGGCTTCGGTAATGATGCCGAAAATTCCTTCCGAGCCGATGAATAAGCGATCGGCGCTTGGGCCCGCGCCGTCTCCCGGCAACCGTCGGGTTTCAATCACACCGCGCGGCGTGACTATGCGAAGCGATTCAACCAGCTCATCGATGTGGGTGTGCAACGTGGCGAAGTGCCCGCCCGACCGGGTCGCGATCCATCCGCCAAGCGTCGAGAATTCAAACGACTGCGGGAAGTGCCGCAGCGTGAGGCCTGAGGGTTTCAGTTGCGCTTCGAGCGCCGGCCCGTAAGTCCCCGCCTGAATGCGAGCCGCTTCGGAAACAGGATCGATCTCGAGCACTTGACCGAGGCGACGCAGATCGATGGTGATGGTTGCGGCATAGTTGTCGGACTGAGGCGGCTCGACTCCACCGACAACGCTGGAGCCGCCGCCGTACGGAATCGCGGCTGCGCCTGTGTTGCCACACCAATCGAAGACGTCAACGATGTCTTGTTCAGTGCGGGGCAGCGCTACGACGTCGGGCGGGTTTGAGAAGTCTCGTCGAAAAATGCGAACGCTATCGGCGAAAGATTGACCGTAGCTGTGCGCGAGACGCTCGTAGTGATCGGTTGTGCAAATCCCTGCAAGCGAATGAGGGATTGAGACTCGCGGTGGCGGGAGACTGATCTCTTCAGCTTTGGGCGGTGGGGTGACATCAAACTCAGCGACGCCAAGCCGCTTCGCCCAGACCGGATCAAGCAGCTTCAGTTCGTCAGCGGTGAGTCCTTCGCCTTCCCAACCCCAGCCCCAGAATTTTCTACGTCGTTCGGACATCGAATGTCGGTGATCGGTAGCCGGTGATCGGTGGCCGGTACAAGCCCCCGCCCTCCGGCTACCGGTCACTTCCTCTCCGCGAGCGCCGCTGCTTCAAACCCACGCTCGAATCGCGACGATTAAGCAGAATCTTACTTCAGCCTGCTTCTTCACCTCAATCAAGTTCGGCAAAGTCGACGTCCGCATCTTTCGGGAGCGCGAGGAAGTCTCGATGGGTCGCCTCCCGTGTAAGCTTGTTTGCTGCTGCTGCTGAGCGTACGATTTGCGCGAGCGACCTTGGTCGTAGGCCGGTTCCCCGGTCTCGCACTCGACTAAATTGCAGCTAATCTGAATTTGGCAGCACGTCCAACTTCCTATGGGCTTAGTCGATCCCAGAAGACAGCGCATCATTGGTCTCGTGTGCGGGGTCTCCACGTGGGCGGCGCGCGCAGGGTGTTTGATCGCTGGCCTGTTGTTGGCGATGGCGGCCGCCATCCGCGCCGAGCATCTACCAATCAAGACCTACACAATAGCCGACGGACTTGTGAGCAATAAGATAAGTCGAATTGTACGCGACTCGCGCGGCTTTCTTTGGTTCTGCACTGAAGAGGGCCTTTCGCGTTTCGACGGCTACACTTTCACGAATTACACAACTGAGCAAGGATTGCCTAGCAACTGGGTGGACGATTTCCTGGAAACCCGCAGCGGCACTTTTTTGGTAGCAACGCGAGCAGGGCTGTGCGTGTTCAATCCACTGGGCGTTCCTTTGCCGCAAAACAAACTAGTGCGGCAGTCGAATTTTCCGCCGTTGTTTGCTGTCTATCGTCCGAGTTTGGACGAGTCCGCTGCACCTATGAAGGTCTTGTATGAAGACAGCGAGGCTAGAATATGGTGTGGAACATTGCGAGGGCTTTATCGAATCGAGTTGGTGAACAATAGGGCAACCTTTCACTATGTTGAGCTTGGGATACAGAGCAATGAGTTCGAGTATCACAGGATAGCAGCCATCGTTGAAGAGCAAGGCGGAGTGCTATTGATAGTCACACGGAAGGAGCTTTTTCGCCGCTTCTCGGATGGGCGGATTGAAAGGGTTATATTAAGAAATAAACTGCCGGATACTAAATTGACGAGCGTAATAAGGGAGGATGAACGGAAACTCTGGATAGGGACTGGACTCGGTTTGTACGGCGTCCCTCAACCCGCGGCCGCACCTGGCCGGGAAGGCTCTGTCGCAGCTCGTTTGTATTCAGTAAGAGAAGGTCTGCGTTGTGCTGATGTGAACACCGTATTTCAGGACCATGACGGCAGACTCTGGATAGGCACGGATTGCGGATTGTATGAGTTTCTCAGGAATGAGGAACGATTTCGACTTCGATTGGCCATCGAGATCATGAGAGATGCAAGAGTCTGGTCTCTCAATGAAGACGAGTACGGGAATTTATGGATAGGCACAGCAGACGGGGCAATGAGACTTGCCCGTAACGGATTCATCACCTACACGGAAGCCGACGGCCTAGGCTTTCGGGATGTCTATCACATCACAGAATCTATTGCAGGCGAAGTCAATGTTTACACTCGTTTCGGCAACCTGAATTACTTCATAGACCGATTCGACGGCGAGCGGTTTGTCTCTAAAAAAGTAAAACCGCGCGCGTTTGCTGTTTCATCCGATTGGTACCTCGGGCAGATTCCTATTCGAGACCGTCAGGGCGAATGGTGGTGGCCCACGCGCAAGGGTCTATTTCGGTTTGCAGCGGTGGACCCCATCGAAGAAGTTTTGACTGCCCGATCAATTGCGCACTACAAGGTTAAGGACGGTTTGCCTGACGACTTTCTGCGCGGCATTTATGAAGACAGACGCGGCGATATATGGATTTCCATAGGCTCTGAAAACAAAACCCCTGACACCAAGACGAAAGTCGCAAGATGGGAAAGGGCAACAGGCAAGTTTCACACTTTCGCGGAAGCTGAGGGGCTGTCTGCACAGGGTTCTCCCTCGACAGTTTGCGAAGACCAGGCGGGTAATCTTTGGGTAGGATTTGAGAGAGGCGATGTTGCACGCTACCTCGGTGGGCGATTCACAACATTCACTTCGGCCGACGGCGTACCTGAAGGTGAAATCAAACAACTCTTATGTGACAGCCGTGGACGAATCTGGATTGCAAGTATCAACGGCGGGTTGGGAAGAATTGATGACCCTGCATCGGAGCGTCCGCAGATCGTCAGATACAAGATGTCAGACGGGTTGGCGAGCAATGCCATCCTCAGCATTGCCGAAGACCGCATGAACCGATTTTACGTTGCGACTGCTCGCGGCCTGAACTACGTGGATTTTGATACGGGCAGCGTCAAACGATTCACGTCAATCGACGGTCTGGCAAATGACCAGGTGGACATGGTGTTTCGTGATAGCAGCGGCGCGTTTTGGTTCGGGACGAGTACGGGTGTTTCTCGGCTGCTTCCCCAGACAGAAGCCGGGCGAGTGCCGCCGTCAATCTTCATCAACGGAATCAAGGTCGTAGGTGAGCCGCAACATATGTCGGAGGTGGGCGAGACTGATTTGCGAGGATTTCAACTTGCCCCGAATCAAAATCAAATAGAGGTTGATTTCGGCAGCCTGTTTTTCGCGCCTGGCGATTTGATACGCTATCAATACAAACTCGAAGGCGCGGACGCAGATTGGCAACCGACTACCTTTCATCGTTCGGTCAATTACGCAAACCTCAAGCCGGGCAGTTACCACTTCT
>JBASRM010000321.1:0-8661 GCA_049273835.1 Blastocatellia bacterium | reverse complement strand
CGAGCTCGACGAACACGCGGCGGGAGTCAACACCAGTGAGATCGAAGTGGTGACCAGAGAGGGTAATCGGACGCATGCCGAGATGATGGAAGAGGTCAGGCAGAATCTTGCGCGCATCCCCGGCGTTGATGTCGAAGTTGGCCAGCCCATCTCGCACCGCATAGACCATCTACTCTCGGGCACACGAGCCCAGATCGCCATCAAGCTTTTTGGCGCAGATCTGGCCACTCTGCGTGGTAAAGCTGGGGAGATACGCAACGCGATGGCGGAAGTGCCCGGAATTGTGGATCTTTTAGTTGAACCGCAAGTCGGCGTGCCGCAGGTTCAAGTCAACATGGACCGCCAGGCCGCCGCCGCTGTTGGCTTGAGGGCCGAAGATCTTGCTGAAACAGTGGACACCGCTTTCAACGGACATGTGGCTTCTCAGGTATTGGAAGAGCAGCGAACCTACGACGTGCTTGTGCGCTTTGACGACTCGGCTCGTCAATCGGTCGAGTCGATCGGCCGCACGTTGATCGACACCCCTTCCGGTGCAAAAGTGCCAATCTCTCAGGTTGCCGAGGTGCGCGTCGATCAGGGGCCGAACACGATCAACCGCGAAAACGTACAGCGGCGCATCATCGTCCAAGCCAACGTAGCTAGTCGGGATTTGGGCAGCGTCATCGAGGACGTGCGCTCGGCAATCACTCGGAGAGTGCAACTCCCGCAAGGTTACTTCTTGCAGTACGGAGGGCAGTTCGAGTCGCAGGAAAAAGCGTCGCGATTGATCTCACTCCTTTCCATAGTCGCGATAGCAGGTATCTTTCTGTTGCTTTTCATCGCGCTCAAGTCGGCACGCTCAGCAATCCTGGTAATGGCTAACCTGCCGCTTGCTCTCATCGGGGGAGTGGTAATGGTATTTCTGTCGGGCGGCACGCTTTCGATTGCTTCTCTGGTCGGGTTCATCACGCTGTTCGGCATCGCCACCCGCAACGGCATCATGCTGATCAGTCACTACACACACCTAATGAAAGAAGAAGGCGTCGCTTTTCGAGACTCGATCGTTCAGGGATCGATGGAACGGCTCAGCCCCATATTGATGACTGCGCTTGTTACAGGAATCGGACTCCTGCCGCTAGCCCTGGGAAAAGGGGAGCCGGGCAAAGAGATTCAGCAGCCTATGGCTATAGTCATTCTTGGCGGGATAGTCACTTCGACTTTTCTAAATATGATCGTGATACCGGCTCTCTATTTGAAGTATGGGAAGGCTGTTGCTCCAGCGACGTCGACTGAGTATCCAACTCACGGTGATCTCGCGCCCGCCGGCGATTGAGACTGAGTCCTCCCGCAGGGTACCAAGTTCGCTAGATCTGCGGTTTCTTAATGACCTCAACCACCTTGCCATTTATGAAGTAGCTCGTTTCTTCAGGATGTATCACTATCGGCGGATACTCACGATTCGACTCTGAGACTAGGATTATTCGTTGGTTCTTCGTATCCTTTGCGAGGCGTTTTATATTACAGAGTCCGTCTATGATCGAAACTATGTAATCCTTATCTTTGACGTCGGCATTCTTGTCGATAATCACATAGTCACCATCTTCGATGCTGCATCCTTTGACATTCGCCCTGTTCATAGAGTGTCCCACAGCCCTCAATGCGAAGAGCCCCGCCTTTGGTTTCACTACCTTGCGGGACACTTTGAGATAGCCCTGGATATTCGTGTCCGCAAAGAACCGAGCACGACCGCAGTCGGCAGAACCCAAAATCGGAATAGTGAGCAAGTCTTCTTTGGTTGCGGTGGCCCGGGCAATCCTCCGGAGCACCCCTGTTTCGCGGTTGAACGCGATGAGTCCCTTTCTCTCAAGCTGTTCAAGATGGTGCTTTACCTTCTGCGGATGATTCTCGGCGACTAGTTTCCCAATGTCGCGGAGAGTCATACCAGCGAGGTTGTGCGAGGCTGCTAGTCGCAGAAGCTTTTCTTGAAGGGGATGCATTCGAGACTAGCGTATATCAGCAAGAAACCGTGTCTGTCAATAACTGTCAAGTTGACTTGACAAACTTGACAAACATTTCACTACGATTAAACTTCGCGGCGTTGTTTTCAAATTGAGTTGAAAGGAGAAGTAGAGCAATGGGATTCCAGGGCGCAGTAGTGAGGGAACAAGGCGTAACCTTTGCGTCGTGAAAGAGACTGTTCTCAATAGCGCCAAGTGATAAAGCAAGTCGGAGTTTCCAAACCGTGTTTTCGGGGATGCCCGTTGTCCTTATGGCTCAAGACTCACGAGGAGTGCCTACGTATTTGGGACGTCGGGACATCGCCCAATATTTGGCGAATGTCCGTTCGAAGCTATTCCCTGGCGGGAATATACGATTAGTTAGTCAACGAATAAGGAGCACAAGCGATGGCAAGTCGGCACGAAGTACTCTGCATTAACAAAAGCGATCGGCAAAACCCGCACGAGAGGATCACTCATATCGGGGGGCATCAATCCAAACGGAACAGCTTGGAAGTTGACGCAGCCAGCAGCGATTGAGGGGATTGATAATGGCACGTATCAGTTTTACGTGACGAAGGCTGGCAGCACCGTAGATGTTATCGTGGCTATCAGTCGCTTCGGGAACAAGTATCTTAAGACTGTCGCCGACGGTGAACAGCCGGACAACTTACTGAGTCTTCCCGAGTGTAAGTGAATCTGAAGCGACTCTATTCGGATCCTCGATACATTCTCGTCGGTCCCTGTCGTGTTGCGCATGGCCTCCCGCGCCACGGGCAATCTCTTTCTAAACTCCTCTCGGCAATATAGAATCTGCGGCAAAGGACAAGAGGTACCTGAATGATAGGATCGTCGGCAACCGCGAAAGACGGCCACACACGAAAACTCCATGAGTTCGGTCAGTTCCTGACGCCTCGACCGGTAGCGGATCTGATGGCCTCAATGTTTGATATTCGCTCAGGTGATGTCGAACTGCTCGATGCGGGTGCTGGTGCCGGTGCGTTGACAGATGCTTTTGTTCGTCGGCTTTGTGCGGAGACGCATAAACCAAAGCATCTCTTAGTAACAGCCTATGAACTTGACCCTAGTTTGATTGATCGGCTGCGCGTCACAATGTCTGAGTGCCAGAAGGCGTGCGAATTGGCAGGTATCGCGTTCTCTTCTACGGTGCTAAACGAAGACTTCATTTCGGCGGCAGCGCCTGCAGCTCGTAGGGGGCTCTTCTCAACCGAGTTCCAAAGATTCAACGCTGCGATCGTCAATCCGCCGTACCGCAAGATCCGCAGTAGCTCGGCTGCGCGACTGTGGCTACGCTCCGCTGGAATCGAGACGAGCAACCTCTACACTGGTTTCGTCGCGCTTATCATCAAACTGCTCGCGCCTGACGGACAGCTAAGTGCGATTACGCCTCGCAGCTTTTGCAATGGTCCGTACTTCAAGCCGTTCCGCGCGGACTTCCTCGATAGAATGTCGCTGCGTCGTTTGCACGTTTTCGAATCACGTTCAGCAGCCTTCAGTCGGGACAACGTGCTTCAGGAGAACATCATTGTCCATGCGGTGAAAGGGGACGCGCCACTAGAGGACGTGATCATTTCAACCAGCAGCGGCAGGCCACACGACGAGACTATCGAGAGTCAGGTTCCATATCGTGATGTAGTTTCACCAAACGACCCCAACCAGTTTATTCACCTCGTTGTTGACGACGCTCACAGGAATGCCAAATCGGCAATTGCACAGCTCTCGGCAACTCTCGCTGACATCGGTCTCAGCGTTTCGACCGGTAGAGTCGTGGACTTTCGAGCGAGAACATTTCTACGGCGGCAGCCCGAAGCTAACACGGTGCCGCTCATTTACGCTTGTCACTTTAGCGGTGGGTTTGTGAACTGGCCGAAGGCGAATTCACGTAAGCCGAACGCCATCGTGTGTGATGAGATGACGCGGGAGTTGCTTGTGCCAAATGAAGTGTATGTGCTCGTAAAGCGATTCACGTCTAAGGAGGAGCGAAGACGAGTTGTTGCTTGTATCTACGATCCAGACAAGGTTACGACTGGTTCTGTAGGGTTCGAAAACCATCTCAACTATTTTCACTTGAACGGCGGCGGACTGTCGATGAACTTAGCGAAGGGTTTGGCAGCATTCTTGAACTCTACTGTCGTGGACAAATGCTTCCGACAGTTCAGTGGTCACACGCAAGTCAACGCAACCGACCTTCGAGCATTGAGGTACCCCTCAAAAGCGGAGCTCGATCGTCTAGGTGCGAGGATTGACGACCCCGCGATGGACCAGCAAAAAATTGATGACATCGTCGCCGAGGAACTCTTCTGATGGCAAAGAAGCGGCGGAGCCCATTTGAAGTAGCACGCGCCCGTAAGTTCGAGGAAGCAGGATCTTGCGCGCAATGGGGTTTGGATCGAAGCAGAGTAATGAGGTTGCGGCTTATACGCTCCTCGCTCTTGTTGACCTCGCAGCGGCGCAGAGTTGGACGGAGGCGAGCAATCCTCTTCGCGGAATCACTCCGATCATAACATTCATTAGCGACGCATACAGAGTTCATTACGCTCCCAACACGCGTGAAACCATCAGGGACGAAGCGGTGAAGTACTTCGTGGATGCTGGGATGCTGATCAGAAATCCAGACAACCCGGCCAGGCCAACCAACAGCGGAAAAACCGTCTACCAAGTCGAGCCTCACGCCCTAGAACTGTTTCGTTCTTTCGGCAGTGTTGAGTGGGCAGCTAGGCTTGAGACGTATCTCGAAAGCCGGGGCGCCATTCGACGAGAGCTAGAGCGCTGCAGGGAGCTAGAACGCATCCCGGTGATGCTGCCTTCAGGCGATGTTGTAACGCTATCAGCGGGTGGACAAAACCCGCTCATCAAAACTGTGATCGAGGAATTATGTCCGCGCTTCATTCCAGGTGGAGTTGTGGTCTACATCGGTGATGCGGAAGATAAATTCCTGCATCTCGATGTTGACTATCTTCGAGACTTGGGGGTCGTCGTGCCAGCGCCGGCGAAAATGCCGGACGTTGTGATACACGACGTGCGCAGGAACTGGCTGCTTCTCATAGAAGCCGTGTCCACGGCTGGGCCAGTGGACGGCAAACGTCGAAGGGAGTTGAAGGAACTCTTCGCTGGATGCAGTGCGGGTCTCGTCTTTGTTACCGCCTTCGCCAGCCGCGACGTGATGCGCTCTTTTGTGAGCCAAATTTCCTGGGAGACTGAGGTATGGGTCGCGTCAGACCCGGATCATATGATTCACTTCGACGGCGAACGGTTCCTGGGACCCTATCCAGATGTCGTGGCAACAACGTAGTGTTGAAAGCGTGAAAGAGCATGAAAAAGTTCGGCTGATTGCGGAGCCTGTCAGAGTTCTTTGATGATTTGATTACCGATCCTGAGCGCAAGCGCCGAAATCGTCAGCGTAGGATTCACGCCAAGAGCAGTCGGAATGATAGACGCATCTGCAACATATAGCTTCTCGTAGAATGGCCGCGCTCCAGTCTTTGACTTATCAAACACGCGACCGAACTCGTCAACAGTGCCCTTTGTCGCATCCGCACCCATAATGCACCCGCCTAGAGGATGGCTTACTCCGATTGAGGTGGCGTCGAAAGCGCCGGCGGTGTTCGTGAGGAAGGGATTCACGAATTCACTCGTCGGGTCATTGGGATCTCTTAGCTTGTCAGCTGCCCGAGCAAGCGATTGTCGAATCGAATCATAAATCGGGTCATCATAGAACTTCTTGCCGTCGGTTCTGGAAAGCCGCAATGAGCTCTCGCCAGATTTTCCTAAACGAAACTGTCCGACTGACGCTTCGCGGCCCATGCCGACGACGCACATCATGTTGGCTGTTATCTCTTCTTCCGAACGAAAGATGTCTCCCCTATCACGATAGTTCGTGAAGAGGGCGTGAAGAGATTGGAGCAGCCGCTTCCATAGGAATCTCAGTATGGCATGCAGAATAAATAGTCGGCCCTTATTGCCATTTGCCAGAGAACGGATGAGAGGGACCCCTTGCCCCGCGACAGAAGCAAGCGCAGGTGGTATGCCTTGATCCTCGAGGGTGTGGACCTTCGTGGGGTCGCCGCCTGTCGCGGGATCGGCTGTATTAAAGTGACCGAACGAAGTAGTTACCGGACCACGAATCAGGCTTACCCGCTCTTTCGTCTTTTCGAGGAAGGCAATGTAATCACCGTTTGTTGAAAAGCCAAATCCAACCTTATCGCTCAAGTTCGGAAGGGTGCCTCGTTCCTTCGACCTCAGCATGATTTCGCTAGTACCTACGCAGCCTGCGGCAACGATCACGATGTCCGCCGTTACTGTTTTCTTCGTCGTTTTGGAGAGATTGCCTTCCTGCCGCTGGATGTATTGAACCTCGTAGCTTCCTCCAGGAAGCGCGCGTATTACGTCCACTTCGGAAAGCGTTTCAAGTTTCAGGTTGCGCAAATTAGGCTCTTTGTCTTTCGTGGGATCATCAGGCGCCTCGATGTCGAACGTCCCCAGAATCGCTCGCATTAACTGCTTATTAAGGGTGTGCCGCGCGCCAGGAAGACAACCGACATTGCAACGTCCCTGCCGCTCGCAATAGTTCTTTGGCTTCGCGATCGGGTAGTTGGCAGCAGGGTCCGTCGGGTCTGGGAGCTGACCCGCGGGAAGTTCTGGAGTCAGATCGGAAATTGACAGGTCTACCGCCCCGTAGTCGTTGGTTAGTTGACTCATCGCGGTTTGAAACACGCGGGCGCGATCGAGCCAATATCTGTTTTTGTCAGTGTCAGGCAGCGGCTGTCCGGGCGAGGACCCAGCGGCTAGATGAATACGCTTCACACCAAGACTGTTCAGTGGGTCGTGGATCTTGTCCCAATACGGGGTAAGTCGTGCCGTGCGAGTTACGATGTTATTCAGACCGGTATAAGGCACGTCTGGCAGAGGTTGGCCTCTGAAGAAGAACTTGTTGTCGAGCCTGTGCCTCTCGAATGCTGATAGCACGCCATAACCTATGGCATGGCGGGCGTAGTCGAAATAGATGGTACGCTCGTCATCGGACCAGCCGACCGGCCAGCGCGGATCTTTGAAGATGAAATCAGGCGGGCGAATTGTAATGTTGGAATAGACCAGAGAACCGCCTCCAACGCCACTCGCGCGAACAATGCTCACTCCGTCGTTCTGGCCTCCGAACAAGCCGAGAAAGCCAGGCTTGCCCAGTCTCGTCATATCATAAAGGCCATCTTCATTATTCTTGCGGCGTAGGCATCGAGTGAAGATGTCGATGAAACCCCTGAAGCGATTGAGGGATGACCAGTACTGAACCGGCTGTCCCTTTCGGGCGAGAAAGTCGCGAGTCTTTACCTCTTTGTCCTGAACGGTGCTGACGGGTGTCGTCCACCACGTCCCTCGCTCGATCATTAATATGGTTCCGCCCTCGGGGCGTTCAAGGAATTTCTTCGCCAAGGGGAGGGCAGTCATTGTGCCTCCAAAACCAGTCCCAATCACTACCGCTGTGTAATGGTCCATTATTGGCCTCCAGCTTAGAGCGATGTTGTCTTTCAAATGACGAACTGATCGGAGTCGTGTGAGGAACCACTAAGTCCCGAGTCAGCAGAGGTACCCAGACCCCTCAACTCTGTAAGGACGTAAATGGATCATTTCGAATGCAAAAAAAGTACTAGCGGTGATCCAGCCTATTCTGCCAGGTTTATCACCGAACCTATTCCCGCGCTCACAGCTCTCTCGTAGACAATTGCCGCCGCAGCCACGTCTTGCAGGGCAGTCCCGGTGCTGTCGAATATGATTATCTCTTCCTCCGATATACGGCCCGCCTTTTTGCCTGTGACGATCTCTCCCAGCTCCGCATGTACGTCTTGCTTAGTTAGAAGACCCTGCTTCAAGGCATGATGAAGCTCGCCTATGATGGTGCATTGTTCAAGCAGATCCACTACCACGGTGTTGGACCCGATGAGCACGGGATCGAGTTCTTGTTTATCTTCGCTATCAGCTCCTACTGCGGCGATGAAAGTCCCACTAGACACATATTCACGTTTCAGGAAGTATTCTTTCGACGGCGTGCAAGTGACGCAGATGTCGCTCTCTCCGACCGCTGCCGCGAGATCATCGACCGGTGCGACTTCAACGTTGAGCTCTCTGGAAAGCTCATCGGCGAAGGGTCGAGCCTGGTTTTGATCGATATCCCACGCATACGCGCGCGAAAGATCGCGTACCTTCGCGATGGCCTTGAGCGATATCCGGCCTTGATTCCCACAACCGCAAATAGTCGCCACTCTCGCATCAGTCCGCGCGAGATACTTTGCCGCGACGCCCGTCGCCGCCCCAGTTCGAATTATCGTAATCTCGATTGAGTCCATCAGTGCGAGAGGATAACCGCTCTCGCCGTCGCAAAGCACGATGACTCCCTGGATGAGCGGTAATCCGAAGCGCTTCATGTTTTGGGGAAAGTTTGCGTTGGTCTTGCAAGCGAAGTATGTCCTGCCAAGCTCCAACATTCCGGCCTTGATGTGGAACCCTCCATCACGCGCCGGTATTCCAAGTACGCCCGGCGTCGTTACCTTGCCTTCAGCGTATAGCTTGAACGCTTGTTCGACCGCCTGCATGCATTCTTCAATGCTGAGCATGGCGGAAATCTCATCACGCTTGAGCAACAAAGTGCCATCTGGTTTCATGTGTACTCCTG
>JBASRM010000646.1:0-12225 GCA_049273835.1 Blastocatellia bacterium | reverse complement strand
AGCCATGCGACTCGGTCGCCGCGCTTGATTCCCAGCTCGATAAGTGCGTTTGAGAGGCGGTTGCAGCGTTCGCCGTATTCGCCGTAAGTCATCCGCACATCGCCGTCGACGATTCCTACCTTGTTTGCGAAATACGATTCAGCGCGATGTTTGAATCTGATTGGTGTAAGTGTAAGGTTCATCAATCTCTCCTGGTAGAGGTTAGCGCTGGTTTGTCGCGCCGTCGCGAACCCGGGGCTCATGGACTCGCCCTGGGCTCAATGCGCCCGCTACGCGGGCTTGCGCCGGCTGATTGCGCGTCATGCCAAGGCGTCCATCAACCGATGCGGCGTGATTGTCCTTTCCAATACCGCTCGCGCAGTTGCTTCTTGAGTATCTTTCCGGTCCCGCCCTTCGGCAATTCGCCTTCGATGAAGTCGATCGAGCGGGGCACCTTGTAGCTCGCAAGCATCTTACGGCAAAACTCTACCAACTCCTCGATCGTTGCCTGCCTTCCATCTCGCAAGGCTACGCACGCGTGCACGGCCTCTCCCCAGTCAGGGTCGGGAATAGAGATGACTGCGGCTTCCTTTACAGCCGGATGAGCGTACAGAACTGCTTCGACTTCGGTCGAGTAAACGTTTTCGCCTCCGGTCACGATCATGTCCTTCTTGCGATCGACCAGGTATATGTATCCGTCTTCGTCCACCGTCGCAAGATCCCCGGTGTGAAGCCACCCGTCCCGCAACACGTCTTCGGTGTCGTCGGGCCGCTTCCAATAGCCCAGCATTATGTTCGGACCGCGAGCGGTTATCTCGCCAACTTCCCCGGGTTGCGCGTCGGAGCCGCCCTCTTTCACTACTCGAACATCCACGCCGCTCACGGGCCTGCCGCAGGAAGCCAACCGCCGCTCGCTTTTCTCATCGGTGATGACGTGATCATCCGGCGTGAGCACAGTTAACAGCGGCGAGGCTTCCGTGAGCCCGTAGCCCTGTCCAAACTGGCAATTGAAGACCTTCATCGCGCGACGCAGCATATCCGGCGCAATAGGCGAGGCCCCGTAGGTAACATGGCGAAGGGAGGATAAATCGTATGACTCGAGATCCGGCTGTTGCAGCAGAAAGTTGATCATCGTCGGCACCAGCAGCAACAGCGACACTCGCTCCCGCTCTATCGTTTCGAGCACGAGCTGCGGTTCAAACCTGGGGATAAAAGCCTGGGTCGCACCGCGAGCCGTGTTCGAGAAGACGGCCGCCCCGTCCGCGAGATGAAACATCGGCGCGGCGTGCAGGTAGATGTCGGTAGGCAGATACTGGTAGACCCCTTCCGAGTGTGCGATGTTAGAAAGCATGTTCCCGTGAGACAACATCACGCCTTTGGGTTCGCCGGTCGTTCCGGAAGTGTAGAACAACCCCAGCAGGTCGTCGTTGCTGATCTCCGGCGCATCGAACCCCGGTGCGTCTGCCGCTATCAAGTCGTCGTAAGCAAGATACCCTTCCCGTCGCTCATCGCTCATCAGGATGAAATGCTCGATGCCGTCGAGACTCGGTCGAACTGCCTCGACAAGATGCGCGAGCGACGGGTCGACCGCGATGATCCGCGAGCCGGAATGATCGACGATGTATTTGATCTCTTGCGGCTGGAGTCGAAAATTTATGGGTACGACGACCGCGCCAAGTTGAGGGACTCCGTAGTAAAGCTCGAAGAAACGATGGCAGTTGAGAGAGAGCAAGGCAACCCGGTCACCACGGCCGACACCGAGCTTCGCCAGAGCTCCGGAAAGGCGATTGACTCTCTCATCCACCTGACGAAAGTTTAGGCGAGAGCTGCCGCATATGGTTGCGACCTTTTCAGGGCTGAGCGCGACGCTTTTTTTTAGGCCTTCAACAGTGCTCATCATTCTCGCTTCGGTTCAGCAGAACCAAAAGCTATCTCCTATCGTCATGGTTAGATGCGAGTTGAACGTCTGGTTTCGGGTGTCCGGTACAATCGCACAACGGAACTAATATTGTAAAGGCGAGCGGCTCCAAATCGATCCGTTGACCCGTTCATTGGCAGCCGCTATAACTTGAATAGAGTGTATGGCAACGACTACGGCTCCAGTTATCAGGCAGACTGAACACGCAGCAGGACCAAAACATGCCGGACACGCCGGGTTTTTGGACTATGCAGGCGTGGCCATAGACTCATTGCGCGCGAACAAGCTGCGGTCGTTCCTGACGCTGCTCGGCATCATTATTGGCATTACATCCATCATTTCGGTCATTTCCATCATCCAGGGGCTTGATAAGTACTGGAAACAAAAAGTCTCGAACTTCGGGCCTAACACTTTTGTCATCACCCAGTTCCCGATTACCACAAACCTCGACAAGCTGTTCGAGATGATTCGGCGGAATCCAGACATTCATTCAGATGCCGGCGATTCGATCCGGCGCTCCTGTGGAGATTGCGAAGCGGTCGGAGTCGAAGTTCACAAACAGGTGAACGTCCGTTACGGCAGACAGTCGCTCGAGCAGATTGATATGTCTGGTATTACACCGAACATCGTAGATATCGAGGGCTTCGGCGTGGACCTGGGCCGGCCGCTTCAGGAATGGGACGAAGAACGTTCGCGATTCGTGGCGTTTATCGGAGCCGACGTGGCTGAGAAGCTGTTCCTCGGCATCGATCCGATTGGCAAGACGATGCAGATCGACGATCACTCCTACACGGTTGTCGGCGTGGCTGAAAAAAAAGGAACAGTGTTTGGGTTCTCGCGCGACAACTTTGCGAAGATACCAATTTCGACCTTTCAGAAGATCTACGGCTCGCGCCGGACAGTGAACATTTCCATCAGAGGCCGGGAGGGCCAGATGCAACAGGCGCAGGACCAGGCGCGACAGGTTATGCGAACGTTGCATCATCTGGACTATCACGACGAAGACGATTTCGGCTTGATCACGTCGGAAGGCGTCAACGAATTGTTCAACAACCTGACCAGCGTGATCTTCTCGGTCTCGCTGTTTGTGGTTGGGATATCGCTGGTGGTCGGGGGGATCGTGATCATGAACATCATGCTCGTGTCGGTGGTCGAGCGCACAAAGGAAATCGGAATTCGAAAAGCGGTCGGCGCGCGCCAGCAAGATGTGGTTAATCAATTTTTGGTTGAGTCGGTGGTGCTGTGTTGCGCGGGCGGCGTGGGTGGGATCGCATTCGCATGGTGCATTTCGTGGCTGCTCGCTCGGTTCACCCCGCTGCCGTCATCGTTTCCGATGTGGGCGCCGGTCGTGGCCCTGACGCTTTCGACAATCATTGGCGTTTTCTTTGGAATTTATCCGGCTCGGAGAGCCGGCAAGCTGGATCCGATTGAAGCGCTGAGAGCGGAATGATGGTCCTTCACACGCCGCTTCAACCGTCAGTGTGTTTTATGGGCACGCATAACCCTTTATGAACCTGTCAGGGATAAAAGAGAATACGACGCTTGCGATGCAGACCCTGGTAGCGCATAAGTTTCGCGCTGCGCTCACAATCCTCGGCGTGTTCATCGGCGTGCTGGTAATCGTGGCCATGGCCGCAGTGCTGAACGGCTTTCGCCAGTCGGTGCTCGATAACGCCGAGAGCTTTGGCACTCGCAACGTCTACGTCTGGCGTTACCCGTTCATCATGACCAGCAAGCCGTCGGCTGAGATCCTCAACCGCAAACCTCTTTCTCTCGAGGACGCGCTGGCGATTGAACGAGAGGTTCCCGCGGTCGAGCACATCTACGCAGGTATCCCTTACGCCATACCGCTGCCCGGTGAAGTGCCGCCCGTTCCACCCGAGGTTCGATACCGGGGCCGCGCGATGAATCGAACGCAGGTGATCGGTAACTTTCCGGTGGCCGAGCTGGTGATGAACGTACCGATAGCCGAAGGCCGATACTTCAATGAAGCTGAAACCCAGCATCGCGCTTATGTATGCGTTCTTGCATTCAACGTAGTCGAAGCGCTGTTTCCAGCCGAGGACCCCATCGGGAAAACCATCAACGTGGGCGGACAGGACTTCAGAGTGGTCGGCACCGTCAAGAAGCAGAAGGCGGGTCCGTTTGGCTCCGAGAATCAGGAAGACAACGACATTTTTATTCCTTACTGGACCTTTCACAAAATGTTTCCTTCAAAGGATGACCACTTCATCATCGTGCGAATGCACGAGGGTCGGATGAAGGAGGGCATCGACGGGCTTGAACAGGTGCTTCGCCGGCGGCGCAACGTCTCAATCGATAAGGACAACGATTTCGAGATAGGGACGCCCGATTCGTTTATCTCCACGTTCGACGACATTGTGGGTGCGGTGTTCGGGGTGATGTTGATCATCTCGTCGATTGCGTTCATGGTGGGCGGCGTCGGGGTAATGAACATAATGCTTGTCGCTGTGACCGAGCGGACTCGCGAAATTGGGATTCGCAAAGCGGTTGGAGCGAGGCGTGCTGACATCGTATGGCAGTTCTTAACCGAAGCGGTGACCCTGACCGGGACCGGCGGCATCGCCGGGTTGCTGTTTGGGTGGATGCTGGCCTGGTTGGTCTCGACGCTGGCGCCGGCGCTGATGATGAAGATCCCGTTGTGGGCGGCTGCGTTCGGGTTCTTCGGGTCGGTGACAGTGGGAATTGTGTTTGGCTTGTGGCCCGCGATCAAGGCCGCGCGACTGGACCCGATTACTGCACTGAGGCACGAATAAGTGTTTCTGGTTTCTGGTTTCTAGTTTCTGGTTCCGGGTTTATGGTTTGGGGAGCCGGAGCCGCTCCTAACCAGAAACTAGAAACCAGAGACCAGAAACGTTAATTAGTAGTTCGGGAACGCGTAGTCCTTCAACATCTCCGCGCGCTCTTTTTCCTCGTCGGCCCTCATAGCAAAGCAATCCCGCATTGAGACCATACCGAGGAACCTGCCGTCGGCATCCTCGACGATCAGGTGATACACCCGCTTATCTTGCATTATCTGCATCGCCTCGCTGATCTCCGCATCGGTGCCTACCTTGATCAAGTTCGTGCTCGCGATTGATAGCACGCTCACTTCGGACGGACGAAAGTTCTCGGCGACGACTTTATCGGATATATCACTTTGCGAGACCACGCCGACGGTCTTACCTGACAGGTTGCAAACACCGGTTGCGCGAATCCCACGGTCCTTTAAATATCGCGCGGCCTCGGCAGCCGTCGTTTGGTTGGAGATGCAGTAGACCTCTGTGCGATTCTTGATGATGTCTTGAACGGTCTTTGGCATAACTCCTCCGGCGGTTCAGGTTTTCAATTGAGTTCAGTGTCTGAGGTAGTGAATAATAGCGCGGTTCCGTCCCGCTAGCTAGGTCACCGACCACCCACCACCGGCCACTGACCACCAACCACTGGCCACTAACCACCAACCTCGAGAGTCTATTCGCTCCACTTCGGTTAGCCTCGGTTTGCTTCGTTTTCACTTCCGTGTCACGGACACCACTAGGGCAACAGTCTCGCCACAGACGTACAGTATCGGTCGCAACCCCTAAGTGATTTAGGGACTGTGCCTTGCACACATCGCCCTGTGCTGGAAGGGGTCAGCAAACGTGCTGAGCAACAACCTCCAACTGGCTTCAGCGCCCTGGCGGCTTATGATAAACTCGCGTGCCTTGCGGTGAATGTCCCGCCATTTTTGCACGAAAAGCGGAGAACCTAGTATGAAGACACTCGCACTGCTGGCCGTATTGCTCCTGGTCCTCATCATCGATGCGCGAGGGCAGCATCAGCTCAAACCCAATCCAAAAACCGTGGCGTGGGGTTACTACGACGCCAGCACTCCGCCGGTCATGCGGATGAAATCCGGCGATACCGTCGAAATCCAGACGCTGATCACATCCAGCCCGGGACGCCTCGAAGGCGCAGGGGTCACCGCCGATCAAGTTGAGCAATCACTCCGCGACATACATAAGGAAGTCACCAACAAGGGACCGGGTGGCCACATTTTGACAGGACCTATCTATGTCGAAGGCGCCGAGCCGGGTGATGTGCTGGAGGTTCGCATCAAGACAATCAAGCTGGCGATACCGTACGCCTACAACGCCTTCAGCCCGGGCCGCGGGTTTCTGCCGGAGGATTTTCCTTACGCGAGAATCAAGATCATTCCGCTCGACGAGCGCCGGATGATCGGGCGCTTCGCCGATGGAGTAGAGATACCTCTGCGCCCCTTCTTTGGGAGCATGGGCGTCGCCCCTCCAGACGTCTCTGGGAGAATAAGCAGCGGCCCGCCCTGGATTCACGCAGGTAATCTCGACAACAAAGAACTGGTCGCCGGTACCACCCTGTTTATTCCGATTCATGTCCGCGGTGCTTTGTTTCTGGCTGGAGACGGCCACGCGGGGCAGGGCAACGGTGAGGTGGATATTACGGCTCTGGAGACCTCGCTGATCGGGACGTTTCAGTTGATCGTGCGAAAAGACATGCACTTGAGATGGCCGCGCGCGGAAACGCCGTCGCATTTCATAACAATGGGCATTCACGATGATCTGAACGAAGCTACAAAGATGGCGGTGCGCGAGATGATCGATTTCCTGGTCAAGGAAAGGCACCTCACTCGCGACGACGCTTATATGCTTACGAGCGTCGCCGCTGACCTGGAAATCACTCAACTCGTTGACGGGAACAAGGGAGTCCATGCAATGATACTGAAGTCGATATTCAAGAAATAGTCCGATGGACACTCTCTCCCAGGGCCGGTTTTTGAAACGAAGTGGACTGAGCCTGGGAGGATGTTCGTAACGTCACGCAAACAACGATTGGCCGGCCTTTGAGAGAGAAGGGAGAAAACTAATGAACAGAATCCTTGGGTACATGTTTATTCTAGCCGCGCTTGTTGTCGCGGCGACACAGGCGAGCGTGGCGGCAGCGCCGCAATCGGGTGTCGCAGGCAGTTGGGATGTAACGATTGACTCACCGCAGGGCCAGCGCACTGTCGTGCTGGTTATCAAGAAAGATGGAGAAAAGCTGAGCGGCGCGATGAAATCTCCTCGCGGCGAGCGTCCGCTCGATAGTGTCACTGTAAAAGGCGACGAAATAACCTTTGTGATGACTCAAGCGATCCAGGGTCAGGACATGAAGTTCACCTACACCGGAAAAGTCGCGAAGGACTCGATGAAGGGTGACGCGGACTTTGGCGGTCTGGCCACCGGCACCTGGTCCGCGGTTCCCCACAAGGAAGACGCGACTCCGGCGGCGGCAGCCCCCTCGCCGGCTCCATCGGCAGGCGCCGCCAACATAACCGGCACCTGGGATTTCACGGTTGAGACCGCAGCGGGGTCCGGCACTCCTACATTTACCTTTAAGCAAGAGGGCGAGAAATTGACCGGATCTTACAAGGGACAGCTCGGAGAAGCGCCGCTTACCGGAACGGTCAAAGGGGCGGATGTCAAATTCAGCTTCAAGCTGAGCGCGCAGGGCCAGGATCTCACTATTACCTACACCGGAAAGGTCGACGGTAACAGCATGAAAGGCACTGCCGCGTATGGTGAGCTCGGCGAAGGCACTTGGACCGCGAAGAAAAAGCAGTAGTCATCGAAGTAGACAGAAATCGGACGAGTGGTAAAGCCGGGTAGTGCGAATAACCTGAGTGGCCAGCCTCCGCTTGCGGTGCCGATGGGCTCTGCCCTCGGAGACGCCGCCAGCGATCTTCTTAGCGGCTACGCCGCCAAGCGGCTACGCCGCCCACTGTGCCGATCGGCTCCGCCCTCGGAGACACCGCCAGCGATCTTTTTAGCGGCTACGCCGCCTTCTGTGCCGATGGGCTCCGCCCACGGAGACGCCGCCAGCGATCTTTTTAGGGGCTACGCCGCCCACTGTGCCGATGGGCTCTGCCCTCGGGACCAGCCGGCCCGCAAGCCTACCGCGGCTACGCCGCCCACTGTGCCGATGGGCTTCGCCCTCGGGACCAGCCGGTCCGCAAGCCTACCGCGGCTACGCCGCTGCAGATTAGACAAGTTTGCGTCGACGATCTAATATTTCCTCAGGCTGCTATAGCGGTCAAAACGAACCGTGCAATCTAGTTAAATCCTCGGTGGTACTAATCCAGGCGATTAAAGATCCACTGTGTCACTGCGGAGCTCGTTTTTGTCAGGGGGCTTTATGCGGGGAATCATTGTATTCATCATCGTGTTCGTTTCTCTATGTCCGGTGCCCACGGACGCATCATCAAATCAGGACCCCGCGCCTGAAGCTATTCAGATCGTATTGGAACCCGTGCTTTCGGGCCTGGTCAGTCCTCTCTATGTGACCAGCGCACCCGATGAAAGCAACCGGCTCTTCATAGTCGAGCAAGGCGGGCGGATAAAAGTGCTCCAGCAAGGGGCGAGCACGGCAACCGTTTTTCTGAATATCGTGTCGCGTGTTCTTTCGGGCGGGGAGCGCGGACTACTCGGCCTCGCCTTCCACCCGCAGTTTCGAACCAACGGCCGCTTCTTTGTTGATTACACAAGGTCTCCCGACGGGGCGACGGTGATAGCCGAGTATCGGGTTTCCGCTGTGGACCCAAACATCGCCGAGACGAGTGAGACTGTGTTGCTGGTAATACCTCAGCCGTTTGCAAATCACAACGGCGGGATGCTCGAATTCGGTCCCGACCACTTTCTCTACATCGGAATGGGTGACGGCGGTTCCGCAAACGATCCGGGCAATCGAGCTCAAAACACTAATGAGCTCCTCGGCAAGATCCTTCGAATCGATGTGGATCACGCGAACGGATCGATTCCATATTCTTCACCACCCGACAATCCCTTCTTCGGTTCGACGCCTGGGCGCGATGAAATCTACTCGCTGGGAATGCGAAATCCCTGGCGGTTCTCGTTTGATCGCACGACAGGTGATTTGTATGTAGGGGACGTCGGGCAGAACGCCTGGGAAGAAATAGACATTATCACACGCGGCGGCAACTACGGATGGCGAATTATGGAAGCGGACCGCTGCAATCCAACGATCGCCGGCGGGGTTTGTAACAAGAGCGGTCTAGTTCTACCAATAACTCAATATCAGCACGTCGGCGAGCGGTGTTCTGTAACCGGAGGGTATGTATATCGAGGCTCGAAAGGGACTCTGCCATTGGGGATGTATGTTTTTGCGGACTATTGCTCTGGCGAGATCTTTTCCTTGGCGGGCGGCCCGCAAAACCTGCTGCTTGACACGACCCTGAATATATCTTCGTTCGGCGAGGACGAAGCGGGAGAGATTTACGTGGTAGGTTTGGGAGGAACGGTTCATCGCATAGCGCGATCTTCTCCGCCGGGCCCGCTATTAATGAGGCAAGCAACAGTTCGCCGACGGTCTACCGGTGATGCGCTTCAGCCAATCACGGTGCGCGGCAATGGAAAGAAGTTTGAGGTAGTGGTTGTCGGGAGCGGCTACGACGCTGACTCGGTAATTCTGGTGAACGGGATTGAGCTGAAAACGCGATTGGAGCCTACGCCGGTTGAAGTGGAGATTCTCATCGGACGACTGCGCCGGGACATGCTTTCCGAGCCCGGATTGCTCATCGTCGAGTTCATGAATGCAGACGGAGCGCGATCGAACCAAATCGCCCTCCAAGTCACCACAGAAGGCCAGTAATCGTCCCGGATTTCGGATTGCGGATCAGTGATTTGACCAATATGCTACTACGCGATTCGTGGTTGCCGATTTGAGATTGCAAATTGCCGATTCAAATTGAGAAATTAACTGAGTTCGACAATCGGCAATTCCTTAAAGTCAAGGGGGTAAAGGTTGTTTAGGTTACACCGTGCGACCGTTCTAAGCGCAGTCATTGCTGCGGCGCTTCTTCTTACATCCACCAGCTTTTCGATCCGTTCGCGCGCTCAAACAAATCCGGTCACGGTCGCGCCTGGTTTCGAGTTCAATTTTTTCGCCGATCCGCAGAATGTCGCCGAGTTCGCGCCCACCGCTTTCGCGGGCCCGGTTTCAATGGCTTTTGACTCGCGAGGGCGCTTATTTGTTGGAACGTATCCGGGCAATATCCTGATTCTGCTCGACAATGATGGCAACGGGAGAGCCGACCAGGTCAAGACATTTGCTACTGGGCTGACGATCCCATTGGGTCTGGAATTCCGATCGAATGGTGATCTGTTTCTTACCAGCAACGTGCTTCGAGGCGCAGGCCGCGTGATCCGGTTGCGAGATACAAACGCCGACGATGTTGCCGATGAGATCACCACGATAGTCGACAATCTTCCGAGCCAGGGAGATCACCAGACAAACAAGCTAAAGTTCGGCGCCGACGGCTTGCTGTATATTAGTCAGGGCTCATCGACTGATAACGGCACACCCACCGACCATTCGCCTCCCGACGGTCCGCTCAACGCTGCGATACTGCGGGTCAATGTTGATAGTCCGACCCCGCAAGTCGAAGTCTTCGCGCGAGGCTTACGCAACGCTTTTGGGATGGCGTTTCACCCGGAAAACCATGAGCTCTTTGCAACCGACGGCGGCTCCGGAGAGCTGGGCAAGATACCGGATATTTCTCCGCTCGAAGAAGTCAACTGGATCGTCCAAGGCGGAAACTACGGGTTCCCGGTATGCGAAGGCCCGCCAACCCCCGACAAGCCTGGTTGCGCCGGAGTGCGGGCGCCCCTTGCGACGTTTCCTGCGCATCTGACGCCGACGTCGGTCACGTTCTACACGGGCCCTCAAGCCGGCGAGTTGAGAAATCAAATGATGGTGACGCTGTTCAAGCGTTTGCCATCGGGAGGCGGCGATCTGAGTCGTTTCACCGTCACGGGCAGCGCCGCGATCGGATTTCAGGCTACCCCGGTTCTGCCTCCGATCGCCGAATTTGGCCTCATCGATCCGGACGATGGGCCCGTCGATACGGCGATCGATCCGATCAGCGGTGACATCTATGTTGCGCGGTTTGATCCGGTGTTTCATCGTGATCCGAACGAGCACCATCATTTCATCTACCGAATTCATCGAGCCGGAAGCGATTCGTTGCCATTCATCGGGCCGCCCATGCCGGCTGCCGCCAAGATTGGTTCAGGGGGAGCGACCATCTCGGTAGTCACTCGTCACGTCAAACCGGGGGCGGTTGCCTTTGATGTTACTGACAATTTAGCGCTCGCAACCCGGCAGGGTTCATCAATGTTCGAGCTTGTTGCCGATCTGCCCGCGGCGCTGTTTGGCACTACCGGAACGATCACACTCGAGGTTCGAAACCCGGACGGCACGCGCTCGAATCAGCAGACTTTTGTTGTGACCAGCAGCGACCCGCCGCCGCCGCCACCTCCTCCGGACAAGTCGCCGCAGCTCGCGTCGATGTTCGTGTACAAGAAAAAGCGGGCCAGGGTCATCAACCAACTGTTTGTCGGAATGAACGCCAAGAAGTTCAGGCTAGTTGCAACCGGTGTTGATTTCGACACCGGAGCCCAGTTGTTTGTGAACGATGTGGCGCTGGGGCTCGAGAGCTCGAGCGCCACGGAATTGGTTGGGCGGATCACCAAACAAATGGTCTCGGCGCCGGGCGAGCTCACCGTGCAAGTTCGCAACTCGACTGGTAAGACTTCCAACACGCTCAAGCTTACGGTTATTCAGTAGTTTCTCATCATACTCGTTCGGCCAGGATCAGCGCACTCACCGATGAACGATCGCCAGAACCTACTCTCAGGGCTTCGCGTGATCGACTGCGGCACCTACATCGCCGGACCGGCTGCCGCGACAATGATGTCGGACTTCGGGGCCGAGGTGATAAAGATCGAGCACCCGCGAGGCGGCGATCCGTATCGTTACCTTTCATTCCTTCCGGGGATGCCCGTCTCCGAACACAATTATTGTTGGCTGCTCGACGCACGGAATAAAAAGAGCCTGGCGGTGGATTTGCGCGCAGATGCGGGGCGCGACGTGGTCCGAAGGCTTATCACGACAGCCGATGTTTTTATCACAAACTACCCGCCTGATCTGGCCGAAAGATTTCAAGTGCGCTACCAAGACATCGAGCCGCTTAACCCCCGGATGATTTACGCTCACATTACCGGATACGGTGACCGAGGCGATGACACCAACAAGCCGGGCTACGACACGACGGCCTATTGGGCGCGGTCGGGGCTGACTGGAATCATGTTCGATCTGACAATGGCGACGGGTGCCACGCCGTGTGGAACCGGCGACCACCCGGTTGCGCTGGCGCTGTTCGGCGCAATCATGCTCGCGCTGTATCAACGCCAGATTACCGGACGCGGTTCAAAGGTCTCGACATCTCTGATGGCGACCGGCGCGTGGAGCAACAG
>JBASRM010000317.1:0-2732 GCA_049273835.1 Blastocatellia bacterium | reverse complement strand
CACATCGAGCGCGTGCTTCGCGACTATTACGCCGGCCTGTTGGGCGACGCCGATCTCGAAGACAGGTTGCTGAGGAACGTGGATGAGAGTCAGTTTCGCGCCATCTGTCAGACCGCGCTTGAAGGGCTCGCAACAAAGAAGCTCAATCTCGACATGTTGATCGAGCGACGGGCTAGAGCGCAGGAACGCCGCGTTGTGCCTG
This sequence comes from Blastocatellia bacterium, assembly GCA_049273835.1. Taxonomy (GTDB): domain Bacteria; phylum Acidobacteriota; class Blastocatellia; order UBA7656; family UBA7656; genus Onstottus_A. The sequence goes on along the minus strand of JBASRM010000317.1, from coordinate 2,530 downwards.
AGACCATTTCCCGATTCATGAGCGAGGCGGCGGAACTGGTGCCGCTTGCGCTCAGGCCGGTCGCGTCGCTGCCTCACACGTTCGAGCCTGCAAGAACGCCGCCTGTCTTACGACGCTACGAGAGCGAGCTCGATTGGAAGTTCCCGCCATTGGCATCGCGGTATCTTCGCATTTCCACGGATCGCGAAACAGCCGAGAAGAACAACCTTGAGTGGGTGACTCCAGGACATCCACTTTTCGAAGCGCTGCGCCGACATGCGCTCACCCTCGCTCGCGAAGCATTCGGGAAAGGGGCTTGTTTCTACTCGCTGCAACACGACGCGCCTGCTCGCCTTGACTTCTATCGAGCGCGGGTGGTTGATGGGCTCGGTCACGTCATTCACGAACGGCTCTTCGCTGTTGAGCTGACATCATCGGGTGAAATTCGGCTTCAGGATTCGGCGTTGCTTGGAAACTTCGCTCCCGCTGATGCGCCAGCAGAGCTTCCCGCCGTGGCCACACTGCCCGAAGCTAGCGATTGGCTTGGCGCAAACGCACTCGCTCCGTTTCTTGACGAGGTCCGAGCGGAGCGCGTCGCCGAAGTCGACCGAATAACTGTTCACGTCGAGCTGTCGCTAACCGAGCTTCTACAGAAGACTGACGAGGAGATTGGCAAGGCTGCTGCCGACGTAGAGCAAAAGCTTCAGGGTGCTGAAGGCCGGCTCGCACAGGCTGAAACGCGTCACGCTGAACTACTCGAACGCCGCGAGAGACGCCGCCGCGAGTTGGAACGCCAGCGCGCACTGTCGCTCCAGGCGGTCGAGCGAATCGCGACCGCGATGATTCTTCCGCATCCGGAACGCGAAACGGCCGAAGTTCGCCGCCTGCAGCCGAATTTCGAAACCGAACAAACCGCGATGCGGGTTGTGATTGAATATGAGCAGTCCCTTGGCAGACAGGTGTACGACGTTCACGAAAAGAACCTGGGCTACGACATCACGAGCCTCGACCTTAACTCGGGCGAGCTGCGACTCATTGAGGTCAAAGGAATCGGCGCGGCAAGAGGCACAGTGCTTTTGACTCCGAATGAGCGCCGAGTCGCCGAAGACCGCCGTGAATGTTACTGGCTATACGTAGTAACGGATTGCAACACGACTCCAACGCTCCAAGAACCAATCAAGGATCCAGCGCGCTTCGAATGGCACGAAGTAAAGAAGGTTGATCACTACTGGCTTGAAGTAAACGCGCTAACGCGACCGATGCAGGTGAGTGAAGATCGGCAGCGCTATCGAGAGTCGGAAAAGCCTTAATCGAAGCTTGAGCAGCCGGTGCAAGAAGAGAGATGCGAATCTGTAAGATCGAGATCGAAAACTTCCGTGGAATTCAGAAGAGCTCCGTCGTCTTTCCCCAACACAGTGTTCTGCTAGGAGCAAACAACGCCGGGAAGTCAGCTATAGCAGAAGCGTTGACTATGCTCGCCGGTCGCGAGCGCATGGCGAAGCCGCTGTGCGACTGGGATTTCTTTGGCGGATCTCCCAAGCCTGAAAGTAGGTTCACAATTATCGCAACGATCACGGATTTCGGAGACGAGTCGAAGACGGACCCGACAGACTTTCCCGACTGGTTCGCGGGCGAACGATCGGCAACGCCGGTCTGGTGGAACGAAAAGACAACCAACCTGAGCTTTGAGATCGATCCACCAGTTGGTTCGAAGCTGGCGGCGCAGATCGCCTTAGCCGGTCGATATGATGATGAAGCGTGTGAGTTTGAGACAATTCGCTTCTTCTACGACGGCAAATGCGATCCCTTTACAGATCAGCATCGCACCATACCCACCAAGCTGATTCGGGAGCTGGGCTTGTTTCTGCTGCCCAGCAATCGCGAATGGGAACATCTTCTAGCGTTCGGTTCTGCAAGCTTTTTGAAGCTGCTTCGTGAGTACAATGCCGTTCCAGGCAAAAGCATAGAAGAACTCAAAAACGAACTGCGCGCGCTTAACACCCGTATAGAGGACCAAGCGCCACTGAAAGAAATTCTTGAATCCGCTGAGCAAGAGCTGAGGTCCTTTCTCCTCGTCAGTGAAGCCGGCCGACTAGTCTATCGGGCAACATCGCTTGATTCTATTTCGGTTCTTCGAAGTCTTATTCCGCACGTTCTGAGTGACCCTGACGGATTTCTACCTGTAGCCAGGCACGGTGCCGGTGTGATCTCCTTGCAAGCATTCCTCCTTCTACTGGCCTTCGGTGAGCGCCGAACTCTTAGCGGACAGAGTTTCATCCTCGTAGCTGAAGAGCCCGAATTGCATCTCCATCCCTCACTGCATCGGCGTTTGGTCCAGCGGATACGCGCCGCAAGCACTCAATCGCTCGTTACGACCCAGTCACCGGGCGTAGCGGCAAGTTATCAACCCTCAGAAGCCATTTTTGTTCGCAATGTCGCTGGGCAGCTCTCCGGGACTCGGCTCAGAACTGAGCCGATAAACCAGATTCCAACGAACAGCATCAGGAATCTTTACCTTCGATTTCGCGAACAATTCTACGAAGCTCTGATG
>JBASRM010000306.1:0-3411 GCA_049273835.1 Blastocatellia bacterium | reverse complement strand
AACATCGCGAGTTGCAGCAGGCCGGTAGAGATTGGATCGTTGTAGAGTTGCGGATTGCGTTCGTAGTTCTTGATCTCCTCGAGCTCCAGCAAGCGGGCTTGCATATTCGAGGAAAGAATCTGGTAATCGAATGTGTCCGAGAGCACAAGTTCGAGCGGTGGAATCTTTTCCAATCGCGCTTGAAAAGCTTTGATTGCAGAAATCTCGTCGGCGATGGCGGCGCCGCTGTAGTCTTCCAGTCGCCCGTCCCAGGCGTGGATACCGCTTGCCGCCGCAAGCGAGGGGTGGCGTGAGTGCATATCCAGCAGGTAGTCGGTAACAAGCTTTGGAAATTTCGATGCCGCCATCTCGGTTTTCGACTCGATTCTCTGCACGCGCGGGGCGGCGGATGAAGTAACGATAAAAACCAATAACGCAAAGCAAACCGCTAACGAACGGTTCAGCGTTCGCGCGCCTTTAGACCAGCCCGCGCGGGCGCGCCCAGTGGATACGATGCGTTCGAGAAAGTTCACGTTCATCTAGGTTTCCAAAAGCTCCTTAGCTCGACCGGTAGCTTTGACCACCGCTTTGATAAGCGTCACACGGAGTCCACCTTCTTCCAATTCCAGAATCCCATCGATCGTGCATCCCGCCGGCGTGGTGACGGTGTCCTTGAGTTTCGCCGGATGCTCTGCCGTCTCGAGCACCATTGCGCCGGCTCCCATGACGGTCTGCGCGGCCAGCTCAGTTGCCATATCCCGCGGCAATCCGACTTTCACACCCGCCTCGGCCAGAGATTCGATCACGATGTAAATGAATGCCGGTCCGCTCGCGGATAAACCGGTGATGGCGTCCATGTGTTTTTCATCGGCGACGATGGTGCGTCCCACTGAATCAAATATGAACTTGGCGAGCTCCAGATGTTCCTTCGAAGCCTTGGAGCCGGGGGCTATTCCGGTCATCCCCTTCTTTAGCAGACACGGAGTGTTGGGCATGGCGCGGATTACCGGCACCGGAGCAGCAAGGTGCTTCTCGATAAATCCGGTGCTGACTGAAGCCGCAACCGAGATCAATAGTTGCGAAGGCCTCAGTCCGTCCCCGATCTCGGCCAGGACGACCGGAACAGTCTGCGGCTTGACGGCGAGGATTATGACGTCAGCAGTCGCCGACGCCACCTTGTTTGAGAGCGACCCTGCCACATTAAATCGCTCTCGCATTTGATCGAGCCGCGCCTGGTGTCCGGCGGTGATGCGGACATCGGCGATGTCGATCACTCCAGCTTCGAGCAATCCCTTTATCAAAATCTCGCCCAATTTGCCCGCGCCGAGCACCGCGATTTTCTTGTCTTTTAACATCGCTGGTTCTCCGAATCAGTCGTAACTTGGGGTCTTAAATGAGTAGGCTCAAACGTCATGTTTTTGAATTTAATCTTCAGTTTGCTCGACTGTGGTCAGGCTCGGTGACTTACTGTTTCCCAGGTTCAAGAGTTCAGATTTCAGATTCCAGATTTCAACTCTCAACAAAAAAGGCATCGCCCAAAAAATGCGCTTAGATGCGATGATAACAGCGGGCTCACGCGAGTGGCCAGTGACCATTCATTGTGCTAGGCTCAAGGCGATTGATCGATTGCCAACATCGCAGAGATCCGTGGCCTCTTACTTCCGCAAATGTCTGAAGCTGCCGCTCAAGTTTGCGCCGTCATAGCCGAAGACACCGTCGCCTCCGCACGAGAAGCAATCAGACGAACCACGCCACTCGCCGACCTGCTCGAAGTTCGGCTCGACTACCTTCGAGACTTTGACTTCACGGACATCGCAAGTCTGAAACTGCTGGTTGAACCCAAAGTCTTGCCGGTCATTCTTACTTGCCGCCCGGTAACTGAAGGCGGCTTACAACAAATCGAGGATTCTGTCCGGCTGAGGCTGCTCGTCGAAGGCTCGCGGCATTTCGCCGACTACTGCGATGTTGAAGCCGCGCACTACGAAGAAGCCGCCCTGCTCTCGCCCGATCTCTCGCGAGTCATCGTGTCCTATCACAACTTCGTCGAGACTCCCGTCGATCTCGATGCCATTTACAATCGGTTGACCGCGCTCCCCGCCAAGATACACAAGATCGTGACGCGAGCTAACACCATCGCCGACTCGCTTGCGATCTTCAAATTACTGGACCGGGCGCGAGACGAAGGGCGGCGGCTGATCGCGCTTGCTATGGGAGAGCCAGGTCTGATCACGCGCGTGCTCGGTCCGGCGGCGGGTGGCTTCTTGACATACGGCACCGTCGCAGAGGGTAAACAGAGTGCACCCGGGCAGCCGACCTGTAGCGAACTGATCGATGATTACCGTATCCATAAGATCTCGCGGACTACATCAATCACAGGGATTATCGGTTCGCCGGTTGTGCAATCTGCTTCGCCCGCTATGCACAACCGGGCTTTTGGGGAGCTTGATCTCGACGCGGTGTATTTGCCGTTCGCGGTGGAAGACCTTGCCGGATTCTTCTCTTTGATGGTCAGTCCCGCGACCGGTGAGCTCACTTGGAGTCTGCGCGGTCTCAGCGTGACGATTCCGCACAAGAGCGCGGTGATCCCATTCCTTGACGAAATCGATTCGACCTCGCGCAAAATTGGAGCGGTCAACACAGTTGTGGTGAGAGATGGAAAACTGGCCGGCTACAATACCGACGTTCAAGGCGCCATGGAACCGCTCTTGAAAGCCACGAAGCTCGAAGGCGCGGCTTGCGGCGTGATCGGCGCGGGCGGCGCGGCGCGAGCCGTGATCTATGGTCTGCTTGAACACGGAGCCCGCGTGAGCGTCTACGCCCGCGACCCGGAGAAGGCGCGGCCGGTTTGCGATCTGTTGGGAGTCGCTGTCTCGCCGATCGAGGGGCTAACATCAAGCGATGCCCGCATCGTAATCAATACCACTCCGATTGGAATGCGCGGGCACAGCGAAGGCTCTAGTCCGGTTCCCAGAGCAGCGCTGCGCAATCGCGCGTTGGCCTACGATCTGGTTTACAACCCGGTCGAAACTCAGTTTCTCAAAGATGCCGCCACAGAAGGTTGCAAAACGATCAACGGACTCGAGATGTTGGTAGCGCAAGCCGCGCTTCAATTTGAGCTATGGACAAATAAGAAGCCCCCGATCGAAGCGATGCGGCAGGCGGCGATGGCCAAAATCGCCAGGAACCATTCGCAAGGTCGCTAAAACTAATGAAGCCTTGATGCTCTCTCTGAGGAGGTCGAGAACTTGCGGCATTTCTTTGATACAGCTCACTTTACAGCAGCCGGCGATCAACTATCGCCTATTTGATGGTGGAGCTTCCTGAGGCGCCGGTCTTGAGCGCCGTTAACATTGCCGATACCTTCGCCGCCAGCTCGGCGCCTCTCAGACCCTCGGCTTGAATAACGCCGTCCCGGTCGATCAAGATCGTGTG
>JBASRM010000079.1:0-23343 GCA_049273835.1 Blastocatellia bacterium | reverse complement strand
GAGATCGGCGGCGCGCATCATTTTTTCGGCACGCTGGGCGAAGGTAGTTCGACGATACTCGCGGAAGGTTTCCTCTGCGTTGGCTAGTCGTTCTTCAACTTGGGATTTGGAAAACTCTTCGAAGGTCTTTACTATCTCGGCGGTTGCAGGATTAATGCTGGCGATTGGCATATCGACCTCACTCTGATGTGCGGCTCAAGCCGCAGGCGTATGTTGCGGTGCGTCCAGCGGATCGTTGAACAAGAGTAACATAGTTGAGCTAATACCCGACTGCCAGCTTCAATGCTGTGGGGCGCCAGCCCGCAGTAGCTTGCTTTCAACCTGACAACTGAGACTGCCAGCCTCAATGCTGTTGGTAGCAAGCCTCTCCGGGGTCAGGCTAGGAGCATTTATCCCGACCTGGCCCTTCCGACGCTCGCTTCTCGCCGGCCATTGCGTCTGGTACGATGCTCGCTCCGTGCGCCAATCAACAGGAGGAACCGTGACCACCGCCATCGATATGCACGTGCACTTGCCTACGCCGAGCTTTCTCGACGGCGCGGTGAAACCATTCAAGGAGCCGGCCGAAAGGTTCTTTCGAAGCAAGGTACCCATTCGCGAGATGGAAGAAGTCGCCCGCGTCTACGAAGACCTTGACATGCGCGCGGTGCTTTTGGCCTGGGACGCGGAGACGGCAACAGGTCTTCCGCCGCTCACTAACGATGAAGTAGCCGACGTCGTGAAGAAATATCCACGCCAGTTTGTCGGGTTTGCTTGCGTTGATCCATGGAAGGGCGCGCGCGCGGTCGCCGAGATGGATCGCGCAATCACTGAGCTGGGTTTGATAGGAGCTAAATTTCACCCTGGCGTACAGGCGTTCTATCCGAATGATAAACAGTTCTATCCACTTTATGAAAAAATCAACGAACTCGGCGTCCCCGCGCTTTTTCACACCGGGACGAACGGACTCGGAGCAGGCACACCCGGCGGAATGGGTATAAGACTGGATTACACGCGTCCGATTTATCTCGATCATGTAGCCGCCGACTTTCCGGGGCTAACAATTATCGGAGCCCACCCTGCCTGGCCTTGGCACGACGAGATGCTTGCGATCATCGGTCACAAATCGAATGTGTTTATGGACCTGTCGGGCTGGTCTCCGAAGTACGTGCCGAAATCAATAATCGACGAAGCTCGGGGGAGGTTGCAGGACCGCATACTGTTCGGAAGCGATTATCCGTTTATCATGCCGCAGCGCTGGCTTGCGGACTTCGACGCGTTGGAAGGATTCTCGCCGGAGGTGAGAAGGAAGATCCTGCACGATAACGCGGCGCGGCTACTTGGGATTTCTTAGCGTCTTCGCGAGTCTTTGCAAAGACTGGTTTCGCTGCAAAGGACGCAAAGACTTGCTACGCAAAGACGCTAAGAGTTAATCAGGGATTCAATAACTCGGCACTTCTCGGAAGTGGTGCCTTCGACTGGAATCGGAACCAGCGGGAGTGTCGCTCCCGATTCATACATGTCGCCCAGCTGGGTACGGCAGTGCTCCACCGGACCGCAAATCGCAATGCCGTCCACCATCTCATCGGTGACCGCGGCGATTGCATCTTTACGTCTTCCCGCCTGCCAAAACTCTCGAACCCGATCGGCTTCTCCCCGAAAACCTAAACGAACCAGCGAGCCGTGATAGTAGTCACCCATACCGCCCGCGTAATAGGCCAGTGGCATGCGAGCCTGGTCCCGAGCTTTTACGACGTCATCCGAAACAACGACGTTCACAAACGGAGCGATTGCAATGAAACTTGGATCGCGCCCGGTGGTTGAGGCCCCCGCGCGGATCTCGGAGATTCCGTCTGCAAGCCGAGCTCGAGGCCAGTGAGTCGGCAGCCAGCCGTCGGCGATCTCGCCCACCTGACGCAGACTCTTCGGCGTGAGCGCCGCGATGTAGATCGGAATATCAGCCCGAACAGGTTTGAACCCGAGCTTGAACCGTCGCAAATGGAAGCATTCGCCCTCGAAATCGACACGTTTCCCGCCGAGCAACTCGCGAACGATCTGAACGGTCTCCTTTAGTCGCGTGAGGGGCTTTTCGAAAGCGACACCGTGGAAGCCCTCTATCACTCGCGCGCCGCTGGTTCCAAGCCCCAATCGAAATCGTCCCTCGGAAATCTCATCAAGCGTAGCTGCACTCATAGCGATCAACGCCGGACTGCGAGAGAACACGTTCATGATCCCGGTGCCCAGATGGATTCGAGTGGTCGCGCCGGCTAGTTCGGTAAGAATCGTGAGCGCATCGCGCTCCCACGCCTCGGGCATCCAGAACGAGTCGTAGCCGCAACCGTCGGCCGCGCGCACGCATTCGATCAGCTCCTGTTTATTGAATCCGGATTTATCAAAACCCGGAAGACGACCGACGTAAAGTCCGAGTCTGCGCATAAATACTCACAAACGCTGCGGCAAAATGACCAGCAGTATACCGCAAAAAGGGCTCAAGCAGGTCCGTCAGCGGGGAACGCGGGCGAAGGAGAACTGCTGAGATTAAAAGCAGTTGAAACTGCTTTCGAAAGGGAGTATGCTTCAGGCCGTTCCAGGCGATTACATACCAGCTTACGGTGGTATCTATGGCTTCCGAAACGTCATCCTCGCAGTCTGACGAGATTCAAAAGCTGATTATCGAAGCGGCCCGCACCCAGCTTGCTGCGATCAGCGCCGCGACCAGGTTCTGGGCCGGCTGGGCCCAATCAGCCGACAAATACACTCAAGCGATCAGCGACGAGTTGGCGAAGATCAGCGAGGGGACCACGGATTCGAAGGACATCGTTGGCCGAATGGCGGACCTTACCCGAGAGTATTTGCGCAATCTCGCCGACCTGCCAAATGCGGCATTGCAGCAATTCAGCGGAGAGGTTGAAAAACTCGCCAAGCCTCAGGCTAAACGCACCCGAAGCGCTAAAGCAAAAGAGTAAGATCTTCCGCTGAGCTTCCCGTCATTTGCTTAAGTGATGAGAACCTGCATATCCCTGCCCGGCACTATCACGACTACCGGCGATGTTTCACCAGTCCTTCGAAACGCGGATCCCGCTCTGTATTATTCATCATTGAAAAAAAGCGCAGCCACTTGCGCTGCAGATCCATAGCCCAGCTTGCGTGCCAGACAGGATCGTTGAGGGCCGATTTCCACCAGCTCATCTGCCATTCGATCGTATCGCCAACGGCGGCCAACAGTGGGCTCGGCTCGCTTCCCAGCATCGCGCTCAGGGTGCGCGGTCCAAGCGTAGCCAGGTCCCCCAACATGTTAATGAGGACCGCAGATAAGATTCCCCTCGGGTTAATCTCCAATCCGCCGAAATATGCACCTGTTGTGCGGCCGAAGTCAGAGTCGCGTTGGGCGATCTCGCAGCCGCGAACCATTGCTTTGAGCCAGCTTGCACCCAGCCGCTCATTTCGCATCGTGGCCGCGCATAGATCCAGAAAGATCATCGACGGATCGAAATAGGCGCGAAAGCCCGCTTCGTAAGCGGAAAGGAATTCAGAGTCCGTCCTCCCCGCCGAAAGCGCGCTCTCGATAACATCGGCGGCGATCAGAGCGGACTCCATCGCCGGCGTGATCCCTTCGCCGGTCATCGGGTCGACAAAGCTTCCCGCGTCACCGACCAGAAGCCCGGAGCTAAAGTAGTTGGGTCCGGCGCCTCCATAGGTCTTGACGATACCGCCGATTGGGCGCCGAATCAGCTCGAGCTTCTCGCATCTGTGATGAGAACGCTTCAACTTATCGAAGAACTCATCGAAAAGCCGCGGTATGTTTATCGACAGACGTTCAGCTGTTTCGGACAGAATCCCGACGCCGAGGTTTACAACGCCTCCGCCCATCGGGAACATCCAGCCGTACCCGGGAAAGAATTCTTCATCGAAATAAAACGCCGCTTCGCCGATGTCGCCGTCTATTCCGCCGGCGTAAGCTCTCTGTGAAACGGCCGTGTAACGCGGGTCCCAGGACAGCAACCCCGCGCTACGTGCCACAACCGAGTTAACGCCGTCGGCGCCGGCAACAAGCTTTGCACGATAGATTACTGTCCGTCCGTCACGCTCCGCTCCAACGACTGCGGCTCTCTTGCCCGGCTCAATGCTGGTCACCGAGGTGCCCTGCTCGACGGTCGCCCCGGCCTTTGCCGCCGTTTCCAGCAGCAGATGATCGAGCCTCTCGCGAGGGATGATGTAGCCGTGCGGTGGCAAGTCCTCTCGCAAACCATAAAACGGGATCTTGGCCCGGTAACGACACTCCGAATTTACGAACGTAGCCGAGTAGGCAATCGGCAATGGAGAATCGGCCTCGAGCGCGTCGAGACAACCCATCTCGTCCAGCAACCGCAACCCTCGAGGTTCGACGTAGTCCCCGCACACTTTCTCTCTCGGAAAATGAGCGCGATCGACGACGAGCACGTTGACACCGCGCCTGGCAAGCGCCCACGCAAGCACGCTTCCAGCCGGGCCCGCGCCCGCTATGACCACATCGTATTGCCGATCCTGTTTGCGATTCGGGCGAGACCTGGTTCTGGCGAGTCGATTTTTCAACTTGGCCTCAGCTCCTGGATAGAGCGCGTGTGTGGTGTATCAGCGCCAGCAGCAGCTCGGGGAATTTTGCGTTGGCCAGGGCCTCAGTTTCCGCCTCCGCGCCTATCTTGTCGAGGTACTGTTCGGCCTCGGGAAGCGCTCGCCGGAATTTTTCAGAGATCGCCTCGAAGGTCTCCGGGGTCTTGTTTCTGAACAGCAACGCAGTCTTTGGGTCTCTGATGGCGATCGCCGCGGGAAGCGTGAGGATCCCGTCTTGAATATCTTTCTCACTGCCACCGCCTAGCGCAGCCGTGCCCCGAACATCAGCAACATCGTCGCAACCATGATAAAGAATTCCCAACAGTTGCCCGAACTTTCGCAGTCGATCGTCACGCGTGCCCAGTCGCGCGCAAATTTCAAACATCGAGCCGGTGTCCTCCCCCGCGATTGCGCGCCAGTCCTCCACGCCGAGTGGCTGACGTCGCAGCCGCCACTGAAGGCACTCTGCTACTCCCAAACGCTGCATTAGTTCTGCAAGCAGCCGCACGCTGTAGGCATCGGAGGCGACCATCTTCGAGCTTGCCGACGTCATATAACCCGCGGTCATCAAAGCAGGCAAAAATCCGAATCGGCAGTGCAGCGACAACTTACCCCTGCGATATCTGGAACGGTCCAGAATGTCGTCGATGATAAGACTTACGTTGTGAGCCAGCTCCAGGGCAGCAACCGAAGGCAGCATGTCTGCCGGAGGCAAATCGCCGGTCATCGCGCGGTGACAGGCAAAAATGGTCACCGGGCGAAAGTACTTCGCTCTGCCGGAGAGCTGGCTCCGGACCATTTCGCGCACTTCGACGTCGCAGTCTTCGATCCACGCGGCGATAAAACTCTTCAACTGGTTGATATCGGAAGATAGCCCGAGCCGTCTGGGCAGTTCCCAAACGGAATCACTTCCGACAGAAGTGCTGGTGCTCATATAAATGTGCCCACAATGCGGCCGCGACGGAAGTATTGATTAATACAACTGGAGAATCGACTACGGCATTGTTAGACGCAACCTGGGACGCTTATCCGCGGGCCCTTCTTTTCCGGGTGCGCCCTCCGCGCGAAACCCCGGCGGTGCGACCGCGCGTTTTTGTGAGGGACTTGGATCTTGCTGCGGGTTTCCGGGCCGCAGTTGATTCAACCGGTGTTGGTGCGGCACGCCGGCGCAACACGAGCGGAACACGGGTGCCCGGCAGGTCCGGAATGCTGATATCGGCGCGATAATCGACCGCCGGAGCGAGACTCTCGTCGATCCCGGCCAACACCCGAACCAAAACTTGCTCGTTCGGCTCGAGGATGATCGTCTCGGGCTCGAGTTTGATCGGCGGGTGAACTTCGCGCCCGGCCGGATCGACAAAGGTCGATACGACTATCCGCGCGGACACTCGGTGCGATAGTACGTTCTCGACCAGGAACACTCCCAGTGCGTGCCCCGGCGCTTCGGCGTCAAGGACAATTGTCGGGACCGATGATGCCTGGGGCACGGCAACGTTCGGAACCTCTGCGGCTTGGCTCCGGGTTGGCGAAGGTCTCCCCGACTGCTGTTGAGTGAGGTTGGTCACAGAACCCAACAACGTCTCCAGACACTCCACCGCCAGCTTGCTGACCGTCGTCAAGTACTGGACGTTCGCATCAAGCGCTCGCCGCACCACGTCAGTGAGTTGTATCTGGTTAGCCAAAGGCGGTGATCATCCTCTCTGGTCATCGCTAGTGCAGTGCCGGTGGCAATAAAAGTGATCGTACCAATGATGAAGATAATCGGGGCAGTCATCCACTTCGACGTCGCTTCCGCAACTCTTCGCGCCCTTCGCAGTGACTTCCACAATCCAGCGCAGGAAGTGGTCCTTGCAACCTCGCACCCAAACCAGGACTTCGCGCCGCTCACCGGGACCGGCGCTCGCGGGCACAGGTAGAGAAACTCCGACAACTCCGCGCTCCATCGGGCCCAGCGTCAAATCAGTAGGCGTGATCGTCACCCCGGCGTTCTGGCCTGAGGTGAAGAACTGAATCTTTGTCGGCCTCATATTGCAGTTGTTCACGCGAAGCCTGACGGTGGCGGTCCCGCCCGGGCAAACTAAACTCGTAACTTCGCCCAATCTTCGCGGCTCCCAGCATGGTGGAGGAATTTCGCAGCCGCAACCGTTGGCTTCCGCCGGCGAAACACTCTGAAGCATACCTCCCACGATCTTTGCCGAGCTGCTCACCAATGGACCCAGTACAGCGATGCCAATCTGTGCGCTCTGATCCAGCAAGTCTCCCAATGCTTTCGCTGCTTCGCCAAAGGAAGGCGTGTCGCTGTTCTTGTTCATTTTGTCTCCTCTGAGGGAATTCTCCCTTCAGTCACGTTGATCCGCACCGAATAGTTGGCGCTGGACAGCGACCAAACGCCCGCGTACCTCGCGCCCGCGTGTAGCCGGTCGGAAAAACGCAACACCACGTGAAGCTCTCGCGATTCTCCCGGAGCAATGTCGCCTACACCCTCTTCCACCCGGAGCCTCACCAGACCGCCGTGCAGGTTCGCGAGTTCATCCAGCAGACGGTTGATGCGTTTCTCACCTTCCAACTTTTCTTCCGAGAGAGCTGCGAAGAATGCGCGGTCGATTCCAGTTCCATCGAAAATGCAGAAGGTGTGTTTAGCTTCGATGCTGACGGGGACGTTGCCACTGTTGACCAGGGTTAGATCCGCGTCCACCATCGCGCCTGCCGGAGCGGTGATGATCAATCTGCCCGGAAAGAACCTGAGGTGAGGGCGCGGCTCGATTTGGGCCACAAAAGGCATGAGCTTGTCGCCGACGCGAACCGTACCCTCGTAAGTTCCGGGCGGTGTGGTTCTGGGAAGTCTGAGTCGGACCAGCGACAAGCTCGGGTCTGTCCGCGTTACCGGTCTGAGTGCGATTCGCCCGACGGTGTCTTTCAGTATTACCTCGACTGATTTAGAGGCCAGATCGGATTCGGGCAAACGAAGCGCGGCAGCCAGCCGGGTGGGGCCGCCTCTGAAACGAAGTGGGTCCGAGCGTTGATTGCTCATGGCTGGTCAGCCTCCTTCGAGGTTCACTTCGGGGTTACGGGTGTTACAGTGCCCGGGGTGCCGACCGGAGTGACCGGCTGAACCGTGGCCGGTTCGTCGCAGCGCTCGCACGGATTCGGGTGGTAAGGCTCGGTTATGACCTGCGCTTCTCCGCAGAGGCGAAGGCACATCAACTGAAATCCAAGTATCGACAACCCTACAGTGAAGTCCGCGGGCACGTGGCCTCGAATCGAAGGAAACTCCTTTATTCGAACGGAGACATCGAGAGGATTCACCGTCAGCGGATTAATTGTCAGTGGGTTGATTGTGAGCGGGTTGATCGTCAAGGGGTCCAGTCCTACTTGGATCTTTGCTATGTGAGTGAGATCGATGCTGTAGGAACTCGGTATCCCGCTTACCCCTACCGTTCCGCTGAGCTCTACTGGTCCGATGACATCGACATCCGCGGCAACATTGAAAAGGTCTGGCAACTCAACGCTCACGGGGGAACCTCCTGTCGCCAAAAATGTGGCCGGATTCTATAGTGATGTTGGATACCTCGTCAAGCACCCGGCGCCGCGCCGGTGTAGCCGGAGTCCCACTCACCACGCACTGGCCGTCACACAATATTGCGCGGTGGGCGGCACTTGGCTGCTCCTTTTAAAGCAGCAAGGGGCTAACGTCTCTTATCGGAGGGAAGTATCGCAGCGCGACTCTTAACGGCGAGCGGATGTGATAGACTCGCGCCCTTCGCAGCGCGACTCCTAGCATTGAAAAACATCGATACCAAAACTATAATCCACCTGCTCTTGAGTAAGGCCCGATACCTGTTTCACCGACTGGCGGCCCCGGCGTCAAGGAGCACTCCATATGTTTCGTGCAGGTTATGAGATCGGTCCCTACCGACTTGTCCGAAAGCTTGGAAGAGGCAGCTTCGGTGAGGTCTGGCTCGCCCAACGCCACACCAAGATCACCGCAATCAATGTAGCGCTCAAGATCCCGATAACGGATGTGGACATCAATGTCATCAAGCAAGAGGCAGACTTGTGGGTTCAAGCTAGCGGTCATTCGAATGTGTTGCCGATCATCGAGGCCGAGATCTATGACGATCAAGTTGTGATCGTCAGCGAATATGCTCCGGACGGGTCGCTACAGGAATGGCTAAACCTTCATAACGGATCGGCACCGTCTGTGGAATCGGCAGTGCAAATGACTTTGGGAATCCTCAACGGGCTCGAACATCTGCATGGAAAGAAGATTATTCACCGGGACCTCAAGCCGGCGAACATTCTGTTGCAGGGGAATACACCGCGGCTCGCGGACTTTGGCCTGTCGCGGGTGGTCAAGAGCGGGAGCGTGAGCAGCATCGTTGCCGGAACACCCGAGTATATGGCCCCCGAGGCGTTCAAGGGGAAGAGGAACGAGCGGACCGACCTGTGGTCTGTTGGGGTGATCTTGCACCAATTGGTCAGTGGCGGCTTGCCGTTTAGGAGTAGTGACCCGCTCTCAATGATGGCGATCATTCAGGACGAGGAGCCGGCGCCGCTTGGGGAGGATGTGCCATCCGCCATAAGGACGATCGTAGCGTGTTCGCTGTCAAAGGACCCAATGAAGAGGGCCACGTGCGCGGCCCAGATGCGAGGTCAACTGCAGGAGGCGATGGGGCAAGTCAAGGACGCCGCGGGGGCAGCCGCGGAAAGGCCGCCGCGAGACGACAGGGATCACCCTGGCGGGAAATTTGAACCGCTGCCGCGGGTTGGGTATGACGCAATAGGAGCCCCGCAGCTAAGGGTGTGGGCCGGCGGAGTCGGCGTGGCGCCGCGGGATGCGGAAACCATTCCAATGGGAGTGAGCCCTGCCACTCCCAAGGCCGCCTCTGAGTGGCGTTGGCGATGGATCGTCTATGCCGCGGCAATGGCACTCGCTCTGGGCATCACGATCTTGATGGTTGCAAGAAAGGAGTGGACCCGCCAACCCGAGTTCTTAACATATCAATTCCAGGCGGTTCGGATCGACGGATCGGGTAATGTAGTCGAACGAAGCCCAGGCAAAGCATTTTATTTTGCGGACGATCTCGACGACGGCGTCATACTCGAGATGGTGGAGATTCCGGGGGGCCCTTTCCAGATGGGTTCACCGGAGGGAGAAGCCGGCAAGAATCCTAACGAGTATCCTCGGCACAAGGTAACAGTTCCCGGCTTTTGCATGAGCAAGTTTGAGATAACCCAGTCGCAGTGGCGAGCGGTGGTCGGCACAGACGGTGATTTGAATCCTGATCCATCTCAATTCAAGGGAAACAATCTACCGGTGGAGCAGGTGTCGTGGGACGACGCCATGGCGTTTTGCGCTCTGTTGTCTCGCAAAACAGGACGAACATATACATTGCCGTCTGAGGCCGAATGGGAATATGCCTGCCGGGCCGGAAGACCGACTCCATTTGCCTTTGGCGAAACCGTGACGCCCGAACTTGTCAACTATGACTGGTCTCAGCCGTATGGGAAGGTGCCGCCGCGGAACTCACTCGGAAAGACTACGGCGGCGGGGAGCTTCGGCGTTCCAAATGGCTTCGGACTTTACGATATGCTTGGCAACGTGTACGAATGGTGTCAGGACTCCTGGCATGAAAACTACAACTATAACCCTCCAGTTGACGGCAGTGTGTGGAAGGAAGGTGGTGATCAGAGCCGGGTCGTTCGAGGCGGCTCATGGAACAAGAGCGGCTTCTACTGCCGATCCGCAAGCCGTTACTGGTTTTCTCCGGAGCTCCGTCAAGGGGTCATTGGGTTTCGGGTCGTTACCTCTCTGCCCCGTAACCCGTAGCCCGGCTCAACTGCCAGAGTGTAGGCTTGCTCACCGCCGGCGACTCGGGATGTTCCGGAAGTCGAATCACGGTCTGTCCTCGTGAGAGGATCATCTTGATGATTAGGCCCGCCCGCTCCGTTTGGATGCTCCTCATTTCGATCTCCTTCGCGTTAAACGCGCCGATGATCGATAGCGGGTCTTGTGCCCAGCGTCTTGGCACCCTGAAGCATCCGATCATCGATAGTGCAAAGGAAAAGAATGAAGTCTTCGATGGTCTAGATGCACGTTGCCCCGAGGAAATACGCAAGAGGCAAAGGGTCGTCAAGGTCTTGTACTATTCATTCGACGACAAGATTCATCAGGGTCAACTCGTCATCGACCGCGCGCTGGAAGATGATATCCAGACCGTGTTCCAGGTGGCATTAAGAGAACGCTTTCCGATCCATTCAGTCATTCCTATCTCAGATCGCCGCTTTCGCAAAGACGGCCGGTGGGATGATGATCTCTCAATGGCGGCCAATAACACCTCCGGATTCAATTATCGGCAAACAACCGGGGGCACGCAGCTATCCAACCACGCCTTCGGTAGAGCGATCGACATCAATCCTGTTCAGAATCCTTATGTAAAGGAGGGCGTTGCTCTTCCACCAGGCGCTAAATATGATCCAAGTGTTGAAGGCACGCTTACAGCGACTGATCCGATTGTGCGCAATTTCCAGCGGCTCGGTTGGAAATGGGGCGGCGAGTTCACGTCCCTCAAGGATTATCAACACTTTGAGAAACCCAAAACGAATAAAGTTCGAGTAACCAATCCGAGACTCGATGAGCGGAGGCGTCAATGACACACGAAGAAGCCGGTTCAAAACGTGACCCTGAACAGTCGCGGCGTTCAGCTAAGGGTGCCAGGTATTTCAGACTCGGCGAGCAACTGTCGCCGGTGGCCCGTAGCGACCGGGGAGTTGCATACCTTCAGCTACTGTTGATCGTACTCGCCCTTCTGCTTGTTGGCGGGGCCGCCTTCCTGGTAGGGCGGCGGCTCGCGAGCAAAGAAGTCAGCGGTGAGGTGCAGCCGCCGCGCACCCGTAGCGATGCGCTGGGTGTCCTGAGCAGCCTCGATACCTCCGATGATCGGGTCGACCAGTTGATAGCCTCGATGAACGCGTCATACTCTGGCGCCGAGCTATCGAGCCCCCTGAACACACGGGGTCTTTCCATCTACAACGCGGAAAAGACTCGCGCGACAGCCAGGAAGAACACTTATAGCAGGGAGGAGATTGAACGGGCGCTACGGTGGTTTGAGAGAGCTAGACAACTCGATGCGCTGGCGATCTGGCCCCACTGGAATGCTGCCTGTATGCTCGGGTTGCTTGGGAGGGTCGCTGAGGCGATTCAAAGCCTCGACAACTTGAAGCGGGTATTGCCGCCGAGCCGAAAGGCTGAATTTGACCAGAAAGTTGCCTCAGACCCAGACTTCTGCCCAATTGAAACTGACCCGGTTTTTGGAGACTACCTGGGAAGAATATGGAAACAAAGGCAAGCGAAGTGTCCTGAACCGGCGATTCAGACTCGGTGAGAGGGCGCACGCACGACTTTCCAGAGACGATGTTTAGTACTCACGGGAGCGAGCGACTTGTGTCGCCACTTGGTGTTGCAAGTCAGCGTCGCCTGAACCTCGCTCGTTACGAACCTATTGCGGCACGATCTTATAAAGCGTAGTGCGCTCAGCAGGAATGCGGCCCAGCTCACGAATCCGCAGGTGAAACTCTTCCGGCGAAAGATATTCGCCCGATGTCGATCCCGCCAATCGAGAGATGTTCTCATTCATCAGCGTCCCACCGTAGTCGTTAGCTCCCGCCCGCAAACACGCTTGCGTCACATCGCGCGACATCTTTACCCACGACACCTGGATGTTGTCGATCCAGCCTTGCAGCATCAACCGGGAAAGCGCATGGACTTTCAAATGCTCCTCGACCGTCGGACCAGGCCGGGCGTCGCCGGAGCGATACAGTTGTGTAAACTCGTGCACGAACCCGAGCGGCACAAACTCGGTAAAGCCGCCGGTCTCCTTTTGAACGTCGCGAAGCAGCTTCAGGTGTCGCACCCAATGCTCTTCGGTTTCGGTGTGACCGTACATCATCGTCGACGTGGTGCGTATCCCAAGCCGGTGCGCCGTCTTTATCACATCGAGCCACTGCGATACGTTCAACTTGATGCGTTCGATCTGATGGCGAACACCATCATCAAGGATTTCAGCCGCGGTGCCGGGCAAACTTCCAAGTCCCGCTTCCTTGAGCATCGCGAGATAATCCTGCAGCGGCATGCCGGTCAGCTCGACGCCGTAGACGACCTCCATCGGAGAGAACGCATGGATGTGCATGTCAGGAGTGGCCTGCTTGATTGCAAGGAGCAAATCGCGATAGTAGAACGGATCAAGATCCCGCGGCAGCCCGCCTTGCACGCAGACCTCCCGAGCGCCTCGCTCCCAGGCTTCAACCGAGCGGCGGCCGATTTCTTCGAACGAGTGAAAATAAGCATCCTTCTCGCGGGGCGCGCGGCTGAACGCGCAGAACCGGCAACCAATGAAGCAGATGTTTGTGAAGTTGATGTTGCGATTTACGACATAGGTGATCACGTCCCCAACCCGGCTGCGCCTGATCCGATCGGCTGTGAGCACCAACGCCTCCAACTCAGCCCCGCGCGTTCGCGCAAGCATCAGCCCGTCGTCAAAGCCAAGCTCTTTTCCGTTGAGTGCTCTGTCGAGAACACCAGCCACCGCGGGATCGATCAACTCAAGCAGCGCGTCGAGTCTGCCGGGCTCATCCCACTGAATTTCGTTAAGAACACTCATCTCAATATTCCCACCAGAAGCCATCCTCAGGTTTCAGCCGGATGTAGATTGCCGAAGGATCATCGACCTCGCCCCAAATCTCGATGTGTTTTGGATGGTCCGCCCTGCCGAAGTATTTCTCGCCGAGCGATTGATAGATCTTAGCTCGAAGCTTCTTATCGGTTATCTCTTCGGCCTTGCCAAACCACGACGCACCTTTGTAGTGGCCCTGCCTTCCGCCGTCGATCACCCACCCGACCTGCGGTTTGCGCCGGATCGCCTTCCATTTCGGACTGTTGGCATAAGTCCCTATGTAGTAGTCGCGTCCGATGGTAACGAACCACACCGGTACAACTCGGGGGTGCCCGTGATCAAGATATGCCAGGCGGACGAGTTCCTGTTTGCGGCAGAATTCTTTGAGCTTGGCAGTCAGTCTCTTCATAGGCGCTATCCAAAGCTCTGAATCAACTCTTCGTGAAATCTAACACGTCGTTTTGGGCATAGCCACTAGAAACATCGCCCTCCTAACGTAGGGCGCCCGATCGCCACGCACGTTCTAGATTCTTATGGGAAAAGCTCGTCGAAGCTGGTGATCACCGTCCCGCTGAACGACGCCGTTTGAGGATCGTTGCCCTGCCGCACACACAGTACCGCCTCGAGTCCCGCTGCTGCAGCGGCGTCAAGCTCGGCAACTATATCCGATACAAAAACTATCTCCCCCGGCATTCGGTTTAGGTTTCGAGCGATGATGCCATAACTATCCGCGTCCCGCTTTGCCCCGATGTTTGTGTCGAAGTAGTTACCGATAAGATGCGCTAGATCACCGGCTTCGGTATACGAAAAAAGCAGCTTCTGGGCCAGCACACTGCCGGACGAGTAGATGTCAATCTCTTTTTGTTGGTTTCGCCATCGCCCGAACGCTCGCGGCACGTCCTCGAACACCTGGCTACGAAGATCGCCCCGGTGATATCCCTCATACCAGATCTTGCCCTGGACCGATTTTAACGGCGTCGACTTTCGGTCGCGATCCATCAGCCAATGGATATAACTGACGACATCGCCGGGCGTGACTCTCTCGACCGACCCCTCGAGTAACGGCGGATCAAGGCCGCGACGCACGTCTTCGGCATTCTCTTCAATCAGCAGAGCGATGTCTGACCGCAGTTCCGCCGAGTCCTGATGGGCTGCAAGATAGTCTTTGATGTGTGAACGCGCGTAGGGGAAGAGTGTGTGGTAAACGAAATCAATCGGGGTCGTGGTGCCTTCGATGTCGAGAAGTATCGACGTTATAGGCTTTTGGAAATGCGGCGTCACGATGAGGTGTGGGTGTTCTGAAGCGCACTCCCGGCTTGGCTGGGCTTATCCCACGGCGTTTTGTATTGGAAAATACGAAGCGCCCAGACACAACGGCTGATAGCCGGCATCGACTCCGCTTTCAGTGTAACTGGGCGCCCAGCCGGCGGGATCTTGAAACAAACGTATCGCTCTGATCTGGCGCGTCTCGCACAGATTGAACCAGTGCCGCGTGCCCCGCGGGACACGGATAAGATCACCGGCTTCTACTTCGATGGCGACGACCAGGCTATCGGGCGGATGGATGTGAAACACGCCTCGCCCGTGGATGATGTACCTGACTTCGTCCTCCTCGTGCCAGTGTTCGCGGTTGAACTTCGCAAGCATCGCTTCAAGACCCGGTGTGAGCGGGTTCACATCGATCACATCGGCCGTAACATAGCCCCCCCGTAGTTTGAGCTTCTCGATCTCGTCCGAGTAAGCGGCAAGTATCTCTTCCGCGGGTGAAATCGATGCCACCGAGTGCGATGAGTCCCACCGCTCATAGTCGATCCCGATCCCGGCAAGATATTCGGTGATTGCTGATTGTTCGTTTAGTGTTCGATTCTCGTCTGGAATTGTAATGATTGCCATTCCTTAATTCCTCCAAATTCCTCCAAGACCCAGTTTCATCTTGCCGCGCAATAAACTCGACCCGAGACTTCCAACAGGAACTCCAGAATCTCGACGTGACGCTTCGCTTCCGGAAGGTCCTTGCCCCAGGTATACAGCCCGTGCCGGAGCAACAGAAACGCGTGTGCTTCGGGATGCCGGGTCAGCGTTTCTTCCACCAACCTGGCGAGCCGGGTCATATCCTGTGAGTTCTCAATGATGGGCAGCCACTCGCGATGCTCGTGAGTCGAGACCCCTTCAAGCCCTTTAAGCATCTCGAAGCCTTCGATGCTCAAACCGCGGTCCTTCCAGTACGCGCCGGAAAGAATATTGCTCCAAACCGAATGGGTGTGCAACACCGCCCCCGCGCCGCGAAGCCTCGTGACGGCAAGATGTAACAAGGTCTCAGCCGAGGGGCGGCCGGCGCCTTGAACAACGATTCCGTTGTCATCGACTTGCAGAATGTGATCGGCAGACAGTTCACCCTTGTCGACGCTGCTGGAGGTTATCGCAAGGCGCAGAGGGTCGCGGCTGAGGACCGCGCTGAGGTTGCCGCTCGCGCCGAGCGCCCACCCGCGAGCGTAAAACGCCTTTCCGATCTGCGCGAGCTCAGCGGCGATCGCGGAGGCAGCTTCTACGGTAGGTGTCATGTTCATAGGTCGCCAGTTACTTAAATCAATGCGCACCACCGGCAAGATTCAAGGCAACTACGCCAACGATGATCAAAGCAAGCGAGATGAGCTTCAGCGCCGTCAGCGGCTCCTTGAACCAGAGCACTCCGATAGTCGCGATCAAAGCTGTCCCCACACCGGACCAAACGGCGTACGCCACGCTTACGTCGAGTCGCTTGAGCGCCAGTGTGAGCATTCCGAAGCTCAGGGTGTAGAACACAAACAACAAGATCGAGGGCACCACCTTTGTGAAGCCATCAGACAGCTTCATGCAGGTCGTGCCCGACACTTCGAGCAGGATTGCAAGAACCAGGTATAGCCACGTCATCGTGTCTCCTATGATGAACTAATGTCGCCGCTAAGTCCCCATCGCGCTGATGTTTGCGTATCCCTGATCGTCAGCCTGCTTTCGCACGCGTGTACGAAGCGCCTCGTCACTGAACTCATCCCGAAATACATACTCCGGGTAAACGCTCAACCGCTCCGTAAGATCGAATCCTTCGGCCCCGGTTCGCTCGGCGAGTCTCTCGATGTGCGGCCAGGGTTTCTCGGGATTGATGAAGTCGGGCGTCAACGGTGATATCCCACCCCAATCATTCAAACCAGCTCTCAATAAAAAAGGATAATCGTCATCCGAGAGATTCGGCGGCGCCTGAACGTTCATCTCGCGTAGCACCAGCCGCGCGACTGCAAGCGTCCGGGCGTGATCCGTCCGGCTGGGCTCGGGGTGGTCCCGCATCGGGATCTCGGGTTTCGCGCGAAAGTTTTGGATGATCACTTCTTGAATATGGCCATAGCGTCTGTGCAGCTCGCGAATTGCAAATAGCGAATCCACTCGCTCGTCCACAGTCTCTCCGATGCCGATCAGGATGCCGGTGGTAAAAGGAATCTTTAACCGTCCTGCTTCTTCAATTGTCTTGAGCCGAAGCGACGGCGGCTTGTCGGGCGCGTTGTCGTGAGCCATGCCCGGAAGCGTCAACCGCTCACTCGTGCTTTCAAGCATCAGCCCCATGCTCGGATTGAATTGGCGAAGTGTCTCGAGGTCTTTGCGCCCCATTAATCCCGGATTCGCGTGCGGCAGTAAACCAGTTTCATTGAGTACCAGTTCGCACATCTCGGCGAGATATGACAGCGTGGTTCGATGACCGAGATGCATAAGCGTCTCGCGCATCTCGGGAAAGATTGCTTCGGGGCGATCTCCGAGGCTGAACAGCGCTTCTTTGCAACCGAGCCGCGCGCCGGCTTCCGCCACGGCAAGTACCTCGTCGGGATTCATCGTCTGCGCGCCAGGTTGGCCCGGATCTTTGCGAAACGTGCAGTAGCCGCAATAGTCACGGCATAGGTTCGTCAGCGGGATAAAAACTTTTTTTGAGTAGGTGATTCGCCGGCCCTTTATCCGATCGCGCAACTCAGCCGCGACCTTCAGCAAGGAGTTGAGGTCCTCGCCTTCCCTCGCGCGAATGAGCGCACGGGCGATCTCCGTCGTGATCTCGCCGTCACTCGCGGCGGCGAGGGCTTCAGCAAACACAATCGAGGGAGTGACTGTCAGCGTTTGCATTTGTTAGATAACCACCGAATCACTGTGGGTCATCGACACTTTGCGGATCACAGTTTCCTGGAGAGCTGCCGGCATCTCTCTTTGTGCGACGCCTGACCGGGTTGGCTGCTTTTGCGTTCACTAAATACTTCGAAACGCCGGGATCACTTCCTCGGCGAACCTTCGAATGGAGTTGTGATTGAACGGCGCGTTTGCGATCCCGATGAAGTGACTGACCCCGGCTTCGATGAATTGACTGATCCGGTCACGAACTTCTGAGACCGGGCCTACGAGCGCGCCCATCGCGTACTGTTCAGGCGTGATCCCGAACGCTCCCGCCCATTTACTCAGCAGTTCATCCTTCTCTTCGCGCGAATCGGTCACCAGGACCGCCCCCGCCCAGGAGACCTCGATCTCATCGAAGCTACGTCCAATTGCATTGCAATGTTCTTTCAGAACTTTGATCTTGTGCCTGAACACATCGGGTGAGCCAAAAGTGTTCCACTGGTCGGCGTGTTTTGCCACGACTCGCAGAGTGAGCTTTTCACCCGACCCGCCGATCATGATCGCTGGCCGCGGCTTCTGCAAAGGCTTCGGCTCGCAGAAGGCATCTTTGAGATTGTAGTAGCGTCCACTAAAGGTGACCCGCTCTTCGCTCCACAATCGTTTGATTATTTCGGCGGCTTCGTCGAGGCGATGAATGCGCTCGGCCGTCGTGTAGAACGGAATCCCGTATGCCGCGTGTTCGAGTTCAAACCACGCGCCGCCAAGCCCCATGATCAGCCGGCCGCCGCTTGTGTGGTCGAGCGTCGCCGCCATCTTCGCAAGCAAAGCTGGATG
The DNA here is from genome assembly GCA_049273835.1 of Blastocatellia bacterium. Taxonomy (GTDB): domain Bacteria; phylum Acidobacteriota; class Blastocatellia; order UBA7656; family UBA7656; genus Onstottus_A. The sequence continues at coordinate 5,143 of JBASRM010000079.1, read as the reverse complement.
CCTGTAGGTGTTCCCGGTGACCAGCACGCCGGCTTCGACACGGGTGGTCTCGGCTGCGAGCGCCGCAAGTGAGATCCATCCTTCAAAACAAGGCCCGGAAGGATCGCTCAGGATTGCGAAGAAATGATCAAACACCCAAGCGGTGTCGTAGCCGAGCGAGTCGATCAGCCTGAAAGCGCCGCGAAGCTCTTCCCAGGTTGTGTTCTGCGGCGGTGTCTGCACGCCGAATCGTATCTTTTTGGTCATGCTTCGAAGCTCTTATCAGCGCCACTCCATTGTTTGAATCGCGCCGGCACGATCTTGATGATCGGTTTTTTATCAATCGCCATCGAAAGATATTGGACGTATTTCTCCCGCAGTAGCCCGACCGCTCGCGCATGCTCTGAAGAATGCTGACCGGGCGAGATGATCTCCGCCGCCCCGATTATCAGAACGTACATCAGCTTACCCCAGTCCTCGGAGTAGTCGTCAATGACAAGCGCGACCTGCGGATTGGCCTCTATGTTTCGCAGGCGTTTCAGGGCGCTGTCGCTGACACTCTTTGGCTTTTCATCGATTGGTGTGTAGATGTGTTCGCCATCGAATGCATAACAGATCGGAACGACCACGGGATTGAGGTCGGGGCCGCAAGTTGCCAGCCGCGCGACGCGATGCTCGCCAATGAAACGGTGTGTGAGGTCGTCAATATCGAGTGACATAAACCATGTGAAGGATCAAAAATCGGAGTGTGCGGCCTGCGCCCGCTCCCCGGCAGAGCGGCAACACGACTTGAAAGCCAGGAGCCGCGGCAAGCCGAAGCATTTCACTTTGAGGTCTCTCTCAGTTGCTCCATCACCGTTAGCATGTCTTCGACAGTGGACGATGGATCGAAACCGATGGCGGGCGGCGATTGGATCAGGTGAGTGACGCCGATATCGCGAAGACGGCGAGAGTCTTCGCCTATCTCCTCGAGCGTGCCCATCATCGGGCTGCGTTTACCACCTTGCGATTGCTTAAACACCATTGTGAAGGAGCGCAGCACAACTTCCATATTGCTGCGGCCGGCGGCTTCGGCCGTCCGGCGAAATTCGTTTATCATCCCTTCAAGCCATTCGAAGCTCGGGACGCCGGCCGGGTTCCAGCCGTTTGCGAACCTGACCGCGCGGTCAAAAGTGTATTGCCCGAAGCCGGCGACATAGATCGGCGGATGCGGCTTCTGGATCGGTTTTGGCCCCACTCGGGACTCAGGGATGTGATAGAAATCGCCGTCGAACTCAACCGGGTCTTTTGTCCACAGGTCGATCATCGCCCGGAGGAACTCGTCGCATCGAGCGCCTCTTCTTTCGAAGGGTGTTCCCGCCGCTTCAAATTCGTCGCGCGACCACCCGGTTCCGACTCCCACCAACGCGCGGCCATTCGAAAGCACATCCAGCGTGGCGATGCGGCGCGCGAGTTGAATCGGCGTGTGATAGGGCAGCACCAGAACGCTGGTGCCCAGATGCACACGTTTCGTGTGAGCCGCTACATAGGTGAGCGTCTCAATCGGATCGAGCACTTGCTGATAAGCTTCAGGCAGGCTGCCATCGGGCGAAGGCGGATATGGTTCCCTCGGGCTAAGCGGCCATAATAGACGTTCGAGCACCCACACCGAATCGTACGAAAGCTCTTCTGCTCGCCGCGCAACCCTGATCAGATTCTCCGCTGAAGCGTGAGGCCCCAACTGTGGAAGAGAAATGCCAACCTTCATCATTCACCTCCCCGCATTTGCAAGGTATAAAGATTCAGAACGGAAGTCAACGACCGCCGCACACGACATCCTGCACAGCCCGCCGCAAGAGTGCTGTACCCGATTAGCCCGCTGATTGAGTTTGGCAATTGGATTGTGTTAAAACCTAAATGCTTAATACCTGTGGTGGAGAAGGCAGCAATGTTTAGAGGTTTTTGGTTGGCGGCGCTTTTTCTCCTTCTATCCGCGCCCGGAGTCACAGCCCAAGCCAATCGCCCGGGCGCGAGCTCAACGGAAACCAAGCAATCCGGAAAAATACCGGCGGACGACCAGGACGCAAGCCACCTCCCCGAGGACATGCGCATAAAGATGGCGATCAAGAGAGCGGAGGTCGAGTACAAAAAGGTCATAGAAAACGTTGAGAAGTTGGCAGACCTCGCCGGTGAAATCGCCAGGGGCTACTCAGAACACAATCAGCTTTCGGCCGAGAACGTAAAGAAGCTGCACACCATAGAAAAGCTTGCCAAGCAGGTGCTTAACCACGCCGGAGGCGACGAAGTCGAAAACAAAACCGCCCCTCCTGGAAATATGCCGCTCGCGGATGCCATCGATAAGCTCAACACAACGGCAGGAAACATCAGAAAAGCGATGAAGACTGAAACCCGGTATGTAGTGTCCGCGACAGTCATCGCTGACTCCAATGAAATAATCACCCTGGTTCGCTTTATCCGACACAACCAGAAAGCAGACTGATGCACCCCATTGTAAACAAGCGCTCGCCAGCAACCTGCTCCGCCACAGTCAGATTGGCGTTCGCTTCCATCGCGGTTGTACTATCTCTCCTTTTTTCCGCGCCGGTTCAGTCGCTGTGCAATGCCCAGGAAAAGTCAAAACAGGAACAACGCCATCAAAACGATGATGATCCTCTGCGGCTGCATTCCGATCTGGTAGTCGTAAACCTGGTGGTAACGGATGCGGAGGGACAATACGCGCGCGGGCTGAGCGCGAAAGACTTCACCGTGGTTGAGGATAACGCAGCACAGGCTATCAGCGATTTTGTGGCAGAAGAGGCATCGTTTGCAGCGGCCATACTGATCGACATGAGCGGGAGCATGCAGTACAAGTTCAGCCTGGTGCGGGCTGCCGCGGCTTCGTTTGTGGACAACATCAGGGACAATGACCAGGTTGCGGTCTACGGTTTCAACAACAAGGTCAAGCTCTTTCAGGAGTTCTCCGATGTACGCGACATCACCGAATACATCTGGGATGCGAAAGCCGAAGACTCAACCCGGTTATACGACTGCGCGGATGAGGCAATCACAGCATTGGAGAAGCGCCCGGAGAGACGAAAGGCAATCTTGTTGATTTCCGACGGTTGTGACACCACCAGTTCCAAGTCGTTCGATGCGGTGATGAAAAGAGCGCTTGCTCTTGGAGTAACGATCTACACGATCGACCTGATCGACGACATGTTGCGGATGGGCAGCGGAAACGAGGTTCTGGTGCTGAGGCGAGGGCAAAGCGAGATGAAGGAGTTCGCTTCCCAGACCGGCGGTCGTTACGTGCATACACCCCAGGGCGACAAGCTTGAGAGTGCGTTCACCGGGATCGTGGATGAGCTGAGAAACCAGTACACGCTTACTTATTACTCCACCAATCAAAAACGCGACGGGCGTTGGCGCAAGCTGAGCGTAGGCGTGGGACGTCAGGGATTGACGACTCGAGCGCGCAAGGGCTACTGGGCGCCGAAATCATAGGCGGTACTGGATCGCCCTTCCCTTCTATTTGCTGCTTGACTTAATTTCGCCTCAATACAACAATGTGTCCGGAAGGACAGGTTCCCCCTCAAGGCCCAACGTTCAAGCACCCGCAGGAAAAGTAGTTTCTTCTCTCGGGAGTTTGCCATGCCTTCAAACAAGAAGATGATCGTCCAAATCGCTACGCTTCTGTTCGCCTTTCTGGCATTTGTATTTGCGGTCCGCGCTGAGACCCAATCGCTTGAAACCCTGCTCGCCTATCTCAAGAGTCCCAACCCCGGCACGCGGCAAGACGCAGCGCATAAGCTGGGGGAACGCCGAGTCCGCAATCAACTGGCGGTCGAAGCGCTGGCAGTCGCGGCGCGCAAAGATGACGACCACGCCGTTCGCGCCGAAGCGCTTCAGTCGCTCGGGATGATCAAAGACTTTGCTGCGCTGCCCGAGATGATCGATGCGCTGAAGGATCAAAATGCGGATGTGCGCCGCATCGCGGTGAGATCGCTGGTGGCCCTGTACACGGAACACGACATAGACTTCATCACCAACCGGCGGGCCGGTTGGAGTTTATTCAACCCCTTCCTGGATACCAGCGATCACGAGATCGTGGAGCCCTATGTTACCGTCGATCCGGTGATCGTCACCGCCATCGGTGAAACAGCCCGCGGGGATCGTGAACGTGAAGTTCGAATATCCGCGGTTCGCGCGGCCGGCGTGTTGAGAGGCGTGGGGGCGATCCCTCATTTGGCGGACGCGCTCAACGCCGATCAGGATATGCGCATGGAGGTGCTTCGTGCGTTTATCAAGATTGGAGATCAGTCAGCCGGACCTCACTTGCTTCCATTCTTCCGTGACTCAGATCACAAGGTTCGAACTCAGGCAATGGTTGCGGCCGGAATGCTCAAGTACAAGCCTGCGGTTGATCCCCTGCTTTCAGTGTATGGTCTGGGCCCGGAAAAGAAGGGAACGCTCAAGAAAGTCGGCGAGAGGGTGAGGGGCGGCCTCTCGTATTTGCCGGCTCGCGACGAGGCCGCACTCTGGGCGTTATCTCTCATCGGGGATGACAAGGCCGAACAGACTTTTGTCGAGAATATGACCGACAATGATGCCGACCGCCGCCAGTATGCCATCGAGGGTCTCGCTCGAATAGCAGATCCGCGCTACACGGACCAGATCTCGCGGCTGGTGCTTACCGAGAAGAACAACGATGTGAAGCTCGCCGAGTATTGGGCGCTGTACAGAATGGGCAGCACTTCTAATATTCAGTTCGTCGTCCGCAAGCTGGAGACGGATCAAGACGACCAGGCGCGTGGGTATTTGATGGAAACCACAACTCCGGCCGACCTGTTTCCATATATTCGCTCGAGCAGCAAAGAGGTCCGCCAAAAGGTCATCGAGATTCTCGGGCGAATTGGAGACCAGGAAACGATCAAAGAGCTGGAGCCAGTCGTGCGAACCTCGAGCGCTTCCACCGCGGACACCGCAACGGTCGCGATCAAGCGAATTGAGTGGCGAATCTCGGGGCGGCCTCGCGCGAGCGACTCCGTTTTGCAACGCGAGCGGCCTCGCCGCGCAACCAACCCGTAACAATTTGAAAACGTCGCCGCCCGCCTTGGTTCTCTGACCCAGTCGGGCGGCGGCGCTTGCGCGATGCGTCGAGCATTGAGTCGCGCATTACCCCCCC
>JBASRM010000290.1:0-3947 GCA_049273835.1 Blastocatellia bacterium | reverse complement strand
TCTCCGATCCACAGAGTTTTCGGTTCCCTCCGGGAGACGTTGTCGAATTAGGAACGGACGCTATTCTTCGCTACCTGAGAGCCGCGGACTCGGGGGCGAAAGAAGTTTGGGAGTCCAAACTTCTGCTTGTGGGTGAAGGTGCGGTAGGAAAGACTTGGCTTTATGAGGCCCTTAATGGACGTACATCAGGAGGTAATCGCAAAGGTGATGGAGCTACTGTCGGGATAGAGATCGGTCCTTTGGAACTTGATCATCCCGATGACAAAAAGATCCAAATGGGTTTGAATTGTTGGGATTTCGCGGGGCAGGACATCAATCACGCAACGCATCAGTTTTTCTTTAGCGAACGGACATTGTTTCTGCTCTGCTGGAGTGCTCGTTCCGGATGGGAGGCCGGAAAGCTGCGAAAATGGTTGACTAACATTCGGGATCGAGCTCCGGGGGCTCGAGTCTTGCTAATTGCTACACATAGCGATCAACCCCATAGCGATTATCCTGAGAAAGAACTTCGTGCAGAGTTCGGACAGATCGTGGGTACCTTCAAGGTGAGCAGCGAAACTGGCGAAGGAATCGAGGAGCTGAAAAGAGAGATTGCATTTAACGCCAAGTATCTCCCTATGATGGGGCTGCGTTGGCCAACGACCTGGCGAGCAGCGCAACAGGCGGTGCATTCGCTTCGCGAACGCGGTCCGTACGCAGGGGTCGGCGAAGTCCGCCGAATAATATGCGAGTGTGGGCTGGAGGATGCCGACGCAATCATCCTCACGCGATGGCTCCACGAACTCGGAGAAATTCTATACTACGAAGAGGTTCCCGAGCTCGCTGATTTGGTAATGCTAGATCCCCAATGGGTAACGAGCCGTGTTGGGGAGGTTCTAGCAAATGTCGAAGTCCAGAACGCAAAGGGTATCCTCGAGCGAGCGCGCATGGAGGAGATTTGGCCCGAGATCCAAGGTTACGTCCGGCAGCATCTGCTGGGGATGATGGAAAGGTTTGATCTAGCATACCGTATCCCTGATGATCAAGAACATCGATGCTTGGTGGTGGAACGGCTTCCACAGAATCCGCCCGACTACGAAAGTCGGTGGCGATTGGCGGAGGGCCAACCAGAGGTACGCCTACGCTACCGGCTCAAAAGCGTCCACCCTGGGATTCCTACGTGGTTTATTGCGCGCTGCCACCGGTTCACTCTTGGCCTCCACTGGTTGCGCGGTGTTGTTTTCGGAGATAGCCGACCGGAACCGCGCCATCTAGCATTAGTCGTAGCGACCGAGTCTGAGCGAACTGTTGACTTCGCTGTGCGCGGTCCACAGCCGTGGACGTTCTTGCCGCTCCTGACGGACGGTTTCGAGGACACCGTTCTGAAGCGCTATCCTGGTTTGGAGTTCGACCGACTAGCTCCGTGCCCCGGTCGGCGGAGGGACGGATCGGCGTGTGACTACGAATTCAATCTGAAGGATCTTGAGGCGCTTCGCTGGCCTGAAGAGCGAGATATTGAAGCGGAATACCAAATCCGCTGCACGCGCTGTCGCACGAAGCATGACATTGATTCGTTGCTCCTTGGTTTGAGCCGAGCTCCAGGGCGGGATGCCGACAAACTTCAAGAGATTTTGAAGGCGGTGCATGCCGAAGGGGAAATGACAAGAACTCATTTTACGGATGAGATGCTGGAAGCTCGTCAGTTTATCCAGCTAACGTTCGTACAGGAGTGGAACCTAGAGCAAGAGTTCGAGGAGCAAAGCTGCCCAACTATCTTTGCACTCTATCCCGTGAGCGGAGGAACGGTCACAAGAAAAGCAAAGCTACATCTCCAGCTCTATTGCATGTACCCTGCATGCTGGCACTCCGTTGGTCCTGAAGGGGCCTGCGAATTCCAGCCCACACGAGCTGGCCTAATAACCGCAGCCAGCTGGCTTCGGACAGCATTGCGCTGGTTGAGACCGGTGGCCGCGCTGCTTCCCAGCGGGTCTCAACTCGCGGGCGAGTACGGCCAGGAGCTTCACGATTTTGCTGAGCACGCGGCAAATGAGCTAAAGTTCACAGCAGAACTCTTTAAGGAATTGAAGGAAATCCCTGGCTTGGAGGAATGGGAGATTCCAGAATTGGGGAGGAGCTGGAATCCGCGAAATCAATTGAGCTTGATAGAACTCTATGAGTTAAGAGACTTCTTGGACAGCTTGCCGTTTCCTGTTAAGCCCTTCGGCGGTCTGAGACGCGTCCGAACGCCGGAAGGTCATATTCTGTGGCTTTGCTCGCAGCATGCGACCGAGTTTGCCAGATCGATCGATCCACAATCTGAAGCGCTGTCCGGTAATTCCGAGTCAAATCGCCCGGCCACCACAATCGGGCAAGATGAGTCGAAAGATCTATGAGACGCTGACCGGCGCCTCAAGCTTCGCTTCCTGCCAGCTCGGGCACTGTTCCGCTGTTTGTTCGGAACAAACTCTGAATCCGCCAACAACTCTGGACGTGTCCGGGGAACTTCTCGTTACCCCGATCCTAGGCGCCCATGCGTCGAAGCCCAGCATTGGGCCGGTCCAACGAAATTGCAATTCACCAGGAGTAGGATCTAAGCTACCTACTCGATGGACTAGTGTGAATTGCAAAATCGCGGGACCGGCCCTACTTTGGCGATGGAGTAACAGTGTTCGACAGGGCACTCGATGCACGAATCAGGATGGCTGCCTTCGAGTCGCTGGGGGACTAAACCTCTCGGCACGGCGACGTCCTTCCCCGGACTCTTTTGGCCGAAGGATTCAGGATCGACGGGGTGCGCGTACCGCTTCTTGGGCCGCAAGGAATCTTCAAGCCTCTGGTTATGACTGAGGTCCCCCTCTCAATCACGACGGCTCCACCCGGACCCTACGATGATTCGTTCGGAGCCGATGGACTCCTACGGTACCGTTACCGCGGAACCGACATCAAACATGCCGACAACCGCGGACTCCGGAGCGCGATGGAGCGTCGTCTCCCGCTGGTTTATAAGCACGGGATTATTACCGGAAAGTACCTTGTGACTTGGCCGGTATACGTGGTTGAAGATGATCCTCGCAATCTAGTCTTCAGCGTCGCTTTTGATGATGCTCAGCACCTAGGATTACCGAGCGAATACCCGGGTTGATGCTCGCATTCAACAAATCTGACTTTCGATGTAGGTGAACCAATAGGAGGAACAAACATGGCAAATCTGAAGAATGAAATCCCTAGTAACGACGCTAAAGACGCGAGCGGCGCCAGAGTCGACATGAAGCTCGAGATCGTCGTCATCCCCGTCTCGGATGTTGACCGCGCGAAGGAGTTCTACGGGAGGCTCGGGTGGCGGCTGGACGCCGACTTCGCCGGCGGTGACGACTTCCGAGTCCTCCAGTTCACGCCGCCTGGCTCCGGGTGCTCGGTCATCTTCGGCAAGAACGTCACCGCCGCGGCGCCCGGCTCCGCTCAGGGCCTGTACCTGATCGTCTCCGACATTTCGGCTGCCCGCGCCGAGCTGCTCGGTCGCGGCGTCGAGATCAGCGAGGTGTTCCACGACGCCGCTGGCGTGTACGCCGGCACGGATCAGCCCTACCTGTTTGGGCGGCTCCGGGTCAGCGGTCCGGATCCCGCGCATAGCAGCTACCGCTCGTTCGCCTCGTTCAACGATCCGGACGGCAACGGTTGGCTGTTCCAGGAGATCACGACGCGGCTGGCTGGTCGCATCGACCCCGCGGCGACGACCTTCGCGTCGGTGAACGATCTGGCGAGCGCATTTCGGCGGGCGGAGGCCGCCCACGGCGAGCACGAGAAGCGCACCGGGGGCCAGCGCGACGAGAACTGGCCCGACTGGTACGCCGCGTACATGGCGGCCGAGCAGGCCGGCGAAGAGCTGCCGCAATGAGCGACTACGTGATCGCCATCGGCCGCGGCGTTTCATTAGAATCTGCCCAGGGCGAGTCTGCGAGCCCTGGGAA
>JBASRM010000289.1:0-3462 GCA_049273835.1 Blastocatellia bacterium | reverse complement strand
ATGTGATACCGCTCACCGAACGCTTTTTTTCTTGCGAGGGGGCGTGATTCGGCCCCCTCAATTCTTTGACAACCTCTATCTTTTCATGTTGCTGAGGAGCGATTCGAGACGTTCATTTGTGGTACTTGTTCGTTATCGGCATGCGACGGTCGCGACCAAAGGCCCGCGGAGTGATCTTTATCCCCGGGGGCGACTGGCGTCGCTTGTACTCGGCGGCATCCACTCGATTCACGACCCACCGAACGGTTTCCATCGGAAACCCGGAGTTGGAGATTGCTTCAGCGCTCATGTCCTTTTCGATGTAAGCCTCTAGAATCGCGTCGAGGACCTCGTAAGGGGGGAGCGTGTCCTGGTCCTTCTGATCTGGCCGCAGCTCCGCAGACGGCGGGCGCGCGATCACATACTCCGGGATAACCTTCTGTGGGCTACGATCATTCACAAACTGAGAAAGCTCATAGACCAGCGTCTTCGGGACATCTTTCAACACCGCGAATCCGCCCACCATGTCACCGTACAGCGTCGAATAGCCGACGCTCATCTCGCTCTTGTTGCCGGTCGACAGAACCAGCCCGTGAAACTTGTTTGATAGCGCCATCAAAATGTTGCCGCGAATCCGAGCCTGCAGATTCTCTTCGGTGATGTCCTCAGCCAGTCCATTGAACGAAGGCGCCATCATAAGGAGATAATCTCCGAAGGTGTCGTCGATCTCGATGACTTTATAATGAATGCCGAGGTTTGCAGCAAGCTGACGGGCGTCGCGCTCGGACTCAGAAGACGAGTAACGGGTGGGCATGAACACCGCATTGACGCCGTCCGCGCCAATCGCATCGGCCGCAATCACCGCGGTTAGCGCCGAGTCAATTCCGCCCGACAGCCCAAGATAGACCTTGTCGAAACCATTCTTTCGAATGTAATCCCGCGTACCGATCACCAGCGCGGTATAGATCTCTTCCGCATCGGTGAGCCTGCGATCGACCCGTGGCGGAATGGGCGGCTTCTCCCGAGATGAGCCTCCGGCGTAATCAAGGTCGATAGCGTACAGCAAGCCGTCAGCAGTGATCTGCAGCTTCTCGCGGCGACGCCGCGGGTCATGCAAACGCTCGGAAAACACTCGTTCGATGTCGATATCGGCGACGATCAGATCTTCTTCGAACCCGCGGGCTCGCGCGATCACGCGTCCGTCTTCATTGATGATTACGCTATTACCATCAAAGACCAATTCATCCTGTCCGCCGATCAGATTGCAGTACGCCAGCGCGACCGCGTTGTCTTCGGCTCGAGTGCACAACATGCGTTCGCGGTCGAATATCTTGCGCGCGTGGTAAGGTGAGGAAGAGATATTTACGATCAGATGAGCGTCTCCGACCAGGGCTTGCAACTTTGTTGGGCCTCCGGGATACCAGATGTCTTCACAGATGTTCACGCCGATGCGCGCTTCACCGACCGAAAACACCGGGCATACAGTGCCCCTCTGGAAATAACGTTCCTCATCGAAGACCCCATAGTTGGGAAGAAAGTTTTTATGATACGCATTAACAAGCTTTCCGCCGGCGATGACTGCCGCAGCGTTGTAGATATCCGAGCCGTCGGTATCAATAAAGCCGAGGATCACGATCAAGTCTTTTGTCGCGGCGACGATTCTTTCGAGCGCTTCAAGATTGTCGCGGACGAAGTGGGGCTTTAAGAGCAAGTCCTCGGGCGGGTAGCCGGTAAGCGCAAGTTCGGGGAATGCGACGAGGTCGGCGCCCATCGTTTTCGCACGATTGACGTAATCGAGCATCAACTCGGTGTTGCCGGTGAGATCCCCAACGGTCGAATTGATCTGGGCGAGAGCTACTCGGATGGTGTTCATTGAATTCGGTGGCCGGTGGCCGGTGATCGGTGGCCGGCCACCATTCATTGACTGACTTCCACAGTATCGACTATGCCAACGACGGCTGCATCAATCGGGCACTCCTTGCACCCAAAGGCCATTCGCGCCGAGCTACCCTGCACTATCAAGACGACTTCATGAATGCCCGCGCCTACGGTGTCCACCGCGACGAGATGACCTTTCTCATCTTCGCCATCCACACCAACCAGCCGCGCCACGAGAAGCTTCCGCCCATGAAGGCGATCGTCCTTCCGCGTGGCCACTACGGTCCCGACTATGCGAGCAAGAATCATAGCTTGACTATGTGTGCAACGTGAGGCGTGCTGCTCGATCCGTCACCCATTTACGCGTGATCCCTCATTTCTCGCGCGAGTCATAGGTGACCGGCATGTTCTCATCTACCGCGGAGTGCGGCCGGGGGATGACGTGCACGCTCACCAGTTCGCCGACGCGCCGGGCAGCCGCGGCGCCGGCATCTGTAGCCGCTTTTACCGCGGCCACGTCCCCACGCACGATTGCGGTAACCAGCCCGGCGCCGATTTTTTCATACCCGATCAACGTCACGTTGGCCGCCTTGACCATCGCGTCGGCGGCCTCGATCATCGCAACAAGTCCCTTCGTCTCGATCATTCCAAGCGCTTCCATAGAATCTCCTCGTTTAGATTTTGGATTGACCGCACCGTCGTCTTGATTCGCGGATTCAATCTAAAATCCAAAATTTCTATTGCTTCATTTCTCGTGCAACCAGCCGCGCCGCTTCGGTTATGAGCGCAGTCAACTCCTTGCGGCTCAGCGTCACGGTGTCATCTCCGTTCGACCCGTAAGACTGAGTCGCGCTTCCAACCGCACAGGTAGAGGCGTGTCCCTGCGAGAAGCCGCACGCTTGACAGCCTCGTGACTCGGGTGGCATATAGCCGGCGCGCTCGCGTACATCCAGAAGCTTCTCGATTGCCTCCGCCGGCAGCTCGTGAGGTCTTCCAACCAACCGCGCCACCAGCGTTATCTTTGCAAAGTGCTCGAGCGTTTCCATTCGCGCGTAGGCCGTCTCGAGATCCGGTCCATAGGCGACCGCGCCATGGTTGGCCAACAACAACGCGTCGTGATGCGGTATGAACGGCGCCAGCGATCGTGGCAATTCCTCCGTCGAGGGCGTGCCGTAACCGGTCAGCGGCACACAGCCAAGTGTCAAGATTACCTCAGACAACAGCGGCTTATCGAGTGGGACATTGGCTACTGCGAAGCCGGTCCCAAACGGCGGATGCGCGTGAACGACCGCATGAACGTCCGGCCGCAATTGATATATCGTCCTGTGCATCGAGAACTCGGACGAAGGATTACGTTCGTCGCGCCGCAGCTTGTTTCCGTTGATATCGACCAGCACAAGCATGTCTTCGCTCATACGCCCTTTGCAGACCATCGTGGGCGTTGTGAGTATCGTTCCATCCGCGAGCCTCGCGCTGACGTTGCCGTCGGAAGCGGCGATGAAGCCTTGCTCGTAGATACGCCGGCCTACTTCGACTATTTGCTGTCTAAGTTCGCGTTCGGTCTGCATGTTGTTGCGTTAGCGTCGGGGAAAGCCTACCCTGATC
>JBASRM010000076.1:0-4079 GCA_049273835.1 Blastocatellia bacterium | reverse complement strand
CTTTTTCAACGCCTCAGCCTCTTCTTTGGGCGCACCCTCTTTCACCGCTTTCGGAGCGCCCTCGACCAGGTCCTTGGCTTCCTTCAAGCCCAGCGCTGTGATCTCACGCACGACCTTGATGATCCCGATTTTCTTGGCGGGGTCGGCCATCCCTGTCAGGATCACGTCGAACTCATCCTTCTCCTCGACCGCGGGCGCCGCAGCCGCGCCTGCGCCGGCAGCCGGAGCGGCGGCCACTGCGGCAGCGGCAGCAGAAACGCCAAACGTCTCTTCCATCATCTTCACCAACTGAGATGCTTCCAAGAGACTGAGATCTTTTATCTGGTTTACTATTCCTTCAAGCTTCTCTGACATGACTTTCGTCTCCTCCTGATTCCGTCCTTGCTTGCAGAGGCAAAGCTGAGCCTCAGCATTCGCCGGCGGCAACGCCGGTGCACCCCGGCTTCGCCAGCCCGTCCAAACCGCTCCACTGACACCTTACAAAGCGGCCATGAGTAATTGCGACAATCGAACTCGAGCCTCCACAAGCCCGCGCTCGATTTCGGATTGCCTGATTCGAAATGCGGTTGAACCCCATCTCGTCACCACAATCCGCCTATCCTATCCCTGCGCTTCTTTTTGAGCGCGAACCTGGTCCAGCACGATCGTCAGATTCCTGGCAACTCCGGCGGTCGCGACCGCCAGCCTCTGCGCGCTGCTGTTGATCACAAACATGACTTTCGAGATCAACTCTTCCTTAGACGGCAGGTTCGAAAGTGACTCGATATCTTTGACGTCGATTGCTCGGCCTTCAACGACCGCAGCCTTGAACGAGAAAACCGGCGACTCTTTTGCCCACTTTGACAGCAGTTTCGCAAGCGCTACCGGGTCGGTCTTTGATAGGGCCACGGCGGTGGCTCCCGCGAACTGGTCCTTCACCTGCTCAATGGGAGTTCCATCGGCGGCTCGAATCGCCAGCGTGTTCTTCACCACGCGGTAGGAAACATTCGCTTGACGAAGTTCGCGCCGAAGCCTCTCGTCGTCGCCCACCTTGATTCCTTGAAAGCCAACCAGAAGCGCATTGGGCGAGTCCTTAAACTCATGATGAAGCACTTCGATCTCTTTTTCTTTTTGCAGTCTTGTCTTCACGATTCAACCCCTAGCGATTTTGGATTTTGGATTGTCGATTTTGGATTAACAGCGACGTAAGGCGTAATCCAAAGTCCAAAATCCAAAATCTAAAATTCCGCGGTGTTCAGCTTGATCCCCGGACCCATGGTCGAAGAGATCGTTGCGTTCTTTACGTATTTACCCTTTGCAGCCGAAGGCTTTGCTCGCATAATCGCATCGATCAGCGTTTTCGTGTTCTCTGCGAGGCGCTGCTGGTCAAAGCTGACTTTGCCGACCGGCGCATGGATCACGCCAGTCTTATCGACCCTAAACTCGATCTTTCCGGCCTTGGTTTCGCGCACCGCGCGTTCGACATCGGCAGTGACGGTTCCGGTCTTCGGATTCGGCATCAGCCCCCGAGGTCCGAGGATTTTGCCGAGCTGGCCGACAGATCTCATCATGTCTGGTGTGGCGATCAATGCATCGAAATCAACCCACCCGCCTTTGATGCGGGCCACGATGTCGTCACCCCCGACCTCATCTGCCCCGGCGTCGCGCGCTTCCTGAACCTTTTCCGCCGAACAAATAACGATAACGCGTTTCGATTTTCCGAGCCCGTGCGGAAGCACCACCGTGCCCCGGACCAGTTGATCGGCTTTGCGTGGATCAACTCCAAGCGTCATCCCAAGCTCAACTGTCTCGTCGAACTTTGCGTAAGCTACTTTTTTGGTAAGCTCAACTGCTTCATCGATCGAGTAAGCTTTATTGCGATCGATCTGCTCGGCAGCTTGGCGATATTTTTTTCCTGCCATAATTTTTCTCCCAGGTGGTTAACGTGGCGAGCTCAAGGCTCTACCACTCCCTTTATGCGTCCCGCACCCAGCTTCGCCTTGAAAAGGGCATCTGCAACAAGCTCGTTAGACCCGAACTGGGCTAAACGGACGGGACAGCCTGTCGACGCTAGTCGACGACCTCGAGTCCCATGTTGCGGGCCGTTCCTTCAATCGTCCGCATCGCCGACTCGACTGAAGTAGTGTTCAGATCCGGCATTTTAGTGCGGGCAATCTCTTCGATCTGCTTGCGAGTAACCCGTCCAATCTTATCGCGGTTTGGCCGGGCCGATCCCTTTTCGATCCCTGCCGCCTTCTTGAGTAGATCGGCGGCCGGCGGCGTCTTGGTGATGAACGTAAACGAGCGATCCGCGTAGACCGTAATCACTACCGGAATCGTCATATCGCCGGCGTTCGCGGTCTTGGCATTGAACGCCTTGCAAAACTCCATGATGTTTACGCCATGCTGACCAAGCGCGGGACCGATAGGAGGCGCCGGATTAGCCTTTCCGGCCGGGACTTGAAGCTTAATATACGCAGTTATTTTCTTAGCCATATTTGGGTCCTTTGCGAGCCAGCGTCAACCTTTGACGCGAGCTCTCCCCTCAATCAGGTTTCTAGTTTCTTGTTTCTTGGTTTGGTTCCTCGCTGGCATTCGAACAAGAAACCACAAACCAGAAACTAGAAACCGCTATTCTTCTTCCGAGAACGTCAACTTCTCGACGTCCAAAAAGTTCAATTCAACAGGCGTCGAACGCCCGAAGATTGTCACCATTACTTTGAGCACGCCCTTGTCCGGGTTGATCTCCTCGACCTGTCCCGTGAATCCGCTGAATGGACCAGACAAAATTCGAACGTGCTCGCCGTGCTGGAAGGTATGCTTCGGCTTCGGTTTCTCAGCCGCTTCGGTTACGTGGTGCACGATCTGATCGACTTCTTCCGGCGTAAGCGGCGTGGGTTTCTGCCCTCCAACGAAGCCGGTCACTTTTGGAGTGGACTTGATTATGTGCCAGACCTTTTCGCCTACTTCACCTTTCTCATCGGTTTCGATTTCGACCAGCACGTAACCCGGGAAAAACATCCGAGAAGTCTCCACGCGCTTCGATCCGCGCATCTCCACCACTGTTTCGGTCGGGACGAGCACCTGGGTTATTTGATCAGCCATATCGTAGGCCTGAATTCGCGATTGCAGGGACTCCTTCACCTTCTTTTCGTACCCTGAATATGTGTGAATGATGTACCAGTTTCTCGGCATAAGCCTTGGCCTACCTTATCGCCTTCTCCAACTGTTCAAACCCCGCCGTGACCAGAACGTCGACCCCCCACAAGTAGAAACCGAAAAACAACACGGCAAGGAAAACGACAACCGTAGTGGCCCAGACCTCGGCGCGCGTGGGCCACGTAGTCTTACTCATCTCGAGCTTGACTGCGTGATAGAACTCGCGAATGCGCGCTCCAAACGATAGCTTCGGCAGCTTCAACGGCCCGCCGCCGTCGTCATCTCGACCGCGCCGAACTGGCTCCTCGCTCACGTGTTCTTCGTCTTCCGTCAACTCTGTGACTCGACTCATGACTCTACCTCGCCTCTTCCACCCGGTTGCCGAGCCCTAACTGTTGTGGCAGGGGTACCAGGATTCGAACCCGGCCTTACGGTTTTGGAGACCGCCGTGCTAGCCGCTAACACTATACCCCTGCACCGATTGTCGATTGTCGATTTCCAATTGAACAGAATCAAATGCTCCGCAAATCGGAAATCGCAATCCTCTCACTTGGTCTCTTTATGAGGACGGTGACACCTGCACTTCCTGCAGAACTTTTTAAACTCGAGGCGATCCGGCGTCTTCTTCTTGTTCTTTGTCGTAACGTAATTCCGGTTCTTGCACTCGGTACATTGCAGCGTGATGTTATCTCTTGGCATAACCCCTCAATCCCGGCGTCCGGCATA
The DNA here is from genome assembly GCA_049273835.1 of Blastocatellia bacterium. Lineage (GTDB taxonomy): Bacteria > Acidobacteriota > Blastocatellia > UBA7656 > UBA7656 > Onstottus_A. The sequence goes on along the minus strand of JBASRM010000076.1, from coordinate 215 downwards.
CTTCAGTCTGTCGTTTACTTACCCGCTTCTTCCTTTTGTGCGGCTCATCACTCGGATCCAGAACTAACTGAAGGCTTCCACTTCAGCTGGTCCGACTTCTCTACTCGATTACCTCGGAGACCGTCCCCGCTCCCACCGTTCGTCCGCCTTCCCGGATCGCGAACCTCAATCCCTTCTCCATCGCTATCGGCGCGATCAACTCGATCGTCAACTGC
>JBASRM010000265.1:0-1797 GCA_049273835.1 Blastocatellia bacterium | reverse complement strand
CATATAGACTGTTCGGAGGTCATCACATGGTTCAACGACGGAAACGCGATCCGAGTGAGCGAGACCGACAGCGCCGAGCTTTGCCTGAAGAGTTTCCGTCACGTAAACGGCTTGCTTGCAGCATCTGCGCAGTCGGGGCTGGCCGACAGATCCGATCCCCAGGCAACGGTAGCCGTCTGCGAGCTGATTCTGGAAGGTTTGCACGCGCACAAGAAGATAAGCCGTAGCGAAGAGCGAGGTTACGCCGCTGCAAAACCCGAGGCGCGCGGCCAGAGCTACGATAGCTTCAGCCGGTCGAGAAAAATAAACTGATATCAGGCTGGACCGAGAAAGGAGCAACTATAAAATGCCAATCGCCTGGCACGGACCATACGAGTTGTTGAAACCCGAAACGCAGGACATGGCACGCGCCATCCAGTCGCTTATGGAAGAACTGGAAGCGATCGACTGGTATGGCCAGCGAATGGATTTGACCCACGACAACGATCTTCGAGGCATTCTTGAGCACAATCGCGACGAAGAGAAAGAACACGCGTCGATGCTGCTGGAATGGATTCGTCGCCGAGACGGAAAGTTCGACGAGACGCTGCGCACCTATCTCTTCAATGCCGGGGAAATTCTTGCCCTCGAAGACGCCCAAGCGGATGGCAGTCCGAGCGGCAACCAGTCCAACCTGCCGCCGCACATGCCGGTTACGGTCGCCGGGGAGACCACGATTGAAGCTCCTCCCAGCTTTACTGTAGGAAGCCTTCGACCGAAGAGAGGATGACCTGATTCGTGATGCGCTATGCGCGATGAAATCCACGGATAGGGATCACGAATCACGAATAACGCATCACGCCCTGCGAATCACGCATCATGGCCTTCACGAAGTATTCAAAATGGGACGGCATAGATTGGCAGTCGCTCAGCCTTGAAGATCTGCTCGACCGACTCGCCGACTTTCTGCTTCAAAGCGGATTCGACAGCCAGTATTCCAGATACTGGGACGATCGCGATCAAACCCTCGATGCGCTACGCGAAGCAATCATGCGCGCGTTGATGGAAGAAGGCTTGCTCTCAGAAGAAGAACTCGACCAGCTAGCTGACGAACAAGGCAACCTGAAGGTTGAGGCGATGGCCGAGCTGATTGATCGACTGATCGAGCGCCTGATCGAAGAGGGCTACATCACAATCAGCGGTGAGTCGCCTTCTCAACAACAAGAGCCCGGATTTACCTCCCAGCCTGGCCGGACCTCAAACCCCACCGAGCGCTCTGTGAAGTTCGAGCTGACCGACAAGAGTCTCGATTTCCTCGGATTCAGAACGCTGAAGGAATTGATTGCCTCGCTCGGCAAATCATCGCTCGGCCGTCACGATACCAATCACCTGTCTACCGGAATCGAGGCTAGCGAGGCGCCCAGGCGCTACGAGTTCGGCGACACCCTGAACCTGGACGTGAATGCGACGCTTCGCTCGGCGATCCAACGCGAAGGGCTCGGTGTCCCGATTAATCTCGAGTACGCCGACCTGATGGTGCATCAGACCGAGTATCAGAGTTCGTGCGCAACGGTTTTGATGCTCGACTGTTCCCATTCGATGATTCTGTACGGCGAAGATCGATTCACGCCCGCCAAGCGAGTCGCGCTTGCGCTCACTCATCTGATCCGCACTCAGTACCCTGGAGACAGTCTTCGGGTCGTGCTTTTTCACGATTCTGCGGAAGAGATTCCGCTTTCAGCCCTCGCTCGGGCACAGGTTGGGCCCTATCACACGAATACCCGCGAAGGCCTGAAGCTTGCCCGGCGCATACTGATG
>JBASRM010000264.1:0-6925 GCA_049273835.1 Blastocatellia bacterium | reverse complement strand
GCTCCGCCCTCGGGGGAACGACCTCTCACTTCTCAAGCGGCTATGCCGCCCTCTGTGCCGATGGGCTCCGCCCTCGGGGACGCGACCTATCACTTCTCAAGCGGCTATGCCGCCCTCTGTGCCGATGGGCTCCGCCCTCGGGGGAACGACCTCTCACCTCTCAAGCGGCTATGCCGTCCTCTGTGCCGACGGGCTCCGCCCTCGGGGGAACGACCTATCACTTCTCAAGCGGCTATGCCGCCCTGCTGTGCCGATGGGCTCCGCCCTCGGGGACGCGACCTATCACTTCTCAAGCGGCTATGCCGCCCTGCTGTGCCGATGGGCTCCGCCCTCGGGGAACGACTTCTAATTTCTCGAGCGGCTGTGCCGCCCTCTGTGCCGATGGGCTCCGCCCTCGGGGAACGACTTCTAATTTCTCAAGCGGCTATGCCGCCCTGCTGTGCCGATGGGCTCCGCCCTCGGGGAACGACTTCTAATTTCTCGAGCGGCTGTGTCACCACCGAGCTCCGTGCTAGGATGCTTTCGCTTCAGCTCCACTTGGTGACCAGATAGTGATGAGATTGTTCTTCATAATTAACCGTGCCTTCCTTCACGGGAGATTGATGCGCGCACCGATTCTTTTAGTCCTTGTTTTTTTCCTCAGCTCGGTATCCGTGAGAACACAACAAGAACCCAAGACAAAAGAGGAGAAGAAAGAGGAGAAGAGACCCGAACCATTCAAGATTCAAAAGCTAACTCAGGGAATGGGTCTTTACTCGATCGGCCCGCTCTCACCTGATAAAAAGTCAGTCATCCTGATCGCCCACAAGCCTGAGGCGCCCCCTCAACTATACGTTATGAACGTCAACGATCATTCGATCCGCCCGCCGCTCACCGACTTGAAATGGGGCGTGTCCGGTCCGCAATGGTCTCCCGATGGCCAGTCGATCGCGTTCGCCGGATTCAACGAAACCGCCAGCTTTGACGAGATATTCATCCTCGAACTCAAATCTCGAACTGTACGCCAGCTCACCAGAAATGCTTTCAGCGATAAGCAGCCCGTGTTCACGCCGGACGGCAAGCGGCTGCTGTACACGTCAGATGAAAGCCCGTTGCCCGACGCGGCGTTTGGAATACTCCACGTCGCTTCAATCGCCGTGGGAGGCGGTAAGGCCGAAGTCTTTACTGAAGATGAATGCTCCTCGATCCTTCCGGGCATATCGGCAGACGGAAAGAGCGTCCTGCTTGTTAAGGTGAGTGATGCGAGCGGCCGGCATTCACTCTGGCAGTATGGCTTTGATGGAAAACCTCAGCGAGACTTGACCGAGACCCGGTACGCGCGTATTCGAAGCTACATACCTGGAGCAGCCCGGGGGATGATAGTGCTGTGGGCGCAGGAGGAGGCTGAGCAGCATGACAAAGTTTACCTTTTTGATACGCAGGTCGGGCAAGCTCGCGAGCTTCCCGAGCCTGATTTGCCAAAGCGCAGCCCCACGCTCTCGCCCGACGGCAAGCTGATGGCGTTCGTCTCGCCCACCCGGTTCGGCTCGCAGCTTTTTGTTTTTGATTCGACTGGCGAACAGATCTTGCAGCTCACTTATAAACCCGGTAACACCCAGTCGCCGATGTTTGTCTCCAACACGGAGATCCTGTTTGGTTCTGATCGCGAGAAGGAGAGCGAGCTTTATTTGCTCGACATGAGTCAGCCGGTCGAAGAAAAAAAGAAAAAATAGATCGATACAGATCAGGGTTGTTTGTTTCGAAGCTCGCGAGCCTTCTGATACTCGCGGTTTGCTTCGTCTTGCATCCCCTGACTGTAGAGAGCGTGGCCGAGTTTCGTGTGCAGGTTGTCGTCCGAGGGTTTTAACGCTACTGCCATGCGGAACGCCTCTGTCGCCTGTTTCCACTGCTGGCGCGTGAAGTGTTCTTCGCCCAACGCGGCTATCAGGGTTACGTTGTTCGGATCAAGTGTGACGGCCGATTCAAGCTCGGCAAGCGAGTCTTGATTCTGCTGGCTGCGATAGAGCAAGGCAAGGTTGTAATGCGGGGCCGCCCATTTCCCGTCAAGCTCGATCGCTCGCTTGAACGCTCGTTCGGCGCGCCATGTATCGAGCTTGCCTTGATACGCGAGGCCGAACGCATTCTCAATCGCCGCCATCTTCGCACCTTGAAGCTGTGTAAGCGCGCGCTCCGCTTCGTCGTAGAACTGCAGCGCGATTAAAGCCTGGGCTGCGCTCAGCTTTTCCAGAGTGATGTCGGCCTTTTCTGACGAAAGCGACCGGGCTCGCGTGAACATCTGTCCCGCCCTTTTGAAGTCATCCACCTTTTCCGAGATGTTGTCACTGCGGACGTCTCCGCTGACGATGTGCCGCCCCTGCGCGGTAAGCGCATCGGCGAGCATCGGCTTTAAACGAGTTACCTCCGCGGCTGCTGCCGGATCGGAAGCCAGCCGCTGATAGACATCCCAGGCGCTTGTATTCTTTGGCTCGATCAGGTTCTTCGAAGCAATCGCTACTTCAAGTTGTAGAACCAACGGCGACGCCGCAGCCTCAAGGCGCGAGTTTGGAACCGACGACGACACAGTTTCGGATCCGGCGGCGGCCCGATCCGGTGAAACAGCGGCTACATTTGGCGGATTGATCGCGGGTTTGGGTGGGGTCGGAATGTCAACTACCGCCACTTCAACTCGAGCGGGTTCACGCGCAGCCGCTGTTGGCGATGGTACGCCGTTAATGGTTTCGGTTTCCGGCGGTGAGGAGCGAGGTGAGGGCTTCACTGGTGTTGTGCGCACCGGCTGAGGCGCGTTACTTGACGGCAAGCTTCGCGGCGGTGCAGCGCTGGCATTCACCGGCCCCGACTCCTTTTCCGGCGCTCTCACGGGCGCTGTGGTCTTGCTCTCGATAACCGGAGTCGCTTCAGGTTCTCTTCTCACCTCTCTCGGTGTGGAACGCGGGGCGGCTTCTTTTCTTGCGACGGCGACCGGAGCGGCGGTGAACTTCGTATCATTCGTCCGCGCGTCGTTGGTTATCTTTTCCGCGGTTGGGGGCACATCGCCAGGCTTTGTTTCGATCACTGATTTATGACGTTGATCCGGGGCCCGTCGCGGTTCAGTCTTGGGATTGTCAGCCAATTTTTTAGGTTCCGGGTTTGGCTTCGTATTGGTAGCCGAAGACGCGACGGCAATGGGTTGCGCCTTCTCGGGTGTTGCGGTAAACCTTGGCTGCTCGACGCGCGCCAGCTCAACCTGTGATAACTTGCCGCTTCGCCAGGGGTGCTGCTTATTTGCGGTATCCTCTGCGATGCGCGAGGTCAACAGCAGAAAAAGCTCTTCGGCAGCGATTGCGACATTACCACTTCGATCAGCGCCATCCATAAGCACGTCAACCAGATGCTTTGTAAACACACCGTGGCCGCCCCAGCGCTGTCCCTCGCGTGAAAACTCAGCCGGCCCGCTTCCAACGATGGCGAAAACCCCCGCCCGGGACGCTGTCAATTGATCGAAGGCCTGTTCAAACAACCTGGCGAGGGCGGGGTCTGAGTCCGGATCGAAGAAGTCGCGTCGGACCGCATCGGCTATCACAAGCACCCGGCCCGAGCGAACTCTTCGGCTGAGGGCCTGGTTGATTTCGCTTATTGATAGCGCGGTCCCGTACGGGTCTTTAGGATCAGAGTCATAACCCAGCAGATACGATTCTCCGAAATCGCGCTCAGACAATCCGTGACCGGAGAAAAAGATGAGAACGGTATCGGCTTCCGATGCCGAACGTGCGAGCCAGTTGCCGATCGACGATTTGATCGCGGCGGTGGTGGCCTCAGCGCCGGTGAGCAGCCGAACATTTTGAGGGCTGACGCCTCTCTTCTGGATAGCCTCTGCGAACAATGCGGCGTCCCGGTCAGCAAACTGAAGCTGCTGCCCGCCTGGAAGCTTCTGGTATTTAGACACCCCGATGACGAGCGCCCAGGTTCTTGCTTCGCGGTTGGGCAGTTGTTGCGCGCCTGCGGTCAGGAGCATCGCGAAGAATATGAAGATTGCGTTCAGCTTGGCAGTCATCGCTTGGAGACGGGAAAGGGCGCTAGCTCCACTCCGGGTAGAGGCCTGCGCCCTTTATCAGCTTCAACATCGGTCGCCCTCCATCAGGGCGAATCTTTCTACTTGAAACTCGAGACCGCCGTTTCTTCGTTGTCGAACGACTCAAACACGGTCAGAAGCTTGGTGATGGTGAGAAGGTCATGAATCTTCTTGGTCTGATTGAGAAGCTTCAACTGGCCGCCGTTATGGTTCGTGGTGGTATAAGAGCTCACCAGCTCGCCTATCCCCGAGCTATCCACATACGACACATCGCCGAGGTTGAGCAATACCTTTTTCTTTCCTTCGTCTAGCAGGCGGCGGACGGCCTCGCGCAGTTGCACACTGCCCTCACCAATCGTTATTTTTCCCGAAAGATCGAGTATCGTGACATCGCCCGCCTGGCGGTCTTTGATATTCAGATTTGCCATCGTACGTCTCCTTTTCCATCCTCAAGAATTAGATCTCAGATGAGCGCTTGATCTTTCTCATTCGCACGACGCTCCCGCCCTCTGAATGAATCGAATGCTCAACCTCATCCATAAAAGTGCGCATGTAAAAGATCCCTCGGCCGGACGGGTTGAGCAGATTATCCGAGCTTGTAGGGTCCGGCAACAGGGCCGGATCGAACCCTTCCCCGTGATCCCTGACGTAAACCGTAAGCGCATCATGTTCGGTGACGAATCGAACGTCCACTTGCTTGTCGGCAGCGCTCTTGTTCCCGTGCATTATCGCGTTGATGACCGCCTCGTGGACCGCAAGTTCGATCCAGCTTGCGTCGTCTTCATCAAACCCCATCTTGCCCGTTACGCTTTTGGTAACCGATGCAACTAAATCAACGAACTCGAGTTTGCTGTCGATTGAAAGCTCGATGGTTTCTGTCATCGGCTCGCGGGATGCCTTTCCATCTAACCTTATCAGCCGTTGATCGGACCGCGCAACATACAAGGTGGTCACAAAGCGCGTCATTGTGTAACATGCCCGAAGTTGCGATGTCAAGATCGATGAGAATCAAGGGCCCCGCGCGGGTTAAAGGCTCGCTTTCGGTCCCCGGAGACAAGTCTATCTCGCATCGAATTGCGATGCTCGCGTCGATCGCAGCCGGCCCATCAAGAGTGAAAGGGATAGCCTCGAGCGCCGATTGCAACGCGACCCTGGACTGCATCCGCAAGCTTGGAATCAGAATCGAGGCTGACCCCCCGGATCTGGTGATTCACGGTGAAGGGCTGTTCGGCTACCGGCCTCTCGCGCTTCCGGTGCGTCTCAACGCCGGCAACTCAGGCTCTACGATAAGAATGCTCAGCGGGTTGCTGGCGGGGCAGCGGTTCACATCGGAGATTGACGGCGACCCAAGCCTCAGACGCCGCCCGATGGCTCGGATCATCGAGCCTCTCGGTCTGATGGGCGCGCGCATTGAAGCCGCCAACGGAGACTTCGCCCCCCTTACGATTCAAGGTCATTCACTAAAGTCAATCAACTATGCAAGCCCGGTTGCGAGCGCACAGGTCAAAACGTGCCTGTTGTTCGCGGCGCTTCTCGCCAGTGGCCGCACGACGTTTTTCGAACCGGCGCAGTCCAGGAATCACACAGAATTGATGATCAAGGAATTTGGGGCGCAGTTCGAGAAATCGTCCGGCTTGATGAGCGTCGAAGGTCTTCAAGAGTTGAGTCCGCTCGAGTATCACGTGCCCGGTGACTTGTCGTCCGCAGCTTTCTTTATCGCCGCGGCAACCGTCTTACCCGACTCGTCGTTACTGCTGCGAGATGTCAGTCTCAACCCGACTCGCACAGCCTTTATCGACCTGTTGAACGAACTCGGCGCGAGGATTGAAAAACAGAACGCTCGAGAACAACACGGCGAGTTGGTGGGAGAGCTGGCCGTTTCAAACCGCCAGCTTCGAAGCGGGCCTGCCGGCATGCTGCTTTCCGGCGCAACTATTCCAAATCTCATCGATGAGATTCCAATACTGGCAGTTGTCGCAACTCAAGTCGAAGGTCGAATCGAAGTCCGAGATGCAAAGGAGCTGCGGATCAAGGAGAGCGACCGCATACGAACTGTAGCCGACGGACTCCGTGCGCTCGGCGGCAAGATCGAAGAGTTAGAAGATGGTTTTGCGATAACCGGGCCTCAGCGGCTCACTGGCGGGCGCGTTCAGACCCACGGTGATCACCGCATCGCTATGGCATTCGCGATCGCGGCCTTGATCGCTGACGGAACAACCGAAATCCTGGATGCCGACTGCGCCGGCGTGTCGTTCCCTGAGTTCTATGAATCTCTGATCGGATTGACGGACGCGGACACTATTGCACCGCTGGCGCTCGACTGAAGAACGATGACACCGCCAGGAGAAACTGTGATTGAGATCTCGCGCGAGGGGTCAATTTTTCTTATCGGGTTCATGGGTGCCGGTAAGACTACTGTGGGTCGAGCTGTCGCGGATCTGCTGGGTTATGACTTCATCGATCTGGATCAACTGATCGAATCGCAGGTTGGCAAATCGGTTCAAGAGATTTTCATGGAGCTTGGCGAGCCAGCGTTTCGCCGCCTCGAGCGCGAAGCGATTCAGGCGTGCGGCAATTTGAATCGGACAGTGGTGGCTCTTGGCGGTGGCGCGTATGTTCAGGAGGAAAACAGGGCTTTGTTGCGCGAAGCGGGCAAGACTATTTGGCTCGATTGCCCGTTGGAAGTGTGCCTTCGGAGAATCGAGGGCGATAGGTCGCGGCCGCTGCTTAGTGGCAAGCAGAAGATGAGTGAACTGCTTGAACAACGGCGCACAAGCTACCGGCTTGCTGATCATGCCGTTCAGTCCGGCGAGGCGACTCCTGAAGAGATCGCGCGTGAAATAGTCAGGCTCGCGAACGAATGAGATGGTCACTATG
>JBASRM010000639.1:0-1765 GCA_049273835.1 Blastocatellia bacterium | reverse complement strand
CGGAGGTCCCGCGCCACTTGATAGGAGATTTGAGTGCCTACGAGCCCGGCTCCGCCAAGGATAAATACCGTTTTATCTAGGGGTTGATTTAGATTGCTGGGCATCTTGTTTCTGGTTTCCGGTTTCTGGTTTCTAGTTCGAACCAGAAACTAGAAACCGGAAACCGCTAGTTAAGCGAATTGGTCAAGAAATCTGATGTCGTTCTCGAAGAGCAATCGGATATCATCGATGTCATACATCAGACCGGCCATACGGTCGATGCCAAGCCCAAAGGCAAAACCCGAAAACTCCTCGGGATCGATGCCGACCTTCTCGAGCACGTTCGGATGAACCATCCCGCTTCCACCCAGCTCGATCCAGCCCGAGCCCTTGCACACCCGGCAACCGCCGCCGCCGCACACGTAGCAACTAAAATCGACTTCGGCTGAAGGCTCGGTGAACGGAAAGTACGAAGGGCGAAAGCGAGTTCTGACGTTTGCGCCAAACATCATCTCGACAAACTTTTGAAGAGTTCCTTTTAGATCGGCAAGCGTGATGTGTCGATCGACGTTGAGTCCTTCAACCTGGAAGAACATCGGATTGTGGGTCGGGTCAGGCGTGTCCCGGCGAAAGACCCGGCCCGGTGCGATCACGCGGAGCGGCGGACTCTGGCGCTGCATTGTATGAATCTGAACCGTAGAGGTCTGGCTTCGCAACGCGAGGTCTTCCGAAACGTAAAACGTATCAGCGGAATCGCGCGCCGGATGTCCCGGCGGTATGTTGAGCGCGTCAAAATTGTAGAAACTGGTTTCAATCTCGGGTCCATCCTCGACGGAATACCCCATCGAGACGAACACGTCTTCGATTTTTTGCCTGACGAGGGTTATCGGATGAAGGTGTCCCTGTCTCGGGCGAGTTCCCGGCAAGCTGATATCGATCCGTTCACGTTCGAGCGCATTGACTTCGGTCTGGGCCGCGAAGCGCTCGGTCAGACGCGCGATCTCTGATTCGACCTCCGCGCTGATCTCGTTGACCTGGCGGCCAAATTCGGCGCGCTCCGCGGCAGAAAGCGAACCGATGCGCTTTTTCTCGGCCGCAATCAGTCCCGATTTTCTGCCCACGTACTTGTCGCGCAGAGCGCTTAATTGATCGACGCTTGATACGGCTTGCAGATCATCATGGAACTGCCTTTGAAGGTTAGTCAGCTTTTCGTCCATACGTGATTACGGGCGAGGCGTGGCGCTGCCACTGCCCCGCCCGTTTACGGTGCAGTCAAGGTTACGCGGCGCTTGCGCGGTGAGAATCAATGGCTTGTTTGACCTTGCCCGATATTTCAGTGAACGCCGCAGGTTCGTTGACTGCAAGGTCCGCCAGCACTTTGCGATCGAGATTGATCTCAGCCAGTTTGAGGCCATGCATAAACTGGCTGTAACTGAGTCCGTTCTCGCGAGCCGCCGCGCCGATGCGCACGATCCACAACGAGCGGAAGTCGCGCTTCTTGAGCTTGCGGCCGGTGAATGCAAAGTTCAGGGAGCGTTCTACCTGCTCCTTGGCGTGTCGATAGAGCTTGCTCTTGGTTCCGCGATAGCCGCGGGCCAGCTTCAAAATACCTTTTCGTTTCTGGAGACGCTTGTTTCCACGTTTAGCGCGAGGCATAAATCCCTCCTATGATTTCGTTTCTATTCAGCCTTTCGTGATTCGTGATGCGTGATCATCGCCTTAAGGTCTCTATCACGGATCACGCGCGTCACGCGTCACTTCTAGTCTCGGCCGTAAGGCAACATTC
>JBASRM010000240.1:0-34217 GCA_049273835.1 Blastocatellia bacterium | reverse complement strand
TCCTTGTACCGCGCAACCGAGTTAGCGTAGTCCCGCCTGGCTTCCAGAGCTTCGGCCCACTGATAGTTCACAAGGTCGGCGGCTTGTCCGGCTACGCGATCGTCCTTCAATAGATCGCCAAACGCTTTCGCGGCTTCATCGGCGCGTCCCATCCTATACAACATCGAAGCGCGCTCGACTCCAAATAGGTAGTTCCGCGGATACTGCTTCGTCATATAGCTTATCACCTCAAGCGCGCGCTCTGGTTGATTCTCTTTGCTGTAGATGCCCAGCAGCACCACTCGCGCGTCGTCCGCAGCGTATTTTCCACGTTTGGTGACCAACTCGAGGTGTTCAATGCCCTGGCTCTTGGATCCCTTCAAGCCGGCGAAACGAGCGAGCAGCCGCCAGCCGAAAGGCAAGCTGTCGATGACATATTCATACAATCCGATGCTGAGGTAAGCGTCGATGTACTCGGGATCGAGCTTGATCACTTGTCGCTGAATCTTGATCGAGTCATTGGCGTCGCCAATCGATCTCGTGAAGCTGCGCTTCACTGAAGTCCCATAAGCCGCCCTGATTCCAAGTGCCGATGCGTTGTAGTAAAGCGCTTCGACGTCCTTGGGGTTTTTGAGCAACCTCGCTTTAGTCGCAGCAAGAGCTTGCTTGATCAGATCGTTGAAATCGCGGTCTCGTTTTTGATCAAACGTGTCCTCGTCCTTGTCCTGTGAGTAGAATGACCCGCCCGTATACACAGAGGTTGTCAGCCGGCGGCTCTGATACAAAGCCTCCAGCCAGAGATTGTTGGCAAGATAAACGTATCCGGCGGGATGGTCCGGCGCGGACCTGGTCATTTGCACGAAGCGCTCGCGGGCGGTCTTGTAGTCAAGGTTGTAAACCGCATCGAAGCCCTCGATCCTCAGCCTATCAAACTCAGAGATATCCGCTGAGCGGACTGCCGTGGTTGGTTTCGTGGCGGACAACTCTTGTTGCGAAGCCTGGAAATCCTGATTCGCGCTCTCCCAAACTAGCGAGTGCGAGCTCAGCAGAACGGTAGCTAAAATCGTAATCGTTACTGCATACATATTCATACTCCTAAAACACCATTACTCACGCCAGGTGTTATTCCGGCACTCCGGCAGTCCATTCCAAACAAGCAACTCAGCTTGACGCCGGTAGTTGACTTGCCCGGCCGAACGTTCCGGCAAATCACCACGCACTCAACAGAAGTCTTTAGCCGTCATCAAACCCACAGAACGGTCCAGTGTTCAGCTAGGGAACGATAAGCGAAAGCGCGTCCGGCACCACGTCGAAAGTCATCGGCAGCGGACCGATGAGTTCGCCATCCGCTTCTACCCATGGCTCCTGCGCCGAGTTCGCTTTGACGTGCTTCGCCTTGACCAGCAAGGCGCCACACACCTCCGGTGTCCCTCGCATGCATCCGCCCAACGCCCGCAAGTATGCGAAGTTGTTTCTTAGCGGCGGCAGGATGTAAACCTCGAACCAAGGGTCTTCGAGCCTCGCTCCCGGAGTGATCACCATTCCTCCGCCGTATCCTTTGCCGTTACCGATCAGCGCGAAGGTGCTTTCGTAGGTCTTGCCGTCCAGTTCGAGGGTGAACGGTTCACCTCGCCACAAGAAGAAATGCCTGATCCCAGACAACCAGTACGCGAATTCACCCGTTCTCCGCTTGAGCTTCTTGTTCACGCTTCGCGCGATGGAAGCGTCGAGACCAATGCCCGCCATCATCACGAAGTATCGAGAGCGAGCTACCTGGGCAAGGGGCGAGGTCGAGGCTTCTATGCGTTCCGATGTCGCCGTGTCATCCCGGCCCGCGGTCGCCCCGTCTCCGCTTCTGGCAACCCCCAACGCAATGCGCTTGGTTTTGTTCGCCGAGATCATCGTCGCCAGTTGTCCGAGGTCTGATGGCATTCCGAGATCGTGCGCAACAACATTTGAAGTTCCACCCGGCCACACCGCAAGCACGGCTTCGGTGCCTGCCACACCCTGAATCACTTCGTTTAAGGTTCCATCTCCGCCGTAGCTGATGATGACCTGTACGCCTTGTGCGATCGATTCTCTTGCGAATCGGGCGGCATAATCTGGGCCGGTAGTCGCGCGACTCTCGGCGTCGATGCGGTGCTCGGCTAACATTCGAGTCATCTCGCGTACGTTTTCCGCCCGGCGACCCGGGCGGCCCGACATAGGATTGTAGATTATTGCTGCTTGGATCCGAGTCATAAACGCGCCGAGTCAATCAGTGCAAGCACGGTGCCGCATCTTCTTACGGCTCTAGTATTTTAGAAGTCAGCTTCTTTCGACGGCAAGCCCGGCTAGACCGCAGGATTTTCCGGACAATTGTAGAAAACACTACCCTGTTTGAGTGAGAGTAATAGTCTTTTGCGCGGGATTCTCTAAGTCGGTTTTTGGGCTTTGAGAATCAGAAACACCGGTGTGCGGATGGCCTGGTCGTAACGTGTAATATTCTTCATCGCAAATTCCGCAGGAGGGGCCGGTTCCAGTAGATCGGTGATGGTTAGACCGTTTGTTCCGAGCGCGTTGAAATAATCGGAAACGGTGTGATGATGACAAAAAATGCGCCGGCCTTCGTTTGAGATCTCGCCGAACTTAAGCCAGGGAGTTTCAATTGATCTCGCCGGCGAGCCGAAATACCAGCCTTCCCAGGGATCCGGGCCTTCAATCGCGTCTGAGTCGGCCAACGGAAATCGAGCTGTGGACATTGGGTGTAACACGCTGGCAACCAGACAACCTCCTGGGCTAATCACCCGCGCTATTTCTTTCAGAGCCACGTTTAGATTCTCAACGTAGTGAAGAGCGGTTGCGGTGAATACCAGATCGAACTCCCTCTCGCGGAAGGGAAGCGACTCGCGGATATCGGCTACCTGAAATTCTGCTTGAACGCTGCTGGCGCTTGCTCTGTTTCGCGCGAGCGAGATCATCGTCGGTGAGAGATCCAACCCGGTTACTTGCGCGCCTGATTTCGCGAACCATACAGAGTATGTTCCGGAGCCGCAACCAACATCGAGTACTCGCGCACCGCTAATGTTGCCGATCAGCTTTTCGACCGCGGGGCGCTCAATGTTGCCTGCAAAAGAATCATCGGCGGTCGTGTATCGATCAAAGGCCTCGCCGCAGGCATCCCAGATACTTTTCACATCGAGGGGCATAGGGAAGAAGACCGAGAGCTGAGGAACAGCGGCGAAGTAGGAGTTCACTCACCTCCGCGTCTGCTCGGTTGCCCTGTGGGTCTAAATGTCGCTACTCGATTCGATAATTCGGTGCTTCTTTGGTGATAATAACATCGTGCACGTGGCTCTCACGCAAGCCGGCAGATGTGACCCGTATGAAACGCGATTTCTCGTGAAGTTCGGCGATTGACTGGCAGCCGCTGTAGCCCATTCCCGCGCGCAAGCCGCCGACAAGCTGATGTACCAGGGAGGCGAGCGGCCCTTTGTGCGGCACTCTTCCTTCGATCCCTTCCGGCACCAGCTTTGACATTTGCGACTCGCTGGCCTGCCCATAGCGGTCGCGGCTGCCCTCTTTCATCGCCGAGATCGACCCCATCCCGCGATACGCCTTGAACGATCGGCCCTGGAATAGAATTATTTCGCCGGGGCTCTCGTCGGTTCCAGCGAAGAGCGATCCGATCATCACCGAGTCGGCGCCGGCTGCGATTGCCTTGCTTATGTCGCCCGAGTATTTGATCCCGCCGTCGGCAATGACCGGGACGCCCGAACCCCGAGCTGCTCGCGCACATTCCAGGATCGCAGTGATCTGGGGCACGCCCGCTCCGCTGACCACTCGGGTCGTGCAAATCGATCCGGGACCCATGCCGGCTTTGACCGCGTCGACCCCGGCCGAAATCAAGTCGCGAGTCGCCTCGGCGGTTGCGATGTTCCCAGCTACCAGATCAACCTCCGGGAATCGACTCTTTATTTTTTGTGCCGCGGAGATAACGCTCTCGGTGTGCCCGTGTGCCGTATCGATCACCAGCGCATCGACGCGAGCGCGAACCAGCTCTTCGGCACGCTCCATGAAATCGGCCGTCGCGCCGACTGCCGCTGCGACCCTCAACCGCCCCAGGTCATCCTTAGCAGCGAGTGGATATCTAATCGCCTTCTGAATGTCCTTGACCGTGATCAGACCCTTTAGCCTGTAGTTGTCGTCGACGACCAGCAGCTTCTCGACCCGATGTCGCTGAAGGATGGCCTTGGCTTCGTTGAGCGTGGTTCCTACCGGGACGGTGATCAGGTTTTCTTTAGTCATCGCCTCGCTGATCGGCAGTTCGAGGCGAGTTTCGAATCGCAGATCGCGATTAGTTAGTATTCCTACCAGATGTCCGTTCTTCTCGACTATTGGAACGCCGGAGATGCGATAGCGCTCCATCACTTCAACCGCGTCCGAGATTGGATGGTCAGGCGTCATGGTAACGGGATCAACGATCATCCCTGACTCACTGCGCTTCACTTTGTCGACTTCGTCGCGTTGTGTCTCAATCGAAAGATTCTTGTGAACAACGCCGATGCCCCCCTGTTGCGCAATCGCAATGGCCAGATGTGATTCGGTAACCGTGTCCATTGCCGCGGAGGAGATCGGGATGTTCAGCGGGATGTTGCGTGTGAAGCGAGTGGTTGTATCGACATCGGTCGGAAGGACGCCGCTACGAGCGGGAACAAGCGAAACATCGTCGAAAGTAAGGGCTTCGGGAATGTCACCAGCCAGCATCGTGCTACCTCGAATTTACCGGTGTTGGATATCGTGCAGTTCAGCTTTTGCCTTGCCGCACCGTTGATGCTGGCCAAGTACCTGACCAGCTTCGGAGGTTATCAAAGGAGATTTAGGAATGCAAGCTGAGGCGTTCGGGGGCGCGATTGCTCCGCACAAATTGATGTGGGTGTAGTCACGCCAAACTCGTGTCTCGCCTCATGCAGCAACTTTCAGTTTCGGACGTACTTCCAGTTTCGCACCTTGCCTTCGGACATCCATTCAATGGCCGTCTGAAGTCTCTTATTTCGCGTATCCTCCGTTTTTGCCTCGGTGATCCATGCAACATACTCCTTTTGGTTGCTTGGGCTGAACTGCTCAAAAGTCGCCAGCGCCTTTTTGTTTTTCTTCAGCGCAGCCATGAAGTAGTCGGGGATTTTCAAATCCGCTTTTTCGGTTGGTCTCGCTCGCGGCGGCGGCTTTACGCCCGCATCGTGGAGTTTCACCGCCTCCTTAATCTGCTGGACCAGTACTTTGTCCTTTGGCAAGTCGCCCAGGCTCGTGATCCTGCCGTACTGTCCCATCGCTGGTCCAGCTTGTGCCTCGCGATTTGGATTACTTATGGCCGCGTACCAGAATCCAAACGCGCAGTGCTGTTTGAATGAAGCCATGCTGCACAATATCCGTGAGCTTCGGTCGGCGGGCCCTTTGTATTCGAAATGTGGAAAGCTCCACTTCATTGTCTCTGAGACGGTCGGGCATGTGTCGTGAATCAACTCTCTGAGATGAGTCAGAATCGGTTTTGCGAAGTCCGCTGACTTGGCGATGTACGCGTCTACCCGAGGATCCTTTGTTCCCATAATTTCGCTCCTTTGTGGTATCCGACAAGGGACCTGCTCAACGTCTGTTTGATGCCTTGACCATGATCGTCCCGTTTCAAATTGTGATTTGGTAGTTCCAGCCGGTCTTAGGAAACCAATTGGCGCGATCGCGCCGGGGCCTCACGTCTTGTCAGTTGCTTCGTGGGCTGCAACGAGCCGTTTGGGCGCGCAGCTGCGCCAAGCCTCTTCCAGGAGTCCCCGGAGCTCGTCGGGATCAACCAGAGCGACTCGTACAAGCATCCAGGGCCAACAACGATAGTGATCGGTGATGTAGAAAGTTCCTGGATTCGCTCCAATCAGCACTTCTCGCGCGGCGTATTCGACCTTGATGGCCAGAGACTCGCCGTCCTGGTGGAATCGCGCGAGCAATTTTCCACCAACTTTGAAGGCTGTTGTCCGGTACGACGTGGTCTCTTCAACGCCGGGGAGCGCCAACGCAAACTCTCGAACGGCTTCGAAAGTGACCGGCTCTCGCGTGCGGTGTTTAGACTTCATTCTCGCGGTGCTCGGTTTTACTTTGCCCATCGCTTTCACACGTTCAGCGGGGGGTACCAATCGCCGCGACCCTCGGGTGTTGTGTCCAGGACGTTCCAAAGTGGCCACATCAAATCCATGTGGCGCGGATCACCGTCTAGCTTAGCGTACAACATCTCGGCGCCCCAAAAATGGTGAATCGAGCCGTTACGCCGCACGAACACATTTGCCATTGGGTACTGGTCGCCTTCAGCGGTTTCTCCAAAATAGTCAGCGTTGTAGTTGTTGTTTGCAGACGAGAGCAACCGCAGCTTAACCCAGCCGCGCCGATTTGAAAATTCCATGATTCGGTCGATTGGCGATCGGGCTACGACCGCGAGATTGAGCCGCTTTGAGAGGTGCGGGGCGTTGGCGTTGAGTCCGTCAATGATCGAGCTGCACATCGGGCATGGATCCGTCATCTTCGGCCCGAACATCATGTTGTACAGAAACAGGGAATCCTTTGAGCCCTCGAACAATTCTGAGAGCTTTATTGTCTGCGCTCTGTGGCTCGCTATCTCCTCGAACTCATAGTCCTCCCTGATCTCCCCACCCAACGGAAGTTGGCTGCGCATTTGAGCCACCCGCTGCACCTGTGCTCGCATATCGATCTCGGCTTTGAGCAGCTCGTCTCGCGAAGCGCGATAATTAGTGGGTTCATTCGGAAACGTCAGTCCTGCCATGAAAACCCCCGAGCGTGTGAAGTTGTCTGCCGCCTTCAGGTTGTTTTGAAGTATTGCTTAAGCGTTTCTTGGGCGCAACTATCGAACGCCTTTATCAAGAAGACACTCACATTTCTTCGCGGCAACTCGCGGGCGGCTTGGGCTCTTTAGCCATCCCCCAAGCCAGTTCGAGTCACCTTGTAGCGTCCGATCGGACAAACGGCGGCTCTCGTGCTTCACTGGTAAGCTTTTTGTAAAGCCGCGGTCTGCGATACGCATCACCCCAAACTTCTCGCTCGCGGTAGGCGCGCATTGTGTCGAGGTCGAACGCCGCCAGGTAAATGCCTTCTTGCTCATCAGCTTCTATGATTAGCGTTTCGCGCGGCTCATCTTCCACGGGGTATGCTATTCCGTCGAAGGCTGCTGAATGCCCGTTGTTCTGCGGAGCAGCGTAGTTGGTCATCGCAACGCCCACCATATTCTCAAAGGAGCGGGTCTTGAACTGACTCAGGCGATGGTCGTCCAAGATGCAGGCGTTTGGCGTCAAAATCAGCTCGGCGCCCTCGAGCATCAGTATCCGCGCGCTTTCAGGGAATTCTCGATCGTAACAGATCATACATCCGATCTTTACTTCGCCTTGCGACGTATCAAGCGAGCACACCGGAAAACCGTCCCCGGGTATGAGCGCTGCCTCGAGGTCAAACTCACACGTGTGGACCTTTGCGTAGGTGAGCACGATATCGCCCCGCCGATCGATCAGAGACACGGAGTTCCGCAGCGAACCGTCCATCTTTTCGAGATATGTGAGCGCAATAGCAATGTTCAGCTCTCTCGACA
Source organism: Blastocatellia bacterium (assembly GCA_049273835.1). GTDB lineage: Bacteria > Acidobacteriota > Blastocatellia > UBA7656 > UBA7656 > Onstottus_A. The sequence continues at coordinate 26,620 of JBASRM010000240.1, read as the reverse complement.
GAGTTTGAAAGTGAACAATGAACGGGTCATCTCTGCTGATAGCCAGCGATTGCCAGCGCTCCAGATCGCCTTCGCGCTTCGGATCGTAGAAGGTCATGCCGACACTCCACATCTCCGGGAACAGCGCAATATCGGCCCCCATCGCGCAAGCCTGGCGGCAGAACAGATCTCCTTTAGACCGGCCCGCGATCCTGTCGTTGCCGCAGCCAGTCATCTGCAATAGCGCAACCTTTATCAATCCCATTTGGAAATCTCGTGCGTATCGGCGCCGGACATGTCTTTAGTGTTCATCTCGGACCCGCGTCCTGGCTACTTAAGCGTTGGCGGAAGCGCCAGCAATCCCTCGATGTCTTCAAGGGATCTAAGATGAGGGGAAATTCGACGGTCGAAAGCTGAAATCCGATAGTATCTTGCCGGCACCGGCTGCAAGCAATTCGCTCGCAAGACGCTGGCCGACTAGTTCCGCATCCGTTGCTGGACTGCTTTGCTGACCGCGAAGGATCTGTGAACCATCAGGACTTGCGACCAGGCCGGACAATAACATTACATTGGAGTCATTAGTGGCGTGGGCAGCTATTGGTACGAGACATCCTCCGCCGAGTCCTTTCAAAAAGGCTCGTTCTGCAAGACAAGCGAGCCGCGTAGTCTCGTGGTCAAGCAGTTGAGTGAGTTCGTCAACCATCGGGTCGTTTGCGCGAGTCTCAATGGCAAGCGCACCTTGACCCACTGCTGGTAGCATCATGTCTACGCACAGGTGCTCGGTTATTCGATCTGCATGTCCAAGCCGGTGAAGCCCGGCGGCGGCGAGCACAATCGCATCGAACGCGCCATCGTCAAGCTTGCGCAATCGTGTATCCACGTTGCCACGAACCGGCTCGATCACCAGATCGGGCCGCACCGCTTTGATTTGCGCTTGACGGCGAAGACTGCTCGTGCCGATTCGTGCGCGCTTGGGAAGTTCGCTGAAGCTTCTAATGCCGCCGCGAGCCACAAGGGCATCTCTTACGTCTTCGCGCTCGCAGATGGCGCTTAAGTGTAGGCCGGGTGGAAGCTCGGTCGGCAGGTCTTTCAGGCTGTGAACGGCGAGGTCAACCCGATGTTCAAGAATCGCATCTTCGAGCTCTTTGGTGAACAGCCCCTTTCCCTGTTCGCCAAGCTTCGGAAGCGACACGTCGAGCACGCGGTCGCCTTTGGTCGAAATGACCATGATCTCGACCTCAACGTCTGGACGGTGTCTCTCAATCTCGGTTTTGACCCAGTTTGTCTGCCACAACGCGAGCTTGCTGCCGCGCGTGCCGATTCTGATCTTTTGATTCAACGATAACCTTTCGTTCACTCAATGCGCATCATCTTACGGAGCTCATCGATCATTTGCGTCGGTTTGCCGTCGCTCGCGGCATTGCGGAGGTGGACGATCATTGGATGAGACAGTTTGTTCACCAGCGCGGGAACCAGAACATCCACGATAGCTGCTTCCTGTTCAGGAGTAAGATCCCCAAGCCGTTTTCGATTTCGTTTAAACTCACTCACTACCATTTGAGCGAGAAGCTCCTTTACTTCCACGACGGCTGGACCGATGTCGAGCGCGCGAAGTTGCTGAACGAACTGCTGGACCTCGGCATCGATTATTGATTCGGCGCGCCCCGCTTCCATCTCCCGTTCCCGAATGTTTGTTTTGACGACCGAGTCGAGATCATCCACATCGAACAAGAAGACGTTTTCAAGTCCGGCGAGACTCGGGTCAATGTTTCGCGGAACCGAGATATCGATAAACAACAGCGGACCCTTTTTTCGGGACTTGAGCGCGCGTTTGGTATCCCCGCGACTAATGACGTAGTCGGGAGCTCCGGTAGAGCAGAGCACTATGTCAACCGATGGCAGGACATCGTATAGGGCTTCGAAGTTCACCGCACCACCGGAGTATTTGCCGGCGATGTCTTCGGCGTGCTCCGCTGTCCGGCTGGTGACGATCAATTTGCCGGTTCCGGCATCGATCAGGCTTCGGGCCGCAAGCTCACCCATCTCGCCCGCGCCGACAAGCAGCACGGTCTTGTCCGACAGCTCTCCGAATATCTTTTGTGCCAGCTCGACTGCAACCGAGCTTACCGAGACCGGGTTGTGAGCGATGCCGGTCTCGGTGCGGACCAGCTTTGCGACCGACAGTGTGCGATGCATCAACTGGCTGAGGACCCGGCCTATTGTTCCTGCATCGATCGCGTGTTGATAAGCTTCCTTGACCTGACCGAGTATCTGCGATTCACCGATGACCATTGAATCGAGACTGGACGCGACACGAAACAGATGCTTGATCGCACCGGCGTCGGCGTGCCTGTAGACGTGACCGTTGAGAGTGTTTGCGGGGAATTTATGGTAATCGCACAGAAAGCCTTCGAGGCGATGCAACCCGCAGTCGGCTCCGGCGGGCGTCGATGCGATCAACTCGACGCGATTGCAGGTCGAAACGATCAAGCCTTCATCAAGTATTTCCTGATCGACGAGCTTTGACAGGGCGTCTGAAAGCACCATCTCTCCAAACGCCAGCCGCTCCCTCATCTCGAGCGGCGCCGTCTTGTGACTCAATCCTATGAGTACAATGTTCATAGTGCGATCGACATTCATCAACGGCGGCTGGTCTGGCTGCGCCACCGATTGCTTGCCGCGCTAGTTTCAAAACGCGTGACCGAGGTAACGAACTCCTACCAGGCTGCAGATCACGATGATAAAGCTCACAATCGAAGCGAGAGCTGCTGCTCGACCACCCCAACCGGCGTTCATTCTGGACTGAATGATAACCAGATAAAGCAGCCATGTAACGACTGAAAATATCTCGAGGGGCCCCGCCTGCCAATAAACATGGTAACGAGAATACGAGTACCAGAGGCCGCCAACAATCCCGAGCGTCATCAACACGAACCCCACCGCCATGGCTCGTGAACTGATCGCATCACAGGTATCCAGCGAGGGCAGTCTGTAAAAAATCGTACCGAACCGTTTGTTCTTCAATTCTCGCTCTTGAATGATATACATTACGCCGGCGCCGAAGGCCACAAAGAACGACGCGTAAGCAAGCAGCAACAGAGCAACGTGTGCCGGCAACAAAACGCTTTGAAGTCTATTGCTGAATTCCTGAGGTTGGCCTGCTGAGTCCGAAGAAATGGCGGCGATCGCCGTCAGCACCAACACGATCGGAAAGATAAAGGCCTTGAGCGCGTTAGCGTGATACCAGCGATACACAATTAAGGTCGAGAGAACCAGGCACCAGGAAAGAAACGCACACATTTCCTGTGTTCCGACAAGGGGGCATCTGCCGGTCTGAAGCCCGCGCAGGATAAGCCAGCTTGTGTGAGCCCCCAGGGCGATTGCCAGCGCGGCAAGAGCGGTTCTCCTCATGACCGGCCGCTTGGTGGTGAGCGCAAAAATAGATTGGGCTACGCACACGGCGTAGCCCAAAAGTATGATGATCCAGAGAATTTCCATAGGGCTGACTCCGGCGTGATTTCGAGCGTCAATTTTACTCGCCGGTCAGCCCTTAAGGCAACGAACCGCTCAGATCGTCTCCATCTTTCGAAGTGAGCCGACGTCGAGCAGTGTGATTCTCTTGCGGCCAACCTTGATCAGGTGGTCCTGCTTCAACTCGGCGATCCCATTAGTGACGGTCTCGCGATACACCCCAAGCATGTCGGCCATCTCCTGATGAGTGTAACCACTGACCTCTTTGTTTCCATTCCCGAGTCTAAGGAGCAGTGAGGCTACTCTCGAGGTTACCGGTTGAAAGGCGGACTGCTCGTGCCTTCGTTCGGCATCCACCAGGCGAGGCCCGATTTGCCGGGCCAGGTTGAGCGCGACCGGCGGCGATGCGGAAGCAAGCTTCTCAAAGTCCGCCGGGGTCATGAATGTAACCTTGGATGGTTCAGCAGCCACGGCACGGGCTCCCAACATCGATTGCCCAAGGGTAGCCATGTCCCCGAAGATTGCTCCTGCTTCAACCGTCTTGACCTCGAAGTCGCGTCCGGTTGAACCAGTGCGAACGATGTTCACCTTACCGCTCCTGACAAGACAAGCCACCGGCCCCTTGTGCGATGAAGGATAAACAGTCTCTCCTGCTTTGAAGTTGCGCTTGGACATCTTGTCGATCGCATTTTCGGCGGACTTACTTCCTTGTCCGACCAAATCAGACAGCTTAAGGTAGCCAACCTTGTTGGCCAGACTTATTGCCGCTAATGATCGAATCTTCTCACTGGGCCCCTTAGTGCGTCTTTTCCTCTTCGTCTTTGTGCCTCGGCCTCCGGCTAGTTTTCTTGTTGCGCTTGACAATTGAATCACCTCTTTCGCCAGGAATGCGTAGGAAGTATGTTAGCGGCCGTCTGGGCTCTTTAGCGGTGAGTTGACGGCTGCACGATCACTGGTCCGTTGAAGCTTTATTATCGTTTTGGAGTCTGCTTGCCCGCTCGGCGAGTAAACAGCTCTTAGTTTTTAATTATCCCCGCTCCAGGACCTGTCCGGAATTGTATCATATTCCGGGGGGTGATATTACAATGATATTGATTGAATCGTCAGTAAGCCACAGCACAATACAAAACCACAGTTCTCGGGACCCCGCTTACGTAAGAGAGTTAACTGTGGCGAAACAGGCCATTCAGCGTTAGCGCTGTTTGACCTCCACCCTCGATCGCGCTGTGGTTTTCCTGAACAGCGCGGCGACCTCAATCGCGAACGCTGCGGACAAAATCGATGGAAGATAGAACAGCCATTTGGGATTCTCAAAGTGAGTCATCGCCAGGCCGGAAACGGAAGGACCTAACAGGCTGCCTAAACCGAACGCGAGCGAAAAAGTAGAAGTGGCCGCGCCGAGCCGCTCCTTGCTGACAATCTCACCAACCAGCGCCAGTCCGATGGGGTATAGACTGCCCGCTAAAGCGCCGGCGACCGCTCCAGTTCCTAAGAACAAACGCCAATCGGAGTGACGAGTCATCAACAGAAAAATGACTCCCAGAAGTACTGTACAAATCAGAAGTGTCTTCCGTTTGCCGAACCGGTCGGCTGCGTGCCCGATTGGAACCTGGCTCGCCACAGTCCCGACTATCACTGCCGTGATTATTGCGCCCATCGCTGTTTCGGCAACCATGATTTCTTGTTTCAGATAAATCGGAAACAGCGTTACCAGCGAAGACATGAGATATCCGTAGAACGCGCCCGCTGAGATGGGCACAATAATGTTCGCCGATAACACGCTCAGCATGGTCTGCCCATGATTTGATGCGGAAGGCATTTTCTGAATCAGACTCGCGGCCATAAGCGCTGCAACTACGCTCAGTCCAAAACAACCAATGAACGGCACCTCGTGCCGAATTCCAAAAAGCAGCGTGCCTGCGATCGGCCCTGCCGCCCACCCGATGCCCACCGAGAGCGCATAGTAGCTCATTCGCCGGGCTCGCTCGTCCGGCTTGCTCAATCTGTTGATCATCGTTTCCGTGGCTACCGATATGGCTGACGCGCCGACGCCTTCAACCGCCCGAACTACAAAAAAAAGCCAGGTCACCTTGATAAACGCGAATAGTAAGATTGCAACGCCGTAGACGAGGAGGCCGCCCACCAACACCGGTTTTGGTCCGATGCGGTCCGTGGCCGCGCCAACCGGAAACGACGCCGCGGTGAAAGCCGCGAACATCGTTGTCCCGATTAGCCCGACTATGAAACTGTTCTCGCCGTGACCGGCGAGCACAATGGCAATCAGCGGCGCAACCAGCCCTACTCCGAGATAGCTGAGGCCAATGCTGAGGTAGATCGCCCAGAACGCTTTCGAATCCGACAAGCTTCCCCCAATGCAAAAGCCTGAAAATAGCATCAATTCTCAAGCTACCGCAACAAGCGCGAAACCAGAATCGCCACAGTCGTTTGCCGGTGAATACGCGAAGGACGCAGGATGAACACGGGATTGTGCGAAGCAGTGTGAATTGTTTTTTCGGTAGATCCAAAGCCGAAGGGCGGCCCACTAACAGGCCGCCCGCTCATTCTCAACTAACTTATGTTGGTCACTTGCCGGCGTAGAACTCGTCCATCTGGTCGACGTATTTGTTGAATTCGCGGCTACCGATGAATCTTGCCGGCAATGTTGTCGAAAGGTATTGCAGATACGCTGCGGGCGAGAGCGGACTTCCGTTCTCGGTAAGCAATGATCCGCGGACGTCGTACGGCTTGAAGATGTATTCTTCGGGTCCGCGCTTTCGGAAAAATTTTGTATCCGGCAGCGAAATCAGGTCCTCCGGCTTCAGCCCCTGTTTAGGATCGCCGCTGCGTTCGATCTCGTCTATCAACGAATGCGCGTCTTCGCGCGAAATAGCAGGCAATCGCTCCTGTACAATCGCGACGTTCACGTTGCGAATGACGCCTCGCACCTCTTCGATGTACTCGGATTGAGCTGTCCCGTTGGTCTTGTCTTTGAATCCGAATGTGACTGCGGTCTCGCCGCCGTGTTCGTTCCCGAACATCTCGAGCCCGCGCGGGAACCAGAGATTCATCGCCCGCTGCACGTCCTCGATGCTGTAGTCGCCTTCTCCGCGCGCAGCCATCTGCCCAATCTCTTTGAGCAGCTTTCGGCCGCTGCCAAGATGAAATGCCTCTTCTTGCAGCATCGGACCCATACTGCGGGCCATCGGGGCATAACTGAATACCTGCTGCATCTCGAGCTGATATTTCCCAACGAGGTCGATGACAGTGGCGTAGGTGACGTTGTCCAGAAAGTCGTTGAAGTCAATGTTGAACGCATCAAGCACGTGGCCGCCCAGCTCCATCGAGAGCAGTTCCTCAATCGTCTGTTTGGCGACGTCTCCAAGCCCCGGCTTTTTCCAGGTTGGGTCCTGATCCAAAACCCAAAACATCTGGTATGCGTGCCGCAGCTCCTCAGCCATGATTCTAAGGACCGCGAACTTGCCCTTGTCATTAAACGCCCGATCCAGAGTGAGGCGGTGCTGTTGTATGGATCCCAGCTCTGTCGAACACTGGGCGCGGACGATGTCGCGAGCGCTGAAGAAGGCGTTGCCAACCATTTCCCTGGCACTTTCGAACCGTCTGCGGCCGGTGTACTGACCGATCTCAATGACATCGGTCTTGAGGTCGCCGACCTTCGCCACCAACTCAAACGGTGGGACGCCTTTGAAATAGTCCGCCCAGTGCTTCGTCAGTAGATCCAGCTCAGGGAAGTTCCTCTCCTGCCAATCCACAATGGCGTCGTGGTATTTCTGTGTGATGGTCGTAGTCGAATAAGTCATCACTCCTCCATTTGAGCTTCCGCGGCCAGCACAGAGATAATATCGAACGAGCGTTCGAAAATCAAGTTACAACACGCTCCCGAGCATCGTGAGGTCGATTTGTCATACGGGCCTGATCCTTTCGACGGCGGCGCCAATGGCCTCATCCACTTTCCCGACATTCGGGCCGCCGCCTTGAGCCAGTTCAGGCTTGCCGCCGCCTCTTCCGCCGAGGGTCTCGCATGCTTCAGCGAGCAGCTGCCCCATGTTTTGTTCGAGCGAAGCCGATCTGGCGAATACGAGCCGGGCCGATTGCAGATTCTTGGTCGCAAGAAGCGCGATCGACGGCTCGCGCTGGACTATCTTTGACGCCAGCATGCGTACCTCCTCGAGGTCCCGCCCATCGAAGACTGCGTGAACTATTTTGAAGCTGCCAGACTCGTCGGCGCCGGCCAGCATCTCCGAGGCTTCAGCGCTCATCGCGAGCTCGAGCAGTTCACGAATGCGCTTCTTCAACGCCTTGCTGTCCTGGATGGCGCGTGCAACCAGCTCCGGCGACGAGTCTCGTTCGGCGCTGAACATTTGCGCAACCGTGACCGCGGTATGATTAGCCGCCCGGTAGTCGGCGAGCGCTCGGCCCCCACAAAGGAACTCGACCCGCGTCATCTTTTTGGCGCGCTCAAATGAGCGTATGGTGATCAGTCCGATCTGGCCCGTTCGCGCGGCGTGAGTGCCGCCGCAAGGAGACCAGTCGAAGCTGTCCACTTCGATTACCCGAATGGTTCCCCGGACCGCGCTTTCTTTTCTGAGCGGCAGCCTCGCCGCCTGCTCTTCGTCCACGAGGTGAACTCGCATCGGCCGGTCCTCGAACACGATCGCGTTCGCCAGATCTTCAGCGCGGCGCATCAACTCCAGGGTGGGTGTCTGCAACTCTATGTCGATGGTTGAGCTTTGTGAGCCAAGGTGGAATGAGCGGGTTTCAGCGCCACACGTCTGCACGAACGCCTGTGACAACACGTGCTGACCGCTGTGCTGTTGCAGATGATCCAGACGTCGAGTTCGATTGATCACTCCAGTGACACTCTTGCCAGGCTCGAGCGAGCGCGCCCGGTCAACGAGGTGGAAGATCATTCCCGATTCATCTTCGAACACATCTACGACGTTCACTTCGCCAAGCGTCCCGGTATCGTTAGGTTGGCCTCCACCGGTCGGATAAAACGCCGATCGGTCCAGCACCACGCATTCGCCGCGCGGTGATGGTTTGATATCGACCACGGTAGCGGAGAACTGCGTTATGCTCGAATCGTTGAAGTATAGCTTCTCAGTTGGTTGCATGGTCCGGACGCAATGTTGATACGAGGTCGGATCAAAGTCAATCGATGGTTCGCCTTGCAACCGCAGCTCGCAAGCCGCTAGCCTTCACATCGATGCGCAGGTCATTCGTCTTAAACATCGGTGGCGGCGGTAGCCTCGAGCTCGGCAAACGGACCCTGGTTGTTGGTGTGCTAAACGTTACGCCGGATTCGTTTTCCGACGGGGGCGAGAACTTCGAGCCGGCACGAGCGATAGACCGCGCCCTCGAAATGGAAAGCGAGGGGGCGGACATCGTCGAAATCGGCGGCGAATCGACAAGACCCGGCGCCTCGCCGCTTTCGGCCGCCGAAGAACTTTCGCGTGTGCTGCCGGTGCTCCGAGGAGTGGCGGGACGAATCCGCGTTCCAATCGCGATCGACACTTATAAGAGCGAAGTCGCGCGGGCCGCGTTTGGTGAGGGTGCTCGCGTAATCAACGACGTCAGCGCTCTTCGATTTGACGCGGACATAGCCGACGTCGTCGCGCGCGAGCGGGGTGCGCTGGTGCTCATGCATATGCGTGGTGAGCCGGCCACGATGCAAAAGATCGAGCCGAGCGCTGACATATTTGCTGAGATCGAGTCGGATCTCCTCTCAGCAATTCGAACCGCGGAATCGCGCGGCGTGCGGCAGGATCAGCTAGTAATCGATCCGGGCATAGGGTTCGGCAAAACACTCGAACAGAATGTGGCGATCATCAACCAGCTGGATCGCCTGGCTAATATAGGCCTGCCGCTGATGATTGGAACTTCACGGAAGAGCTTTATTGGACGGTTAACCGGGCGCCCCGCAACCGACCGGCTGTTTGGGACCGCAGCTTCAGTTGCGACGGCTATAGTGCGAGGCGCGCACATAATTCGGGTACACGACGTGCAGCAGATGGTCGAAGCGGCTAGAGTAACTGACGCAATAGTTGCGAGTGGCGGTCTCGAAGCTGATCGTAGTTAGTATTTGTACATTCAGGGACAGTTACAGACACTGTCGTTCATGTGTAAGTCAGTTATCTGACAACCTTGAACTCCGCCCCTTTGCACGAATGCGGTGCCGCTCCCCTGACCAGCGCCGGTGACAGAAATGCGAACCCGGCGATCACCCTTCAAGTGCTCGATGGTGACGTCGCAACCTGAAACGGTAAGCGTCCCCCTGCCAGTCGCCACAAGCGCTCCGCTGCAGCAGTATCGATAGTCGCCGGTCGCGGCATTGAACATTACAACGTTTAGCGTATTTGTTTCGTCGGCCAGGCAAGCTGAATAGACCGTCACTGCAAATGAACGGGTCGCGATGTTGTTCGATGTGTCTGTCGCGGTGCAGGTCACAACGGTTGCGCCGACCGGGAAGGTAGAGCCCGAAGGCGGATTGCAGGCAACCGTCACCCCCGCGCAGTTGTCGGCTGCGATCGGATTGGTGTAGTTGACTTGAGCGCTGGTGGCATACGGACACTGAAAAGCCGCCGCTACATTTATTGGCTGCGGAGACCCGTTCGGAAAGGTCGGCGGTTGAAGGTCGGGCGTACCGGTCACCGTAATGTTGAAACTACAACTTCCAGGGTTTCCGGACGCGTCGGTCACGTTGCAGGTGACCCCGGTTGTGCCCACAGGGAACGCAAAGCCCGAGGGCGGATTGCAAACGGGAAGACCGGCACCCGAACAGTTGTCGCTCACCGGCGGGCTCGAATAGTTCACCGCCGTAGGGCAGTTACCATTGATGTTTATGTGGGCTGGGCAGGTGAGCGTGGGAGCCTGAGTGTCTTGAACCGTAACCGTGAACGAGCAACTCGGCCCGGCCGCTGTTGTACAGTTCACCGTCGTAACGCCCTTTGCGAAGGCTGAACCAGAAGCCGGTGCGCATGTCACCGTCCCACAATTCCCGCTAGTAGTTGGCGCGGCATAATTCACAACCGCACTGCACTGGTTCGAGTCGGTGGGCTTTGTAATATTTGCTGGACAGGTGATGGTGCAGACTCCCCCGGCGACGCAGCAGATATTTCCGTCATTGATGACGATCGTGTCGATAAACCAGCCGGTATCGCTTATGCTCTCGTCCGAGCCCATTCGCCAGCGAAGCTTAATTGTGTGACCTGCGACGTTGGACCCGAGGTTTGCCGTCGTGGTCAGGTACCCGTTGGAGCTGCCCGACCACGCCTGTCTTCCGCCGATTGGGCTTCCAAAATCGATGTCTATCGTGCTGGTGTAGCCGTTCTGCACAAAGCTCCCGCCAACTGCCGGGTTTGTCAGGTCGGTGAAGGCGCCCCCGTTGATGTTGGGTGATGAAACCTCCAACACTCCTCCGTCAAACCCGCCGCCGCTGTCTCTAAACAAATAGTTATGTCTGAAACTCAACAGCGCAGTAGCGTTCACGATTGGAATTGGCGGAGTATCAAGACGCTTGTCGCTTTCCGATGACGGGCAATCGACAAACACACAGTTGGGAGATGTGTCGGGACCAGTGGTCGATGTTACCCAAAGCGGAGCTCCGCCCGCGGCATTCGCCGCCACCCATCCCCCTGGCAATGCCGGAGCAGTGATGCCGTCGAATTTTTCGTCGAAGGCGATCCGCGGCGACCCTAGCACAAAAGTGTAGGTTATCGTTCCAAGATTCGTGGCGCCATCCTGAAGCTGTACAGTTGCGGTCAACGTACCGCTGCAAGTCCCGCTCGCTGTGAAGGTGAAGTTCTGACACACCGGAACGCCGCCGGCTACGACAATCCCGTAGGTCTGCGCGCCTCCGGGGTTCGAAACTCCGCCGGTCGCCTGCAAGGTGCCGGCCAGATTGGTTGTGCTGAGGCCGCCGGTGTTCTTCAGACACAAGCTCATGGTAACCGTCTCGCCGGGGTCGATTGCGCCGTTCGCCGGAGCACATCCCTCGCTGACAAACGAAGCGCTGGTCGAAACAATAATTGGGGCCGGCTGCAGGCAACAACTGAACGTACCGGTGCCTCCGGCGCTGACTGTTACGTTGCCCGTGCAAGTGTTGAACCCGCTTCCAGGCTTGCTCACGCTCAGGTTGTAGGTACCCGGCGCAACGGAGATCGAATAGTTGCCGGTGGCGTCCGTTTGTCTGAAGAAGCCTTCCGGTGTGGTTATGGATGCGCCTTGAACCGGTGTCCCGCCAACGCAGTTGGTGATCACTCCGGTTATCGTCCCCTTTTGCGGCGCGGCGCAGTTGGGATCGACTTTGAAGCTGCCGATTCGCGTCCGCCACGGGCTCGAGCCGGAAGCATTGAGGTACTGGTTGGTGTACCAGAACGTACATTCGTCAGCCGGGTCGACGCTCATCGCGCTATAGTCTCCCCATCGCCCGGCGGTGTGTTGCTGCGATCCGCTACCTGCAAACAGGGTGGCCTCTCCTTGAGCAAGTGTTCCGGCGGAATCTCCCGGGAGCCGGCCTGCATACATAACTGATGGAAATTGGGTCGAACTCGAGGCGCTGAAGCCCAATGCAATGTCGCCCTGATGGTCCTGGGCGACGCTGCCCATCCAGACATTGCGGCCGTTCGCTCCGTCGCCTGCTCCTGGAGCGTAGGTGCCTTGTTGGTTAATCGTCATCGCGCCCGTTCCGGGGTTGCGGCGAAGCTCGACCCACCGGATTCCAGCCTGGTAATTCGACGCTGTTGTCGCGGTTACCCCGCTCACATTCACCGTGAAGTTCAGCACGTAGGACAATACGCCTCCCGCAAGTGTCCGATACGCAAGGCGGTGCAGGACGCGGTCAGCAATTGCGTCAAGGTAGCTCGACTGCGTGGCCGGCGCGGGTTGTTCGACGGCATGAATAGAGCTTGGCTGGCTGGCGTCAAATGCGAGGAGCGCAAGATCGGGTTTCTGAGTGAAGCTCGAGTTTACCGGGGTGACAAAATCGGCGTGAAACTCGAACATACGCAGGGCATCAGCCGGACTGCCGAACTCGGTTGCCCTGAATTCGATAAAAAGATTCGGAGTTCCCACCGGCGGCGTCACCACTCCGTCAATGTCCGTAGGAAGTTCTCCGCCGAGCGTTGGATCGATCAAAAACTCATCGAAGTAGACGTATGTTGCGGAAGGATCGCCCTGGAGCATTTTCTTCCGATCAAATGCAAACGCGCCGGCTCCCAAAAACTGAGTTCCCGGCTGGTTGAATTGATTGGTAGTCAGATAATACCCATCCGGCCAAACGCCATAATGCGGATAGTCGTGAAACTTGTTATTGGGCATGACGAAGTCATAAAGGAAGTACTGGCCGGTTGGGTCTCCGCTCTTGGAAATTGCGATCACCTGATGCATGTTCGGATTGAACGAAGTGCAGAACTGGCTAATCAACCATCTGTCGGCAAGAGGATCGTACAAGACGATTGGGTCGCCATCGTCGCGGGTACCGCAGGGCGAACCGAGCGGAGCAAACAGGCTGCTGATCTTTGCAGCCGGCGTCAAGGCGGTGCCGCTCTTGTTGAAGATTCGAAACAGATCATTTACCGTCTGTACAATGTGATTTGGTCCGACGTCCATGTTGTCGTCAGACGGCAGAACGGTGAACCCGTTGACGACGGCGTTGTCGCTGTTGCTCAATCCGTCAAAGGTGACAGCCGGAGCCGGAATATTTGGGGTGGGAGACTCATTGCTCTGTAGCGCTCGGTCCACAGATCGCGCACCTTCGATAAGACCCCGAGTCTCCTTGAGTCTTTCTTCGTTTTTTTCGTTTACTTTCCGATCGGCGATTTCCTGTCGCTTCTTGCCCTCTCCAGGAGCCAGCTTTGCCGGTTGGAGGTCACGCACCGCGGCGGATTCCGCAAAGCCAGTAGCCTGCGAGACGTGGGGCTTGAGCTTGGATTGAGCAACACCGCCCTTCACGTTTCCAGTTTCAAATGCCGAGCCTGAAACACGTATCGAGGGCGCCAGCAGCAAAAGCAAGCAGGCCGCTACGCAAACAGCGCAAACCAATATGTTGGCCTTTTTTACAAGGAAGCGGCGCCAGCCGCCGGGATACTTAGTCTGTTTCATTCTGGTGCCGCACATTTCGTCGCCCGAAGGCTTTCCATCTATCCGCTACCTGAAAGAAAAGGGCCAAAGTGTGATCCCGGTACAAGCAAGTCTCGGCGAAGCCCGTGACCTCGCCTGGCGATGCCGCGGAGTTGATCACACTCTTAAAACATCCGTTAAGCTGGGGTGCAGTGACGGACGATGGGGACCCGTTGACGCGCGAAATAGTAGTCTGGTTAAACAGCCGTAGTCAAGACATGCTTGCCACCGCGTTAATCGACGATAGAGCTTGAGACCTTCGCGATCAACCGCGGGTTTGTCCTTAGTATAAAAAAAGGGACCGAAGAGGCATGACGGCCGCAATCGATCCCGGTCTTGAGTCTTGCGATGAGCCGGGGAAAGAGTGACGATCGCCAATCGGTCGTCACTCAAAGCTCATTGTTATGTCGAGCCTTTCCCGCAGCCCTCTGGCTTTCTCAGTTAGAGTTTTTTCGTCTTACCAGCCGACGGCGGTGTCGCCGACGCCGAGCAGGTATTGTTGCTCATCTTCTTGTCGGTGATCGAACACCTGATGTCGCCGCCAGGACCGATCTTCAGAAACGCAGTGCCGGCTCCGGTATTGCCATTCGCGGAGGTGTCCCAGCCGGCGGTTATTCTGCGATCTCCCTTGGTATCTTCTAAAGTGCCAATACACTCCCTGCGGGTGAGCACCCCCCTGCCGGTCGCGACGATTACGCCACCGCAGTTGAACACGTAATCGCCGGTCTGGGCATTGATGAGCATGAAGTTGTTGGGGTTGGTCTCATCCTGCAAACAGAAACTGAATACATTGACTGTGAAACTGCAGGTAGCCGTATTGCCCGAGGCATCGGTCGCGGTGCAGGTTACCGTGGTAGTTCCCACCGGGAATGTAGAACCGGAGGTTACTACTACGTTGCTCTGATTCTTACAGAGGATTGTGACCCCCGGACAGTTATCGCTTGCGGTGACGGTAAAGTTGACCGGCCCGCTGACCGTGGAAATCGGACAAGTAGCAGTGGCCGCAGTAAAGATGTTGGCAGGACAAATGATTTGCGGAGGCTGCGTATCGACGACGGTGACCGTGAACGTGCACGTGCTGCTATGTGCCAAGTCATCCGTGACGGTGCAGGTCACTGTTGTGAGTCCTACTGGGAAGAACGATGCGCTTGCAGGCGAGCACTGCGGAGCGCCAGGAGTAGAGCAGGGACTGCTGGTTGTAGGAGCCGGATAGGTCACCACCGCTCCGCACTGGTTCGGATCGTTGGACTTGGTGATGTTAGCCGGACAGGTGATTGTTGGATTTGGACAAACAAACGGCGCGCACGTAAACGTCACCGGTGTGACAATCAGGGACCAACCGTTAAACACGCCGCCTCCTACCGCAACTTGATCGGAAACCACCATCTTCCAATCGCCTTTGAGCTTAGTCCCGTTGAAGCGACTTAGTTGTCCCACCGCATCAGGCGGCCCAAAACCTAGCGCCATCCAGATCGGATGATTGTAAACAGTTTGAAAACTTGCGGTGTAGGGGGCGCTACTATTCGGCGCTTCAAGCATATCGGTTGTGGCTTGATCATCAATCACCATATTGGTGATGTTCACGCCGCCGAATCCGTTATCGACCAAAGCCCCGATAAAGGCAATGCCAGTCATGCCGTAACCGCTTGGCCCCTTCAACCCGACAACGATGTCGTCGGCGAACGGATGTGTAATGCTATTGATCCTGAAGTTGAGATCGGCTATCTCAAAGTCATCCGTAATGTTCTGTGTGCTGATCACGCCATTGGGGCGATTGTCCTGGATGGTTAGCCCGGGCGATTCCGTCCTGGTGTAAGTAATGGGAGCACCGGTGCCCGACGGCGTGCCAACCCGAAGCCTAAAACTGAACGTAGAAGCGCCGAGCGAGCTACTGGTCGTCACCTCGAAATCCAACGCCTGACCGCAAGTGACCGATGACGCTATGCGAATAACAAAAGGCGTTCCTGCGACTGTCGCCTGCGCGGCGATGGGTCCGTACGCGGAATTGCCGTTGATAATGGTCACGCCGGCAGTAGGCGAAGTCAATGTACCGGTAGCTGAAGCGACTCCCTTACTTGCCTTGTGCCACGGGTTCAGCAGACTGACGTTGAGACTCAACTGCTCACCGGGATCAATTGAACCGTTGTTGTTGCCACCGGGGGTGTCGCTGAAGGTTACTGTTCCCTTGTCGAGAAATGGCACGGAAAAAGACTCAAGTATCCCGACCTCAGGTGAAACAGGGGTGAACATGATTGCCAAAGGCGCTACCGCGTTGTAGCCCAACCCGCGATCGGCGAAGCCTCCCCATATCGACTCCTCGTTTGCGTAAGCATGGGTTGCTCCGTCCGCCGCAATTATCGCATCGCGAGCGTCAAGGAAACTCGGGCTGATAGGCGTCATCTTCATCCCATCGGTTATCAACTGAAGCATCGTGTTGTTGCCGGTTGGAACGTCGCCGTTGGCTCCCGCAGGATCGCCGATGATTCGGCTGCGCACCTCCCACAGCGTCAGGCACCAGATCTCGCCGGAGTTGTGAACCTCCGCGGCCCCGTTGAGGTTGAAAGAAATCGGGGTGCCCGCAATACCTCCGGAGAGGTTATTCGTGGTCTGATCCACATCCGCCCATGTCATCGGGTTGATGCTGTTGTCGGTTGTGTAAGGGAAGCGGCGAATGCCGTAGACGTAGTTGTCGGTGAAGGGCAGCCCGGCAAGCTTGAAGGTTGCGTAAGCGCCTGAAGAGTACAGCCCATTCGGATTATCCGCATTGGTGTTATTGAGCAGAGACAGAGCGTAGAAATCGCTCCATCCTTCGCCCATGCCGCCGCCGATATCCCAGTTGAGACCCGACCCGTTGCCTATTAGACGGTTCGAGGTGCCGTGCGTCAATTCGTGAAGCACGATTTCCGCATCAAGGCTGCCGTCCCGATCGATAGTCGGTCCGGTGAACCGGTACATCTGCATGCGGCCGGCCCCCCCGTCAGGCGGGGTGGAGAAATTGGCGTTGTTGGTGCTGCCTCCGTCCTGTGCTTCCGCATTCACGCGGTCATTGCCTGCTCCCATACCGGAAAAGTTGGTCAACTGAAAATTGCCCGCGGCTTCGTTGAAACCAAGCTTGAAAAGCTGATCGTGATACCAGTTCGTGAGGTAGAACAGATGAGTCACCACACCACGACGGAATTGGTCAACCGCAAGCGTACCATTGTTCCCGGCCCCAGTAGCCGTTTGCCCAACTTCCGCATTGGCCGCGCCTCCTTGGGGCGGAGGCAGGTAGTTTGTCTGGAAATCTCGCGGGGTCGTGCCTAAAAAGTCACGGTTACGAGCGTTGGCGTCAGGATTGCCCGTCGGCTTGCCGTTGCCGTCAAGGACTCCGCCGGCATCGACATCGGGAAGGTTGTTATTATTACGATCGAGATACGCGTGAACATTGTTGCCGATCGTCTGTGTTTCAGCCGCGGTGCAACCGCCGCCCGGACAATCGTTGATCCACCCATTGGGGCTGGCGACTATGTCCTGCGCGGTTAGCATGCTGACGATCGTTGGCGCGATTTCCGCGTATTGTGTGCCCAAGCCTATGGTGTTGGTTGTCGGTGAATGCGGGGCCGGGCTGTCTGCCGGCGTCTTTCCGTCTGCCTGGACATAAACTCGAAACCGGGCCTCATGCGTTGAAGCATCGTTGCGGATGTTCTTTCTCCACAACAGCGCTCCCGTCTTTGCATCCACTATGGTGTACCAATCCTGGTTGCCTGCGGTGAAGGTGATCTGCGACCAGGCGGGTACGAGTAAGGCTGGGCCTATCGGAAAGTAGACCAGTTTGCTTGAAGCTTCTCCAATGATCAGCGGATTATTCGCCTCAACCTCCGCCTTGGTCCCTGCCGCATCCAGATTGGTAAATGTCATTGCTGATGCGTCCAGGACAATTCCTACCGTGCCCATTGCAGAGACGAGCGCTTGAGTTGGAGAGATCAGCTTCTCCAGAGGTTCAGCGTTGCCAGCGCCCGAGACCAGCAGGCCGAGCGTGCGGATCAGCCGGCCATCCCGGTCGAGTATTGCTCGAGTCTCGCTTTGAAAAACAGGCACACCGTTGGCGAGTTGCTCGTAGCGGACCATTCGCAGCCCGCTCGGGCTGTCGCTTTCGCCGATGAAGTGCAATGAGTCCACTTCGGAGGCGTCGATCCCGTAGACCGGGGCGGCTATGCGAAGAAAGTCCCGGACGATGTCAAATCCAGCCCGGCCCGGGGCGGCGGCGGTAAGCGCGCCTCGTTGGCTGTCCACGATCTCCGCCGAAAGGCTGAGCTCTGAAAACTTGACCCGCAAACCCGGAATCTTGGTCTGAAGCTGAGCTACCGCTTCGTTCATTGAGGTAATCGCAGCCCTCGCTCTTTCCCGGGCGGCCGGTCTGGCCTGAACGTAACCAGATACGGTCTCCGCGCTTGTTCGGGCGTCATAGTTGTTGAGCAGGCCCCTCTGTTTATCCTGAAACGCAGCAGTTGAGGAGGAGCGTAATGCAGGAAATACTACAAACGCTGCTAGGGCTAAAATGCACACGACCGGCAGGAACCATGGTCGGCGCTTTAGAGCGGAGTGTTGAATCTTCATCTAATCTTGTCCTCCAAGAAATTCTTAAATTGAACGAATCGGCCGGGATTGATCCAGCCAACGTGCCTTCGCTGACCGGAGTCAGACCACTAACTGACTCTGCCAGGGCAATGAATCGTTGAGTTGATAACTTTGGGCCAAGCCCGCGGAATCGGGCGCGCATAATCTACTATGCTTTTGATCGTCGTGCAACCGGGCGCCGGACTTTGTCTCGTGAACGGGGGTGATTGAGAGTTCGGCTCTGTCTACTCGTTGTGCGCTGGCTTTCCTTGACAAGGACTCTCTCGGTGTCAAGCGGCTCTGCCGCGTGCTGTGGAAAGTGAGAAAGCGGCCGAGCTTGCAAAAAGGAAACCGAAGAGCCATAAGCTGCTTCGGTTTCCACGGTCTGAAACTCTATTTCGAATGAAGCGCGGCGGAACGCGAAGTCGCGTCACCACGGGCTGGTAGATGTGCTATCGCATTCCCGCCGCCCTGTTCGGCCTACAATTTCTTCTTGTTCGTCTTCGAATCGCCACCGTTTGGCGGCCCAGCCGAACAAGTGTTGTTGGTCATCTTCTTATCGGTGATCGAACAACGGGTAATATTCGGCGTGACCTGCACGGTCGCAGTGCCTGCGCCCGTATTGCCATTCGCAGAAGTATCCCACTGAATGTGAACTCTGCGGTCTCCCTTGCTGTCGTCGATCGTGCCAATACACTCTTTCCTGTTCAGAACCCCTCTCCCGGTTGCGATTGTCACTCCTCCGCAGACGAAGACATAGTCGCCAGTAGTGGCATTGACAAACACAAAGTTGCTCGGGTTGGTCTCATCCTGGAGACAGAAACTGAAGGTACTGATTGTAAAGCTGCAGGTCGCAGTGTTACCTGTTGCATCCGTTGCGGTGCAGGTGACTGTGGTGGTTCCCACCGGGAAGATCGACCCCGATGGCGGATTGCAGACCACTGTTACGCCCGGGCAGTTATCGCTTGCCGTCGGTGGAGGGAAGGTCACTCCGACGCTGTTAGTGATCGGACAAGTAGCAGACGCAGCAACGCTGATGTTTGCCGGGCAAGTGATCGAGGCCGGTTGCGTATCGTTGACCCTGACTGTGAAGGTGCAGTTCGACGTGCGCGCCATCTCCACCGACATCGCGCGAATCGATCCGCTTCCTCCAATGGCGCCGACCAGCGTTGCCTGGCCATTCGTCAGGTTGATGGTGTACAGACTGGACAAGCTGACAGTCGGGGCAAGCTGACTATTATCGGGCGTCAACGTCGCATATGCCGTACCGCCGCACTGCGAGATGTCAAAGCCCACCAAACCCGTTGTGTCAACGCCCAGCGATCCGACGTTGAGGAGCGTGCCATTCGCGGGCGGATTCTGGGTTACCAGCATGTCGGACGCCGAATCAATCCCGTAGAGCGTCGTCACGGTCGCGCCGACAAAGTTGTTCGTGTAGGCTGACCCTACGACATTCGGGTTGCCCGGATTGAGCGGAGTCTGAATTGTCACCACGCCGTTGTCAGGATTCACGCTTACGTTGGTCTCGGCGTCGCTGGTGATGCGTATTCGATCGACAGTCGGGTTGAAATCGAAGCCGAAGTCATTCCCGTTGACCGCGAACCCACCGCCTATCTGAGCGGTCGCGCCGGTAGCCAAATTGATAGTGACCAACCGCAACACCGTTGTTACGCTATCGCGAACCAGGCCAAAGAGCTGGCCCGTTGCCGGTCTGAAATCAATGCCCAACACGTCTTCGTTCACTCCCAGGCCGGTGATCGGCCTGCTGCTAACGTCTCCAGGAGTGGTGGTCCTGAAGTTGACAAGGTTATCCGCTGTGTCCACTGCCCAGATGTTCGCGCAGGTTGAAGCGTCGCTCACCCTGCACGTAATCGTGGTCGTGCCCACCGGGAAGAACGAGCCCGAAGCTGGCGAGCATGCCGGAGCGCCAACACCGGGACAGTTGTCACTCACAGTCGGAGGCGGGTAGTTGGCCACTGCGCCGCACTGGTTCGGATCACCGCTGACAGTGATGTTAGCCGGACAAGTGATCGTCGGGGGCTGAGTATCGACGATGGTAACGGTAAATGTGCAGTTAGGTCCGGCCGAAGACGTGCAAGTGACTGTGGTCGTGCCTTTGGGGAAGAACGAACCTGCAGGTGGATTGCAAGTTACAGTTCCGCAACTCCCCGTTGTCGTCGGCGACGAGTAGTTGACAACACCTCCGCACTGGTTCGGATCATTCGCCTGTGTAACCGATGGCGGACACGTAATTGTGCACGGGGCTGCGCATAAGTCCCCTTCGACCAGAAGCCCGTAATTTGTGCACCCTGCGCCGGGAGTAATCTCATGCACGACCAGGACAACGGTCTGCCCTGGGGCGAGAATGGATGACATCGTTTGAGTCTCGCTGATAGGCGTACTAACAGGAAGGACCGTCGAGGAGTCATTGTAGTAGTTGGTGCACAGACTGGCCGGGTTAAAGGTGGGAGTATAAACCACCAGAGAAGCAGCTCCGCTGCAGTTGACCGTCAATGAAGCTGTCAGGCAGGCTGCCACAGTGTTGGTATTGGTCACCGTGTAGCTATCGTAGAACCTGGATCCTGTTGGAGCCTCCAGGCCGGGACAGGCCTTTCCGCTGCTGCCGCATAGGCTTGCGAGATTGTCGCGCAACAGCCTTCCGGTTTGCGTCGTGTCACCGGTCTCCAGAGACCCCTGGAAGAACAGATTAAGGCATGGGCCCGTGCCGGTGGTGATGTTAATGCACCAGCCGCCGGCGATACTTCCCATGTCACCGGCTATGACATCCCTTGCATACAGACTCCAGGTGCCGTTCGGACTGACGCCGTGGAAACTCGCTAACGTATGCCCGTACGGAGCTGCCGGTGTCAATGCCGGAGCGGGAGCGCCAAAGGTTGTTTGTGCGAAATAGGATACCGGCTTGTATGTCCCGGTTACGAGCGGAGCGCCATTGGGTGCGTATCCAGCCGCCGAGTCACTGAAAGTCAAGTTCTGATTGACGGCGTCAGTGCCGTCAAAAGCGCCGTTATCCAGGATCACTACCTGGCCACTCGGCGCGACTACAATTATCTCGAGGTCGTCCGGTTTTGTGTGGCTCACTCCATTGAGGGTCACAGTGACGTCGGTAACCACATTTGAGAGCCCCATTACGGATATGTTTGACGGGAAGGGAGTAGCGTCGCCCAGCGCAGGAATGCTTATCGCAGCCGTGTTGCAGAACTGAGTTGCCGGCGCGTTCGGAGCGCCGCCAACCTTGACTGAAGTTTGCCCAGAGGCCTGCACGCCTTGAGAGCCTTCGATCTGGCTTCCGTCTCGCAACAGCCCTCTAAGAACGGCTGTTCGAGTGCCGGCGCTCAAGTCGCTAAAGAACGCGATGGGGAAGCTGGCCACCAGGTCGGTGAACCCATCCTTATTAACGTCTTGAAAATCGATATTGAACTTTGTCTCACCTGGTTTTCGTTTTTTCTCGCCCCGTTCGCTAACGCGGCCAGGGTGCGTAGAATCGGCGGTCTTGGTCACCGCGGCGCCGGCGAAGTTCAGCGACGAGGGCTCTATGGATGCAACATCAAAGTCTTTCGCGCCAAGGATTGCCACAGGAAGGTAATCCCGTGAACTGAGATCGATTGCCTTTGAGCGGCCCGGGTTGACATCAATAGACACCGAACCGCCGGCGATACGAAGTTGTTTAGCACCGCTGGCCAAGGACCTTCTAAAACCAGTCTGTAAAAAAGCAGCGACAATTAATAAGGCAACACCACCAATCAACAGTTTGCCCACTTTTCCTGTCCTCAGATCTTGCGTGTGCCGCATTTTTTGCCTCCTAGGGGTTCTGGAGTCCTTGGAACGGTCTGCCCTGCGATGACCGTTCGGGGGAAAGGAGCTGCAGGATCGACCGATCCTGATCCTGGTAGGGCGGTGCCTGTTGACTGCCCAAATTCGATTTAACCGGGCGGTATACTATATATCGCCTAAAGATAAGTCAAGCTATACCACCTGGACCGTCTGAAAAAAAATTGACGAGGATTTGGGCCCCGGATAAAAGAAACCAACTCAACCGTGCGGCCTCCAAACATAATCAGTGAGCAATCTCGCCAGGCGCGATTTTGACTAGAAACTGGACTCGACGAAGGCCGGCCACGAAAGAAGGGGCCGGCCCACGTCGTTCAACTTCGTTACTGCATGATCTGCGCTTAGCCGCTGGCTAAGGCGCAGGACAGGCGCAGGTATTGTTGGACATGTTCTTGTCGGTGATGGCACACTTCGGGTTGCTCGAGCCGCCTATCGCAAGGAAGGCTGTGCCGGAGCCTTTATTTCCTCTCGCCGATGTGTCAAACCCGATGTGGACCTTCCGGTCGCCCTTCAGGTCATCGATTGTTCCGATGCACCCCTTAATCGTGAGCACGCCCGTTCCAGTAGCCACCACCGCGCCGTTGCAGCAGAAGACGTATTGGCCGGTCTGAGTGTTGAACAGCACGACGTTGCCGGGATTGGTCTCGTCTTGAAGGCAAAGGCTGAAAGCCGTGACCGTGAAGCTGCAGGTCGCGGTGTTCCCGGAAGCGTCGGTCGCCGTGCATGTTACTGTGGTCGTCCCCACTGGGAAGGGCGACCCCGATGTTACCACGACGTTGTTTTGATTCTTACAAATGACAGTGACCCCCGGACAGTTGTCGGTTGCGGTGACCGTGAAGTTTACCGGCCCACTGCTCGTCGCAATGGGACAGGAAGAAGCGGCGGCGACGCTGATGTTCAGCGGGCAGGTGATCACAGGCGGTTGAGTGTCGTTGATTGTCACTGTGAACGAGCAGGAGGGTCCCGTTGTCGTGCAGGTGACCGTTGTAGTACCGACCGGAAAGAACGAGCCGCTTGCAGGGGAGCACATAACGACGCCGCATTCGCCGGTAGTCGTCGGAGCGGGATAGCTCACAACTGCGCCGCATTGGCTGGGATCGTTGGAGACGGCCACGTTCGCGGGGCAGGTGATTGCGCAAGACAGGAAAACCGCTATGTCGCGTATCTGTAGACCAGTTCCAATGGTCCCAACCAGCGACGCCGCGCCCGATGCCAGATTAATGGTGTAAAGCTGCGAGCTAACGGCTAACTCAGGGGCCAGCTGAGTCGGCGACGATACAATACCGGCGGTGAGCGCCGCAAACGCCACTCCCCCTGCCGATATGTCAAAGCCGACGAGGTTGGAAGTGTCGACTGTCAAAGATCCTGTTGTGAATAGTTGTCCTGTGTTGGGCGACGGAGGACCGCCCAATCCTCCCTGCCTCGCCAGCAGGTCCAGGCTTGAGTCTATGTCGTAGAGTGTCGTGGTTACAGCACCGTTGAAGTTGTTGGTGTAGGCGGCGCCCACGACGTCCGGATTCTGGCCGAAATTGGGATCGCCGGCGGCGTACGCCAGGTTCGCGTCGAATCCGACCGGCGCGCCGTTAACCGGGCTGACACGAAAATTCTGCTCTAAGTCGCTGACGACTCGTATGAGGTCAACAGTCGGGTTGAAGTCAAACCCGAATTCAGTTCCGTTCAAAGGTGTCGCGAACGGCCCCGCCGATACCGCGGTTGCCGCCCCGGTCACTCTGTTGATCGTGTAAATGCGCGCGGTGTTCCCGAGTGCATAGAGCTGACCGGTAGCGGGCCGGAAATCAATACCGAGCACGATCTCTCCCGCTTGCATACCGGTGATCGCTACGGGAGTCGAAGTCGTTCCGGGAGTTGCACTATCAAAGGAGACCAACTGGTTACTCGTCGTAACCGCGTAGATTGTTTCGGGATCGAACATTGGAGCGGCAGCCTTAACATCAGGGCGCCCGGGCGACATCGCTTCCAGGCTCAGCAGCGCCAGCGGGGCCAGAGTGGCTAGAATTAGTAACGCGATTCTTGTATGTTTCATTCCATTCCTCCTAGAACGGATGATAGCGGGGAGACTGAGAGCTGAATGGGCTGTCGACTACAGAGCTACAGGCTGAAGCATCCATCGACAACAGATTGTACTGATTGTTGAGAACCCCGTGATCAACCGCAAAAGATATTCCTGCGCGACGGCATACTAAGGAATCCGTGATTATCAAGTCAAGCAGCAGGGGAGAATTATCCATGCTCGCGGGGTTCGTTCAGCTAGAAAAGGTACGCGCCTCGGGTTAAAAACCGCGCCTTGCACTACTGCGGTTTGAGGCCGTTCGATGATACGTACCTCAACGAGGTCCCGGGTGGCGCGATGTTTGAATTTCGAGATTAAGTCAATGACCAAATGACCGTAGTTGCCTTTTTCGAAGCTGGCTCTTTCGGTCGGGACGCTGCCAAAAACCGATTCGCCACTCCGACACTCTCAACGCCCCGCCTGGAATCGTGACGGGAATTACAGGCGCGAGGCCGAGTATCCGCGTCAAAAAGTAAATCAAAAAAAGAAGCTGAAGGTTTTGCAAGCCTCCAGCTTCTTTCACTTGCTATTGCCCATTCAGCATCCGGCCCCAGCGGGGCAGGCGACCCCTCACCCGGCTCTTAAGGCAGCGTGCAGGAGTTGTTGCTGACGTTCTTTTCAGTAACCGTGCAAAGCGTCCTGTTCGGGCCGATTTGCACATTTGCCGTACCTGCTCCCTTGTTGCCGAAGGCGGTCAGGTCCCACTCGATGTGGACTCTGCGATCGCCCTTGCTGTCGTCGATGGTGCCGATGCATACCTTTGTGGTCAGAACCCCTCTTCCTGTGGCAGTAGTCACTCCGCCGCAGACGAAGATGTAATCGCCAGTCTCTGCGTTTACGAATACGAAGTTGCCCGGATTGGTTTCATCCTGAAGACAGAAGCTGAACAGCTTCACCAGGAACGTACAAGTCGCAGTTGCGCCGGCTCCAGTGGTCGCCGTGCAGGTCACACTGGTTGTCCCAGCAGGGAACGGCTGGTTGGGAGTCACGACCTGGTTATTCTGGTTCTTGCAGACAACGGTCGCGCAGGGCCCCGTGGTTGTAACGGTGAAATTGGCGTTTCCGCTCGAAAGCGGACAAGAAGCGCTGCCGACGCCGGTGATTGTCCCTGGGCAGGTGATCGTAAGAGGTCCAGTGTCGGTGTCCGTAACCGTCACCGTGAAACTGCACGTTGCGGGCGGGTTGGTGTTCGAGCTGCACGTGACCGTGGTTGTGCCAACCGGGAAGAACGAGCCGGAAGCCGGCGTGCACACAACCGTACCGCACGTCCCGGTGGTGGACGGGGCCGCGTATGTAACGATGGCGCCGCATTGGTTCGAGTCTTTCGACTGAGTCTTGTTGGGGGCGCAAGTCAGTGTGCAAGGGGTAGGCCCCTGAATGTCTTGGAACACCCGCAGCGAGCCGCCCGGGTCTCCGACCAAAAAATTGTTCGGCTGACCTGGGCCGTTGGCGAAGAACTCAACCTCCGAATCTCCATCGTGCTCGTAGTACACCAGATCGTAGCGATAGAGCCCCGCCACCGGGACCTCTGCTACCCCGGTCACATTTGACGGTATCTTAGGAGTCGGGAATGTAGTGACCACGGCATCGGTCGCGCCGATACGCAGGCGAAAGCCGTCGTCGCTGTTGACGGTGAAATTCCAACTGCCGGCCTGCGGAATCAATATGTAGCCGGCCGAATGCATCGCGTAGTCGTTTTGTCCGCCGGCGCCAAACCCGTTGGGAGACGCCGATCGGATGTCGCGGTCGTTGCCGAAATTCTGTTGCTGAGGTGGTGAGGGATTGGTGGCGAAGTCAGAGTAGTTGATTACGGCTACTCCGTTGTCGAACGACGAGAACGCGCTGGGAATGCCGCCGGCGAAGAGCGCGTCGGCATCGGTAACGTTTGTGAGAAAGGCGCCGGTTGTCTTCCGAAACTCCACTCGGTGGCCGGGGTTGATGCCAACGCTTCCTGCCGGTTCCGGTGTGACCGCTACGGCATGCACTACCCACGAGCCGCCGCCGGGAATCCGCAGCATTGACCAACTCATTAAGCCTGCTAGCGACAGAATGGATCCCATTACAAATAATATTCGTTTGATTGAATGCTTCATTGGTTTCCTCTTTCGGTTATGTCAGGCCTGCCGCTCGACCGCTTTTTATTGCGTGTTTCGGGGCTGACGACGAACTGAGTTGTTGATTCAAGAAACCGAGTCAGACCTGTTGCTTGCAAGTCTGATGAGGATTCTCGTCATTTGATTGGCTATCAAAGTGTTCTGCGTCCGCAGTGCTGAAAACTCTCAAGTCATTGATGGAACGGGGCTATCTTAGAGCGGGTCAGATTCCAAGTCAAGCGCAGGGCCGGTCAAATTGAGACTGAGAATGATTCACAAATTGAACGTCGAAAAAGTACTGGTAGCAAAGCTCGGCTGATGAGAAAGAGTCAAACTGTTTGAGTCTTGAAACGTAATACGTCCAGAAGTTGTCCCTCGCGATAAGCTTCTAAATCGATCACAAAAAAAGGGCAGGCTGTAACAA
>JBASRM010000233.1:0-7893 GCA_049273835.1 Blastocatellia bacterium | reverse complement strand
GTAAAATGTTGTTCACTTTTTCCTTCGTACCTTTGCCCTTGGGTTTTGTGGTCGGGGCGATTGGATTCGAACCAACGACTTCTCGGTCCCAAACCGAGCGCACTACCAGGCTGTGCTACGCCCCGTTAAGCAGACCCAATTCTAGTCGAGCATGCAGCACCGGTCAATGAATCAACACGAATCAGAAGTTCCGCATATCAACCGTTCCGGTTCTGAGTTCGAGGTTCCGCGTTCTCGTTCCGAGCTCCCGATTCGTTCAAAGACTGGCTCCCAAGTTAACCAAACTCCGAGCCCCGACCTCCAACCACGATATCGGGATCCAGGAAACATGAACTGAACCTCTTGTTCCGACCCCTTGGTTTGCGCGCTGTTCAACCCGTGTGTTAGCATCGCGTCCAGGTGCGATATGGTCGAGCAAGCAGGTCCCATCAAGCAAACCGTCCTAGATAATGGCCTCAAGATTATTTCCGAACGAATGGATCATGTGCGTTCCGCCACAGTTGGCATCTGGGTGCGCTCGGGCTCGCGTCACGAGGCCGAGCCGCTCAACGGTATCTCTCACTTCATCGAGCACACCCTGTTCAAAGGTACGCGCAACCGGACGTCTCGGGAGATCGCGGTTGAGAGCGACGCAATCGGCGGTCACGTCGATGCGTTCACCAGCCGCGAAGTCGCAAGCTATTACGTCAAAGTTTTGGACGAGCATTTACCTCGCGCCTTCGATTTGCTGGCAGACCTGGTGACCGCGCCCCTTTTCGCCGATGAAGAGCTTGACCGGGAACGCAACGTGGTTACCGAAGAAATAAAAATGGTCGAGGACACGCCGGACGATCTCGTCCACGAAGTGTTCGTCGCCAACTTCTGGCCCGATCATCCGCTCGGGCGCTCAATTCTGGGCACGACTGATACGCTGGCTACTTTCAATCACCAGAGGGTTGCCAGGTATTTTTCGGATGTGTATGCGCCTCGGAATCTGGTGGTGGCCGGCGCCGGTAACATCGAACACGAACGGTTCGTCGATATGGTGGGCGGATACTTGAGCGTCCTTGAAGACCGGGCGGTGGATCTTTCTGCCTCGGTGCCGTCTCACGCTGCGCGGCGAATCGTGCTCGATAAGGATCTCGAGCAGACCCATCTTGTGCTTGGCACGAGCTGTCCGTCGATGACTTCGCCTGACCGTTACTGTGTGCACGTGCTGAACGTGATACTCGGAGGCGGGATGAGCTCGCGGCTGTTTCAAACGATTCGCGAGGAACACGGCCTCGCTTACGCGGTCTTCTCGGGTGTGAATGCTTACACGGATGCCGGATATTTGTCGGTTTACGCCGCGACCTCTCCTGACCAGGTCACAGACGTAATAAGACTGAGCGTGGAAGAATTCAACAGGTTCAAGCGCGAACCGGTCTCGGACGCCGAGCTTCAACGCGCGAAGGACCAGCTCAAGGTCTCGATCATGCTGAGTCTCGAGTCGACCTCGGCGCGGATGAGCAATCTGGCCCGTCAGGAAATATTCTTCGGCCGCCAGTTCACGCTGGATGAAATCCTCGAGCGCATCGAACGGGTTACCGTTGCCGACGTCCAGAGAGTCGCGGGGGAAATATTCTCTAACGACGAACTGGCCATCACGGCGCTCGGACAGCTTGGCTCACTCGATCTCGATCACGCACAGATTGCAGTGTAGTCCGTGGTCATTCCTCCGTTGTCATTATTCGGGCCCCGGGTTTAAGTCTGAGGAAACCCTATGACAACGGACCAGTGACAAATGAGACTGATCATCCTAGCCAGCGGAAGCTCGGGCAATGTGCTCTACATCGAGTCGGGCGCAACCAGCGTTCTAGTCGATCTGGGGCTTTCAGCAAAAGAAACCGCGCGCCGAATGACCGAGGCCGGTCTCGATCCCGCCAGGCTTTCCGCGATCGTTATCACCCACGAACACACAGATCACATGAAAGGCGTTCGGGTGTTTTCGTCCACCGCCGAAGTGCCGGTGTTCATGTCCGAGGCTACGCGGAACGTTTGTAATTTCCCGGATGACGGAGAAAAGATTCAGTGGGGCGAGACGATCGCTTCGAGCGAGCCTTTTCAAATCGGCTCGATGCATTTCTACCCGTTCACGATTCCGCACGACGGCGTTGACACGTTTGCGTTTACCGTTGAGTCGGAAGGCGTGAAGATCGGCGCAGTGACCGACCTCGGCTACATTACCCAGTTGGTGGCCGAAAGGTTGCGCGGGTCGACCCTGGTGATGATTGAATCAAATCACGATCGGGACATGTTGAAAGTTGGACCTTATCCGTGGTCGGTCAAGCAACGCATCGCCAGCAACCTTGGGCATCTTTCAAACGACGAGACCGCTCGGTGGATACGCGAAGACTTCGATGGCCAGGCAGAGTATCTTGTGCTGGCGCATTTGTCACGACACTGCAATCACCCGGAGCTTGCGAGGCTATCGGCGCTTCAAGCGCTTGATTGTCACGGTTCGTTGTTTTTTCAAAGAGCTGAACAGCGAGTGAGAATAGCGCCCCCGGATCGAACCAGCGAGTGGTTTGAACTGTGAGGCCATTTAGACGAAACCGCAGCGGCGAAGGAGACCGGATTTAACACAAAGACACAAAGTGCCTTTGTGCCTTTTTGTTTAGGTGTAACGGCTATGATTGAACGATACACCCGGCCCGAGATGGGCGCGATTTGGACCGACCAGAGCAGGTTTCAGAAATGGCTAGATGTCGAGATCGCTGTCTGCGAAGTCCACGCCGATATGGGCACCATCCCTCGCGAAGCCGTCGACAAGATCAAACGCACCGCGAGCTTTTCTGTCGAACGCATCAACGAGATCGAGCGGACGACGCGGCACGACGTGATCGCGTTCACAACCGCGCTTGCCGAATCGATCGGACCCGAGTCGCGCTTTGTTCATTACGGGCTGACATCGTCGGATGTGGTGGATACGGCGAACGCCTTGTTGATGCGCGATGCGGCGACACTACTGCTCGAGGACCTGGACCGGTTGGGGTTGGTGCTGAAGCGGCGCGCAATCGAACACAAGAACACCGCGATGATGGGACGCACACACGGCGTTCATGCCGAGCCGACGACCTTTGGACTCGTCATGGCGCTCTTTTATGCCGAGAACGAGCGCAACAAGGAACGACTCGCGCGCGCGCGCGAAACTATAAACTACGGGAAGATCTCAGGCGCTGTCGGCACCTTTGCGCACCTGGACCCTGAAGTCGAAGAGCGGGTCTGTGCAAAGCTTGCGATGAATCACGCGCCCATTTCTACTCAAATAATCCAGCGCGACCGCCACGCAGAGTTCGCGGCGACACTGGCGATCATCGCCTCATCGATGGAGAAGATAGCGCTCGAAGTGAGGCACCTTCAGCGCACCGAAGTGCGTGAGGTTGAAGAGCCGTTTTCGGCCGGGCAAAAGGGCTCCTCGGCGATGCCGCATAAGCGCAACCCGGTCACCTCCGAGCAAATCTGCGGTCTGGCTCGAGTTGTTCGAGCAAACTCGCAGGCCGCTTTGGAGAACATCGCGTTGTGGCACGAGCGCGACATCTCGCACTCGTCGGTCGAGCGGGTGATCCTCCCCGACTCGTGCATACTAGCCGACTACCTGATCAACAAAACGGAATGGTTGATCGACGGACTCGCGGTGTACCCCGGGCGCATGCGCGCCAATCTCGAATCGCTGGGTGGTGTGACCGCAAGCGGGCAGTTGCTGTTGGAATTGACCCGCAAGGGTGTCTCGCGCGAAGACGCATATGCCATCGTTCAGCCGCTCGCAATGCGCGTGTGGGACGACGGCGCGAACTTTCGCGATCTTGTGATGAACGACAAGCGGGTAACCGAAAAGCTGACTTTTGAGGAGTTGGCGGCGATGTTCGACGTGAGCAACCAACTGCGCAACGTTGACAAGGTATTCAAGCGGGTGTTTGAAGATTAGTCAGTAGTCCGTGGTCCGTAGTCAGTAGTCCGTAGCTGTGGGTTCTGAACAACTGACTACTGACTACGGACTACTGACCACTGACTACGGACTACTTACCTTATGAAAGCAAAGATATACGTCACGCTCAAACCCTCCGTACTCGATCCGCAGGGAAAGGCTATTCACCATGCGGTCGATACGATTGGCTACCGCGGGATTCAAGACGTGCGCCAGGGCAAGTACTTCGACGTCACCGTTGACGGCTCGCTCTCACCCGCAGAAGCTCGCGCCGAGATCGAGCGAATGGCCCGCGATGTTTTGGCGAACCCGGTCATCGAAGACTACCGCGTAGAACTAGATTCCGATTCTTGATCGTGAGATAATGCCGCTTACGAACCCCCGGCGCGGCATTCCCGGATCGCGAACGAAAGAATCGGAGGAGCAATGAAATTCGGCGTAGTGATGTTTCCGGGTTCCAATTGCGATCACGACACCTACCACGTAATTAATCGCGTAATCGGCCAGCCTGTGGATTTCATCTGGCATCGTCAGAACACAGTATCTGAATGCGATGCGGTGATCCTGCCCGGAGGGTTCTCATACGGCGATTATCTCAGGACCGGAGCCATCGCGCGGTTTAGTCCGGTCATGGCCGCGGTGAAGGAGTTCGCCTCACGCGGCGGGTTGGTGATGGGGATTTGCAACGGGTTTCAGATTCTGTGCGAGGCGGGATTGCTTCCGGGCGCGTTGCTGAGAAACAGGAACCTCAAGTTCATCTGCGAACACGTCAACATTCGCGTCGAAGCCGCCGATACACCGTTCACCAATCGCTGCCGGCGCGGGCAAGTCTTGTCGGTCCCGATCGCGCACGGTGATGGGAATTACTTCTGCGACGACGAAACGCTGGCGGAGCTTCAACGCGAAAACCGGATAATCTTTCGGTACTCCGATCGGGACGGCAATCTGACGGCCGAAGCAAATCCCAACGGCTCGCTCGACGGTATCGCGGGAATCTGCAATCGCGAGCGCAACGTGTTGGGTATGATGCCTCACCCCGAGCGTGCAAGCGAGCAGCTTCTGGGAAGCAATGACGGGCGCATCATTTTTTATTCGCTTGCCGACACGCTCGCCGAGCTTGCAAAGGCTTCTTAGGGTTCACTTACGAGATTCTCTGTCGGGACGTGTTGATTAGTCTCGCTCCGAGATCGATGACTTAAGCAAGCGTGTACTCTTCGTCGTCGACCGGAAGACTCGGATCAGGTTCAACGTCAAGCCAACGAAGCATCCCTAGATTTCGAATAGCTAACGCGAGATCTGTTTTGTCCAGGGCTGGCCTTCGTTTTTGTTTCCATCGGACTACTGATTCGAGCACTTCGGTTTCCTTCGGTATAGACTTTCGTTCTCTCTTGAGCGCATCGGCGGCAAAGATGACCGTGGCCACAATCTCTGCCTGATCCGTGTTCATTCTCAGAAACAGATCAGTGGTTTTGTCGATGATTGGCCTCCACTGGTCCAATGACGACTTAAAATCCTTTCGAACTCGTGAGAAATTAGGGCCAACCTTGACAATGAACCATTGCCCTCGTCGCTCTTCCTGAAGCAAATTGTCATTTACCAGTTTCGTCTCAGCACTCTTCAGGTCCTTGCTGAAGGGCCCGAAACTGCTCTTTACATAAACAAAACCCGTCGGAAGGCCTTTCCTTGTGGCGACATAGGCTAACTTTTGGAAGATTGTTCTTCCGGTGGGCCAATGGTACGGCTGTGCCTCGATCCGGTGAAGGATCTCAACTAGCGCGATCCATGCGGGGTTGATTACAGATTTTTCGATCCTCTGGCCGTACGGTAGGAAACCGGAGGAGAACTGTGAGAGAAACTCAATTGTCAACTCTCTGGGTGGCGTTCCATAGGGCGCGTACATCTCAACAGGTATGTCCATCTGACTCGCATAGTGGTAGATGAGCGGGCCGACGCCTTTCCATTCCAGCTGTCCGTTACCACAGCCCAAAGGAGGAATTGCTAGCGAGGTCAGTCTCCACGCTTTGTGATGATCCAGCAGATACTGTAGGCCCCGCTCGATATCTTCCATTCTCGAAACTGATTTCCAGTGATCTTTCGTCGGAAAATTGATGATATTGGGCAACACGGTTCTCTCGAACAAATACGGAGCTCCTGGTTTTAACTCTCTGCGATTGCACCTTTTTACGTAGTCGTCGAACATCTCTGGAAAGCGCTTCTTGAACTCCAGAGCAATGCCTTTGCCCATGACCCCGACGCAGTTTACGGTATTGATAATGGTCTGAGCCTTGGACTGAAGAATGTCTCCAATCAGAATTCTCATCGTATTGGCTCTAGAAAAATATATCTCCTCGGATCTGTACCGGCAAACCCGTATTCAAATTCTCAAATGACCCTAATGCGGTCTGGCTTGCAACGAATGCTCCAACAACAAACCTAGCTTCGACCCCCGGTCCGGCACTAAGACTTCTGCGCACTTCTCACCCAATCGCTCGCAGCATTGCGATCCGTCACAATCACACCAGGAAGGTCTAGGACGGCGGGCGTGATTCGAAGAACGCAAATCTCATTATTCAGATGCCTACATCGGCTAAGCATTGGATTATGGGCATCAAAGTAAAGGTTGGCATACTGGTGCAGAGTCGGAGCGCCTGGTATCTGCTTGTTTTTCCGTCGTTCTTGAATCTCTGGCAAGGCCACTGAATCGTGGTCCAGTTTAGCCGCTCGCGTATGTGATAGAATGCCACGCTGCAGTATCGAACGCACGTTGGCTAGCGCAGTGATGTAATGCAACTCCTCAACATCAGCGCGATTCATTCCTTATCACTTTCTGTTCCTATCATCGCTGATTTGTGGTCGCTGATGACACGCAAAGCACTTCTGAAAGCGATTCAATCACGCGGGCGCTTGACCGCGTAGTCCGGCCAACACATCAGCGGAGCGTTTGGATCCGTTGGATCGAAAGAGTCCAACTGCTCGTCAAAACCCCGTCTGCCCACCTGCACCACCTGAGCGGTCGCCGTCGGCGTTGGCGCCGCAAACTTGGGATCAAGCGCCTTTGCGATCTGATCCTTCGAGTCTTCCAGGTGCAACCGCGTCGCGCGGTCCGTTGCGTGTAACATTGCTCGCGCGATCATTTGATTCAACGAACGCAGCTCGCCTCGAAGAAACGGCCGCTGCTCGTCTGTGACCGGCGCGCGACCGTTCAGCTTCTCGGATAGCATCTCGAGATAAGCGCGTTGAAGGTTGCGACGATAGGCGTCGATGCGGACGGACGGCGATTCAAGCTCGCGCCAAATTCCCAGTCGCACATCTTCAAGGAACTCGGCAGGCTTATAGGCACCCGCACCATCCATCGCTTCCTGCTCGACGAGCCGATTAAACCGGGCCCCGCTCATCAAGGAGTTCAGTACGCGAAGCTGGCTTGCCTTGATTAAGTCCAGCGCTCCAACCGGGGAGATGCGTCTGAGCACTTCGGGTTTGATCGCCCACGCAGGGGTAACAAAGGCGGTTTCATTCAAGAACCGGACTGCCTCCGCTTGTTTCTGCCTCGAGACCGGTGTGAACAAAACGCCATCTTGCCCGCCGTGCTTCTCTTGCGAGTTAAAGCCGCCGATGATTTGCGTCACATGATTGAGCTCGGTTGCCCATTGCCCTAGCATCCGGCCGTACAATTCCTCGAGGTCGTCGTAGGGCTCGCCGGGCCGGGTCGTGGCACTCAGCAACATATTCGAAACTCGCTCGAGGTTTTTGATTCCCATCGCCGTGGATTTGACGGCGTCTGCGTCGCCGACAGCTTCGGTGTTCTCGCCGGGATCAGAGCCTCGAGTGCCCGAGGTCGAAAAGCGCAGCCACGGCGTCTTGTCCTGAACCCGCGCCCATGAATCCAGGGTCTTCCGCTCTTCGTCGGGTGTATGAGCGCCGGGGATCGGCTTGTAGCCCCACATCGT
>JBASRM010000227.1:0-11450 GCA_049273835.1 Blastocatellia bacterium | reverse complement strand
TTGTTAGACATACGCCTCCTTTCATTCTCACAAACATTCATTACAGAAATTACGTGAGCTACGGATAAGACCTTTTTTGGAGCCCGCTATCCTCGCCTTCTGCCTGCGCCTCTCATCTAACAATGGTTCAATTTAGTGATCTATTTCGGTGTTCAGTTATTACTTCCTACGGCGATAAAGGGCGCCCAGTAAAAAGGATGTTGGTACTGAGCGCTTTCGGCCATCGTTATCTGTGCGAGACGCAACGCCTCGCCGGCTTCGAGCGGATGATTTGCGGCCATTCGATTCCGGTGAAAGTTCGTCATCAAATCTGAGGTTGCCTTCGAATCAATTGACCAGAGGCTCGCTACGACCATCGGCACGCGCAGCGCGAGAAAAGGCCGGACCAGGCTAACCATCCCCTCGCCTCGATAGTATTGTCCCAAACCGCTCTCGCAGGCCGATATTACAACCAGGCGCGTGCGCGGCAACGTGAAGTCGTACACCTCGTTGAGATACAGCAACCCATCGTCAATGGAGGTTCGAGGTCTGGCGACGGATGACTGCGGCGCGCTTATCTCCGTGGCTTGATCGGAACCGGCGAGCACCAGCGCGGCAAGCCACGGTGATTTTTCTTCCACCAGGCAATGCACCGCCAGATGCGCGACATCGCAATCTCGCAGCGCCGCGATTACCCTGGCTTCCGTGGCGTCCGCCCCATTGAGCACGACTTTCTGGGGATAAAGAGCGGCCGATTCGATTGCTTCGCCCTCGGCATCCTGCAGGTTCAGGAGTAGAGGAAATTGTTCGCGGTTGAATCTGGGGTTGCCAACGGCGAGTATCTTCTCGTCCTTGCTCGTGCCCTTTGCTCGGTCCTCTTCGATGCAGCGCACAAGCGTGGATGCGGACGGCGCGTACGACAAATGGTAGTAGAGGAGATACTTTCCGTCCTCATCGACCAGCGAGGCAAACGGCAGAAAGTGCAACGCTTTGTCCGGCACTATGCATAGTTTCTTACCGTCGGCGAGCTGTTCCTTTACCGGCGCAATCAGATATCTGTACAGCGCCTTTCCTTTTGCGGATACTTCATCACCTTTACTCCTGATCTCGGAGACGTACTCCTGAACAAGGCGATCCAGGATCTCGGTTGTAACAGGTGATTCAGCCACCTCCATTCCGTCGCGTGTGACAAGAAACATGTAAGTTCGTTCGCTGGTGACCGAATATGCCAAAAGCCGAAGGTCGGGGGGCAGAGCCCGTTGCACCTCCGAAAGCTTCAGCGGCTTCTCGCGGTGCTGCGCGCTGGAAAACGTGTCTGCGCCGCGCGCTAGTGAGAATTCATCCAGGAGCGTACGGGCCCGGGATTGTTCCGAAAAATCGAACGCTTCCGCGTGTCGAGCCAGCGCGCCCTGATTCAACAGGATTAGTTGGTCGAATACCGCCTGGCTTGCGTCGAGGAAGTTGCTTCGCTCATCTCGCTCCTCGATACCTTCCCGGTATCCCTCGATCAGCTTGATAGCGTGCTCGAGATCGGCCCGAGCTTTTTTGAACTCTCTTGCCTGAGAATAAGCCTCGGCGCGGCCACGCCGAGCCTCTATCAACCCTATTCTGTCTCCTTCGCTATTCTCGAGGAGGTTCAGAACTTTCGTGTAGTACTCGATCGCCCGCGACGCCTCCGTTCGGTGTGCGGCTATTTCACCGGCTCTTGCAAGCACGAACGATTCGGTGTACGCGCGCTGTCCTTTATCAGCACCATTGAGATATCGGAAGGCAGCTTGCAGCTGCCGCTCGGCCTCATCAGCCTGTTCGAACTGAGCATGTTCTACAGCCGTAAACGCAGAGGCCTGGGCTGCTCGATTACTGTCACCATCCTGTTCGGCAAAGTTGAGGGATTGTTTGGCGTATAACAGGGCGAGCGGATGATTACCGCGAATGCGATAGAGCTCGGCAATGTTCAAGTAGTTGTTGGAAATGTTTTTGAGCGAAGGAACACTCGTAAGATCGAGCCGTGTCGACTCCCGAAGGCAGGACAATGCTTTATCCAGGTTACCAATGTTCACATAAGCACTTGCCAGAAACTGTAGCGCCTTGGCTTGAAGAAAACGCATTCCCTCGCCAAGCTTCAGAGCCCGCTCACAGTATTTGATCCCGGCCGAATCGTGACCAAGCCGTGATTGCACGATGCCTAGCTGCATGATGTCCGTTGCTTCTCGATAAGGCCATGGGCTCGTCCCGCAAATAGTCAGGGCTTCGTTGTACAATTTCAGGCTTGATTGCAACGCCCCGGCCGCGAAGTCACATCCGGCTTCGCAGAAGATTGAAAAGAAATAAAATAGTCGATTTCCGCGGTTTGCGAATTCCTTGGCGAGTCGTTCGAATTCCGGTTTTGCGTCCGAGTACTTTTGTAAGAAGAATTGATGTTCCGCTTCTACATAATCGGTCAATAGCGCGATCTCTGACTCTCGCTGATCTTTAGGCAGACTCCGGAGATACCGGGCAAAATCAGCGACTGAGGTATCACCCCGAAATTCTTTGAATTGCTCACCAATGAATTCTGTCCTCGACAGAAGTTGCTCAGCGCGCTCCGTATTCCCGGCAACCGTTTCTTTCAAATACTGTAACGGGCCTTCGAGCGAAGCCTCCTTAATAGCGATCTCCATGTTCTGTTGGGCTATCATCCTGGCTTCTTCAAGGTTCCCGCTGTCAAACGCCGAATTTAAAGCAGCTACAACCTCTGCCCCTCGTTTTGCAGGCGCCAACGGGGCGGAGACCATCTCTTTGCGCTCACCAATCTCCTTTCCCCAGCCTGTCTGGCTCTCTAACTTGAGAAGTCGCTCGCAGTCTTGGTAGGCAGCGTCCCGTAGCAGCAGACGTTGGAAACAGAGCCCGCGGTTGAACAGCGCCTCGGGCATATCCGGCGATTTCTCGAGCGCAGCGTCAAATTCTTCCACCGCATCCTCGAGCTTCGATTGTTCAATCAGGCAAACGCCCAGATCGTTGTGCACTTCGGCGTTGTCGGGCTCACGCGCCAGGGCCCGGCGCAGATGTTTATAGGCTTCAGCCGGTTCCTCTTTCGAGCTCAGTACCAATCGCGCGTATGCGAGGTCCGAACCCGGATCGCCTCCAGCCACCGCGTCCTCGATAGCGGTTCGAGCTCGTTGGAGATCCTCCGTGCCGATACCGGAAGCATCGTGGGTGGAAGACTTGAACTCGGCGGCCTTGAATCCGCCCGACAGTCGAGGTTCGATTAACCGTCGTTTACTGAACGCTTCGATCAGTGCATTTGTGCCGCGTTGGATCGGGGAACCACCAGATTTGAAGTAGAGAGTAAGGCCGAGTGAAACAACGGCGATCAGAAGAAACCCGAGCCCAAGCCAGCGCCAGGAAATAAAAGCACCGCGACCTATAGCAGATTCAGTCTCGAGAGCCCTCTTCATGATACGTACGCGAGTCTTATATATCACATCTGCCGTCGGCAAATGAACGAAAACGTTCTTGTGACGCGGCCCTCGCAGCGGCGCGTCCTTTTATTACTTGAAAAAGCTCAGGTTGACACCAACTGCGCGCGTGAATTAGGTTGTGTGTCTGTCAAAAAATCAGCGAGAACCTATGTCGATGATCAATGTTCATAACAAATCACTCGCCCGGATTTTGGTTGTACTACTCTCGATCTTCACAATCCTCCCCATACTGGGGGAAGCACAGCGCCGGCCGGCTCGTACGCGGCCAGCAGCGTCGGGAAAACCGAAACTCGTCCTGGTGATCGTAGTCGACCAGTTCCGCTATGATTATTTGGAACGATTCGGCGACCTGTTCGGCAGCGGTGGATTCAGGCGGTTGATGGATGAAGGCGCGCTCTTCACCAATGCAAACTACGGTTATGTGCCGACATTCACGGCTTGCGGTCACGCCGCGATTTTCACCGGTTCAGTTCCGGCGCAGAACGGCATCGTTGGCAATGCATGGTTTGACAGGCAGTCGGGCAAGGTCCGGGTGATGGTGAGCGATGACTCTGCGCATCAGATATCGGTCAGTGGAGCATCCACATCCGGCGGCGCGGCCAGTCCTCGGTCACTCTCAGGAACCACGATCGGCGATCAGATGAGGCTGTCGAACAATTTTCAATCAAAGGTGATAACCGCCTCCTTGAAGGATCGCTCGGCTGTGCTTCCCGGCGGGCAGCGACCCAACGGAGCTTTCTGGTTCAATGAAGCCAGGGGCGAGTTCGTCTCGAGCGATTACTATTTTCGAGAACTCCCGTCCTGGGTGAAGAAGTTCGTCACCGACCACCGGCCCGACAAATATTTTGGGATGAAATGGGACCGCGTGCTTCCAGCGCAAGCCTACAAACGCGCGCAGGCTGAGAATCTTTCTGTGCAGCACTCGGTCTTGGGTTCGCGCTTTCCATACGTGATCACCGGAGGCGACCAGAAGCCCGGGCCAAAATTTTTCAGCGCCTTCGTGCTGACTCCGTTCGCTTCGGAGTACCTCGCCGAGTTCGGAAAAGTTGCGCTGGACGCTGAGACTCTTGGAGCCGATGAATTCCCGGACCTGCTTTCGATAAGCTTCTCGTCGCCGGACCTCGCCGGTCATTACTATGGGCCGGATAGCCAGGAGATCGTGGACACTTATGTCCGGCTGGATCGCGTGATTGCCGATCTGCTTTCGTTCATCGACAAGAGGGTCGGGCTGGCCAATACGATCGTTGCGGTCACTGGAGATCATGGCGTCGCACCTGTGCCGGAATATGCATTGTCAATGGGGCTTGATGCGGGCCGCCTGTCTTCACGTGAGCCAGGCGAAGCCGCGAACAGGGCTCTGGTGGCCCGTTTCGGGGAGGGCCAATGGGTTCTCAATCTCATCAACGATCAACTCTATCTCGATCAGAAACTAGTCTCAGAGAAGAAGGTTGACCCTTCTGAGGCCGAACGCGTAGCCGGTGAAGCCGCGCTCGCACTTCCGGGCGTGGTCACCTATTTCACTCGTACGCAGATCGTTGAGGGCCAAATGCCCGCCACCGCAATCGCCCGACGGGTGACCAACGGGTTCAATCGCAAACGATCGGGCGACGTTTGGCTGGTCACAAAGCCGTGGAGCTTCTTTGTGGAAGGCGAACTCCCGACAACCCACGGTTCTCCATATAACTACGACACTCACGTGCCGGTGATCTTTTTTGGCGCTGGCGTGCGCCCTGGCCGATACAATGCCGAGAGCTCGCCTTCGGACATCGCGCCCACGCTCGCGGCGCTGCTGCGAATTGAGCCTCCTTCCAATCTCACGGGTCGCGTGCTGGTAGAGGCGATCTCCGAAACACTCCAGGGGCCAAGAGCCGAATCGAAGTGAAAGTTTTCAGCCATTTTCAAAGCGGGGATCAGCCTGCACGGGGTTCCCACCTTGGGAGTAACATGGTTATGCGACCCGCTCTCAATGTAAGATGGGGAGCCAACAGAATCATGCCTGTACGTGTGATGCTCGTATTCCTGCTTGTCGCGATGCTTGTAATCGTGACAACCGATTTAAGCCAGGCTTCTCAACGGCCGCAGAGAAAACCAGAACCGAAGAGAGCACCACGCCCTGTTGAAGAGTCTCCGGGTCTCTCGCCTCAGGAATCGCTAGACCGTGCCCGCAACGCACCAACTCAGCAGGAGCGAATAGCGCTTTTAGAGAAGTTCGTCGCCGCCAATCGCGGTTCTTCGCTTGAAACCGAAGGGCGGGAGTTGTTGATGCGGGAGTATGCGCTTAAGGGCGAGCAGGCGTTGCGAGAGGCGAATCCACAACTTGCGACACAAGTATTCAAGGCCGCGTTTCGCGTGGCTCCCGCACTGATAAACGACAAGATCTTCGGCCAGTACATTTTTCCACTTCCGATGGCGATGAACGCGTTCGGCTACCGCGTCGAATCCGCCGAGCTGATGCGGTCGTTCGAGCCACGTTTCGAAGCGGAACCGAATCGCCTGGTAGAAATAGGGTTCTTTTACGTTCAGATCGAAGCGCCGTTTGAAGCGGTGCGGGTGCTCGAGCGGGCGGTTCAGCTCGCGCCCGAGGACCACCGAGCTCACAACAGCCTCGGCTCCGCTTATTTAATCAGCTTGAGATTGGATGACGCCGCCGCCGAGTTTCAACGCGCGCTCGATCTCGACGCAAGAGATGAGTTTGCCAATCTGAATCTGGGCAATATCGCGCGCGCGATGGGCGATCACGAGCGCGCCGCCGCCTACTATCGAAAACAGATTGCGCTCAAGGGCGACGATTCGGAGGCGCACGGGGGGCTGGCAATTGCTCTGCTCGCAATGGGCCGAGATGAACAGGCCGTCGGCGAAATCAAACGCGCCCAGGAACTGGCGCCGGCGGATCATCGCTTTTTGACCCAGCTTAGCTTCTTCTACGCAGCTCGAAAGAAAGCCGCGCTGGCAAGGCCGCTCATTGAGCAGGCCGCTCGAATCGAGCCGCGTTATGCGTGGGCTTTTATTGCAAAGGCGGAAACGGACACGCTTGAAGGAAAGTTTGGCGATGCGCTTGCGACCTTGATCGGTGCGCAAGCTCACGCAGGATTTGCGACGCTTACATTTGAGCTGGCCAAGGCGCTAGTGGCGCTGGACGGCTATGATCAAGCTACCGAGGTGATGGGTAAGGCGTTCTCGGTGAATGAGGACGGCGAGTTCGAAACCTTGCTTGGCGGCGCAGTAAAGGCGCGTTCGCCCAAGCTTGACCTGTTGCTCGAACGTGAGAGGCAGGCTGCACTGTTTTTGAGCTTCGATCCGACCACGGCGTTTCAATACACGCTCGTCGAGGCAATCGCGAAGATCGATCACTTTTCCAAAGTTGCGCTTGCCGGGCGTAAACTTGCTCCTCGGAGCCCGACTTCGAGGCGCGGGCGCGCGGGTCAAGCTAAACCGGCTGCCCCGGACGATGAAGGGACAAAAGACGCGACCCGGCCTAGGCGCGCAACCGCAATCCCACCGCTGAATGCAGAGCTTTCGGCGGGCCGGGATTCCAATCTTCCCGGGATGGCTTCGCTACTTCGCGCGATAACCACATTCACGACCCTTGATGACGGACGCCAGGCGTTCCGTATGGTGTGGGTCTCCCGCAAGCTGACGGAAGCCGATTTAGCGTTGGACGCGGCTGAACTGCTCGCCCGTCGCGCGATCGCAATTGCGGATACCGCGACCGAGCCCGCGGGTTCGATGCGCGATGCTCCGATGCTTGACCGGGACGGGCGCCGCGCGATGTTTCTGGGGCGCGCCTACGATGCGCTGGGTTGGGCTTTGTTCAAGAAAGGGAATATTCGCGGTTCGCTGGAGAGCCTGATCAAATCCGTCGACGTTTATCCTACCAGCCTTGATCGCAAAACGGCGATCTGGCATCTGGCTGTCGCGACCCAGGAGGCGGGCGACGATCGGCGTGCCCTCGAGCTCTATATCGCGAGCTACGACGCCGACTCGCCGACCGCGGCCGTGCGCCGCTCTCAAATTGAATCGCTTTACAAGCGACTCAATGGATCGCTTGCCGGTCTAGACCAAAAGCTCAAGCAATGATCAGCCCAAATCGCGACACTGAATCGACGTGGCGCTATCACGATCTCACCAAGCATTCGTATTGGAGCATTCGCACAAGCCCGCACTATCTCGATTGGTCGACCAGGCCTTCGCCGTTCAAGATTTACCCCGGGATTGAACCATTACCGCTGCCGCGCTCACTTGTGCAGACGCTTGCGCCGGCGCGCGAGGTGGTGGCCTCGGCCGGCATCGAATCGGTGGGAAATAACGAGCTGGATATCTCGCGTCTAGCCAGCATACTTTTTTACTCCGCCGGAGTCACAAAACATCGCACTTTTCCCGGCGGAGAGATTTACTTTCGAGCAGCGGCGTGCGCCGGAGCGCTCTACCCAACCGAAATCTATGTCGTTTGCGGCGATATCGAGGGACTTCCGGCTGGTGTTTACCACTTCAACCCGGGGGATTTTGCGTTCAGACGACTACGCGAAGGAGATCTTCGCGCCACGCTTGCTCGAGCGCGCGCCGATGAGACGGGGGTGAACATGGCGCCGGTCTCGCTGATTTTCACCTGCATAAGCTGGCGCAGCACCTGGAAGTACCGCGACCGCGCTTATCGTTATCACTTTTGGGACAACGGGATGATAGCCGCGAATGCGCTGGCGCTGGCTGCGGCGCACGAGCTTGCTGCCGAGGTTGTGCTGGGCTTTGTCGA
This sequence comes from Blastocatellia bacterium, assembly GCA_049273835.1. Taxonomy (GTDB): domain Bacteria; phylum Acidobacteriota; class Blastocatellia; order UBA7656; family UBA7656; genus Onstottus_A. Next base: position 3,260 of record JBASRM010000227.1, on the reverse strand, counting down.
GCCGGACGTCAACAAGTTGATCGGGATCGATGGCGAGCAGGAGCTTGCGTTGAGCTTGCTCCTGCTTGGAAACTCTGACGTCCGGTTGGCGGCTTCGCCCTTGATAGAAGAGCTTCCAGAGATTGACTTTGACGTAGTGCCAATTTCGCCAACGCAAGTCGACTATCCTTCAATCCGTGAGATGCATTCCGCTTCTTCGTTCGCCGATGCCGGCGAGGTGAGTGAATGGCGGAGCGCAAGAATCCATTCGGACCCACGCGAACTTGAAGGAGAAGCGTTTCCGCTCATACCGCTTGCGGAAGCGAATCGAGCGAGCGACTGCATCGAAGAGGTTATACAGCGTCGTGCCTCAACGCGACGATTTGCTCGGAAGGCTATGCCGCTCGCGGATCTGTCGTGGATCATCGATGGAGCAACTCACGGAATACCGGCTGATTTCTTGCGCGGCGAAACGTATCTGACCGACGTTTATGCCATCGTCAATCGAGTCGAGGGCTTGCCGCCCGGCGCCTACTACTATCGACGGGCAGATCGCGCGCTCGAATTGCTCAAACCGGGCGACTTCAGCGACAAGGCCGCTTACCTGACGCTTGAACAAGAGCTTGGCGGGGATGCTTGTGTGACGTTCTTTTTCATGGCGGACCTGAAATCCGTGCTGGAAGCCTACGGCAATCGCGGGTATCGCGCCGCCCAGATGGAAGCGGGAATAATCGGCGGCAAAATGTACCTGTTGGCTTATGACCTCAAACGCGGCGGGACGGGTTTGACTTTCTATGATGACGATGTAACACACTTCTTCTCACCTCACGCCGCGGACAAGAGCTGTATGCTGGTGGTTTCGGTGGGTATCCCTGGAAAGCGACCGATCGTGTAGCAACCCACTTGTGGCAACGCAAGGGCGTTCCGCGCGGAATAGGCGCCTGGCTTGCCGAAACCGAATCGCAAAGACCACCCAAACTAATCTATGCTCAGTAAATGCTCGGCGCTCTGATCATCGACAAGCCGGAAGGGTTTACGTCTCACGATGTGGTCGCGCGTGTTAGACGAGCTGCCGGAACTCGTCGCGTGGGACACGCGGGCACTCTAGACCCGTTTGCCACCGGAGTGCTTGTCTGTTGCATCGGTCGCGCAACCAGGCTTGTTCAATTTTTAGTGGGACTCGACAAGGAGTACCTCGCTACAGTCCGGCTGGGTTATGCGACCGACACACAAGATGGTACGGGGAGACAGATCACACCGCATCGACCATCAGACGAGTTGAGCGTCAAAGACCTTCAGCAGGTCCTGGATCAATTTATCGGCCGTCAATTGCAGACGCCGCCAATGTTCTCGGCTAAGAAAGTGGCCGGTGAGCGGCTTTATCACGCGGCTCGCGCCGGTCGTGAAGTGGAGCGGGAGCCGGTGAGCATCATCGTGCATTCAATAGAGATGAAAACGGCCGATGCCGGGCTTTTCACTATTAACGATGACGGAACGCGCGATTTCTGTGTTCAAGTGTGTTGTTCGTCGGGGACATATGTCAGGACTCTGGCTCACGATATTGGGGGGAGGCTCGGCGTTGGTGGTCATTTAGTTCAGCTTCGACGGACTCAGGTTGGCCACTTTAGCCTGGCTGACGCGGTTAGCCTGGATGAATTGGAAGAGATCGAAGCAGGTCTTCTGCAGGGAAAGCTTATAAGTCCTTCCGAGATCGTTTCGCACCTGCCGGTTGTGGTGCTCGAGGATGAGCAGATAAACGGGGTGATGAATGGTCGCCGCTTGCCGATTTATGAGGAGCAGGCTGTTACGCTGGAACGTGACGCGCCAAAAGTGCGGCTGTGCGACAGCGCTGGCAATCTCGTGGCAGTTGGTAGCTTTGATTTTGCAGCCGGTCTGCTCAGCCCAATCGTTGTGCTGACAGGCTAGAACCTCGAAAAAAAGCCTCCTGACGCATGGTTCCAGCCCGGACGCCTTACAAGCGAAGGGGCGGCTCTTTAACGTTCGTTGCGAACCGACCGCAATCGCGGTCTACCAACCGAAAAAAGACTGATGACTTGATTGAGACCCGACGCCTAAAAACAGATTTGTTTGAACTTTGTGAAGAGGCCGAGCTCCACCACAGATCACTAGCTTGCCGACCACCCCGAATTCCAAGCCTCGGGGTCAGTCGCTTGCAGCCTGTGCTATAATCCTGCAAGAAGCTGAAGGCCGAAAGAGATCGTTGAATTCAAGCTTGTTTTGACAAGATGCTTCGCTTTGATTTATCGAGGTTGAGCGTGCATCCAGTCGAGCCACGAGCAGCCGGGTTGTTACCTCCGACTGTGCGCCCGAAAGGGTGTAGACTGAGTGTCGTCCTAACTCTCGCACTGAATAATCCGCAGGAGCCGTTTACGGGTGGGCCCCCACGCAGAACGGTTTCGAAGTCGATTGGCACGCAAACCCCCTGAGGCTGTGGGTAAGCGTGTATCAATCAGCATTCTGAATCGATTCGGAGGTAGACATGGGAGAGAATAAAATAAACCTGAGCGACCTCCTCGAGACTCACCGCCGCGACCGCGAGCGGCTGGCCTGGGAAGGCACATTCAGAGATTACTTCGAACTGGTTACTCAGAACCCTAATATCTCGAAGCTCTCGCACGCACGGGTGTGCGACATGATCCTCGCGGCGGGCGTCGAGAAGATCAACGAGGGTTCGCGCGACGAAATAGTACGATACAACTTTTTCAGCGATGAGCTTTTTGGTATCGAACGCCCGATTTCGAGGATCGTAGAGTACTTCAAGTCAGCCGGCCAGCGTTTGGAGGTGCGCAAGCGAATCCTTTTGCTGATGGGACCTGTGGGCGGGGGCAAATCGACCATTGTAACAATGCTCAAACGCGGGCTCGAGAATTGGTCGCGAACCGCTGACGGCGCAGTGTATGCCATCAAGGATTGCCCGATGCACGAGGAGCCCCTGCATTTGATTCCGCCGGAGCTTCGCGCGGAAATCGAACGGCACTATGGCATATACATTGAAGGCGAGCTTTGCCCACAATGCCGTTACAACCTCGAGCACGTCTATCGCGGTCGGCACGAGGATGTGCTGGTCCATCGACTGGTGTTTTCGGAGAAAGACCGCATTGGAATCGGGACTTTTGCTCCATCCGACCCGAAGTCGCAGGATATTACCGAGCTGACGGGATCGATCGACCTATCGACGATCGGCGAAGTCGGTGTCGAATCGGACCCGCGCGCATACCGCTTCGACGGCGAACTCAACATTGCCAACAGAGGGCTTATGG
>JBASRM010000219.1:0-4965 GCA_049273835.1 Blastocatellia bacterium | reverse complement strand
CTGTTAGGGCCCGCCGGGCTGGAATGCTTCGACGCGCTTCAAAGCGTCGAACCACCCGCGACATCCAATCTCTTTGAGGAAGGCGGCTATTCGATCATGCGCGACGGCTGGTCGGAAAACTCTAGCTACGTGCTTATGGATTGCGGACCTCACGGCTCGCTTGCTTATGGCCACGCTCATGCCGACGCACTCTCGATTGAATTTGCGGCGCTCGGCAAGACCTGGATCGTTGATCCGGGAACGTTCACCTACACCGCGGATCCCGAATTGCGCGACTGGTTTAGGTCGACTCAAGCTCACAACACGGTCACGGTTGACCGCACCTCTCAATCGGTTTCCGACGGCCCGTTCTCCTGGAAGCACGTGGCTGAAAGCTGCCTGGACACTTCTATCTTCGGGGATGGCTTCGATTATCTCGCGGCATCGCACGACGGATATCGGAGCCTTGCTGATCCGGTCAAACACACGCGAACGCTGATACACCCAAGAGCGAGTGTGAACAGCGCAGAACCCATCTCGTTGCCTTCGTATTTGATCGTGCGAGACGAATTTGCTGCGTCGGGCCGGCACGAATACGCCATAAGCTATCATCTCTCGCCGAAATGTTCGGCGTTTGCGATCGACAACCATGTAACGGTTACTGAGCCCGGCGGGTGCAGGCTGGGCATCACCGTCTTCGGACAGCCGGACGTACGGGCCCGAGTAGATAGATCCTGGACGTCACGCGCTTACGGGAATCGTGAGCCCTCACTGGTTGTAGTCTTTGAGACAAGCATGGTAGGCGCTCAGGAACTCGTGACATTCATCACTCCGGCCTGCGACGGCCAATCGATTCATGTCAGCCGGCAACCGGTTGATTGTGCCGCGGCTTTTGGCTTTGAGGTAGTTTCAGATGCTGAGCGCGATGTCGTACTGATCAATGACCAGGGAGGACCGGTCAGCTGTGGGCCGCTCACCTCCGCCAGCCTGTTCGCGCTCGCGCGCTTCCGTGCCGAGTCGTTCGTAAGCGGGTTCTTCATTGCCGGGCACCGATTTGAGACCGGCGATGGATTCGCGTTTCGCTCAGCGGCTCCTGTCGCTCACTGTTCGCTTCATCGCACCGACAGGGGAGTACAAAGGTCGATCGATGGCGGAGAATTTGTTGATCTGGTCGTCGGCGAGGCCGGTGAGGCTGTAATCAACGGCACTGCGTTCCGAGTATCACAGTCCAATGCGCTTTTCGCGAACGCCGAATCAGGGGGGAGTTTGATTGATAACCCCAGCGAGGCGATCAACTGATGTGCGGAATCTGTGGCATTGCCGTTCCAATCGATTCAGATCGCAGCATTGATGAATCAGTGCTTATTCGTATGCGGGACGCATTAAAACATCGAGGGCCGGATGAGGCCGGCGTCTTCACGGATCAGCAGGTAGGTCTGGGCCACCGCCGACTCTCTATCGTTGACCTCAACGGCGGACGGCAGCCGATGCCCAACGAAGACCTAACGATCTGGATCAGTTACAACGGCGAAATTTATAACCATCGCGACTTACGGCCGGGGCTCGAACAACGTGGCCACACTTATCGAAGTGCGTGCGACACCGAGACCATCATTCATCTCTACGAAGAATATGGCGCGCGGTTGGTCGAACACCTTCGTGGAATGTTTGCATTCGCGATTTGGGATTCACGACGTCGGAGCCTTCTTCTGGCTCGCGATCGGCTCGGCATAAAGCCGCTCTACTACGCGATGACCCCGGACAATTCGATTTACTTCGCCTCCGAAATCAAAGCGATCATCGAAACCGGCGCAGTTAAGCCTGAGCTGAACTATTTGGCCCTATCTGAGTACGCCGCGAATCGATCGACCTTTGGCGAAGACACGCTGTTTCGAAACGTAAAGCGATTGTTGCCGGGTCACACTTTGAGGTGGCAAGACGGGCGAGTCGAAATCAATCGCTACTGGGATGTGAGCTTTGCGAAGGATGAGCCTTCGTTAACAGAGAGTGAGTACGTTAAGCGCTTCCAAGAGCTGTTCACCGAGTCAGTCAGGCTCCGGCTGATGGCTGACGTGGGTCTGGGAGTGTTCTTATCGGGGGGCATCGACTCCAGCGCGATCGCGGCTGTCATGAGTAAGATGGTTGATGAGCCCATCAAGACTTTTTCCGTTGCTTTTGCAGAGCGCGAAGCAAATGAACTGAGCTACGCGCGCGCTGTTTCAAACGCCTTTGGGACCCAGCACCATGAAATCACCGTGAGCCCCGCCGACTTTTTCGAGGCATTGCCAGGCCTGGTTTATCAAGAGGATGAACCGATAGCACACCCCTCGAGCGTGCCGCTCTTTTTCGTTTCGAAACTTGCCGCTGAGCACGTCAAGGTAGTGCTAACAGGTGAAGGCAGCGACGAGCTCCTTGGCGGTTATGAGAAGTACAGGCGGACCATTCTCAACGTCGCCCTCGGGCGAGCATACAACCGCTTGCTGCCGAAAGGAATTCGCGGACAGCTGAAGAGAGCAATCGAGAGCATCCCGGCAACGTCGGGTGTCAGGCGAAAGCTGAGCCGAACCTTCCTGTGTCTTAATCCTACAATTCAGGATATTTACTTCGACAACTTTTCCGTCTTTTCGCGGGCGATGCAGCGGCGATTGTTTGCGCTGGAGACACTCGAAAAGACCGGTCCGAGTGATCCGTACAAAACTGAGCTCGAGCACATTGACCGATGCGATTCCGGGGCCTTGCTTGATCAATTGCTCGCCTCCGACTTGAAAACTTATCTACACGAGCTGTTGATGAAGCAAGATCAGATGAGCATGGCGGCTTCGATTGAGAGCCGGGTCCCCTTTCTGGATCACAAGCTCGTCGAGTTTAGCGCTCGTCTTCCGATCGACATGAAAATTCACGGTGTGACTACGAAATACATCCTGCGTCGCGCGATGCGCGGCGTTTTGCCGAAGCAAATAATTACAAGAAAGAAAATGGGGTTCCCTGTTCCTATCGGCCGGTGGCTGCGCGGTCAGTTTAGTCACATCGTTGACGATTACGTTCTGAGTGAGCGGGCGAGCGTGCGAGGCATTTTCAACACTGAGTTTGTTGGCCAGCTGGTGGCCCGACACCGAGCAGGTGAGGACCATTCTGAGCGTCTCTGGGCGTTAATCAACTTCGAGATCTGGCAGCGGCGCTTTTTGGATCGGGAACCCGCGAGTTCCGATGTCAAAACGCTTTCATGTGCGGTGAGCGGGAAGGGGGTTGCGGCATAGCGATGGGATTGATCGGCGGGACACTTGGATACCGGATGCTAAGGTCTTTGAGCACCGATGGTGAGACTGGTTACTGCGATGGAAGCGCATACAGCGGCCGCAGCAAGATGGAAGTCCTGTTCGGTCCAACAATCTGGAGCGAGCTTAAAGGAAAGGTAGTAGTCGATTTTGGTTGCGGATCAGGCGTTGAGGCAATCGAGATTGCGCAGCGGGGCGCGCTTCGAGTCATTGGTCTGGAGCGTCAGTCATCGTTGCGGAGGCAAGCGACCGAACAGGCAAGTCGCGCGGGCGTCTCGGATCGTTGCGTCTTCGCCGCTTCAACAGATGAGAAAGCCGATATGATCCTGTCGATAGACTCATTTGAGCACTTCGACGATCCCGCCGCCATTCTGCAAAAGATGCGCTCGCTTGTAAAAGATGACGGCGTTCTGGTGATCGAGTTTGGCCCGCCCTGGTATCACCCGCTTGGAGGTCATTTGTTTTCGGTTTTTCCATGGGCCCATCTCCTGTTCACCGAGCGCTGCCTTATCCGATGGCGGTCCGATTTCAAATCGGACGGAGCAACTCGTTTTTCGGAGATCGAGGGCGGTCTAAATCGGATGACCATTCGTCGCTTCCAGCGTCTCGTACAGGATAGCGAATTTGAGTTTGAGTCTTTCGAGGCCAAGCCAATCAGACGCACCGGCTTGCTTTCGAATTCACTAACCAGGGAGTTCCTGACTGCGATTGTGCGCTGTCGATTGGTGCCACGGAAGCGGAATTAAGGGCAACCGATAGCAAGCGGACGAAATTGAGATGCGAATACTCTGGCTGAAAAGCGAACTGTTACATCCGTTGGATAAGGGCGGCAAAATACGCACGTACCAAATGCTCCGCCACCTCAAGCGCGAGCACGAGATCACCTATCTGTCGTTTGCCAGACCCGAGGATCCGCCGGAAGCGTTTGTGAGTTCCGCAGAGTATTGCCATCAGCTTGTGACCGTTCCGCGGCGCGAGCCGAGGAAGTTCGGGCCGGCATTCTACTATGGCCTGACTTCGAGTCTCGTCTCCTCTTTGCCTTACCCGATCCGAAAGTACCGGTCGAACGCGATGCGCGCGGCTATCGAACACGAGATGCGGAAGCGCGCCTACGACGTCGTGGTCTGCGACTTTTTGGTTGCAAGCATTAACCTTCCGGACACGCCGAGTTGTCCGGCGGTGCTGTTTCAACACAACGTCGAGTCAATGATCTGGCGACGTCATTTCGAGATGCAGAAGAATCCGATCAAGCGAGCATTCCTCAAGAATCAGTGGCAAAAAATGGTCCCGTACGAGCGCAAGACCTGTCGCGGATTCGACGCGGTTGTGGCGGTGTCTGAGCTCGATCGCAATCAGATGCGAAACGAGTTTGGGCTCGAACAGGTCTTCGATGTGCCGACCGGCGTGGACTCGTCTTACTTTCGGCCAGGTGACGACCCGGTGGAACCGTTTGAATTGGTGTTTACAGGATCGATGGACTGGCTTCCAAACGAGGATGCCGTTCTGTACTTCGCCGGCCAGATCCTACCCCTTGTTTCTAACGCGATTCCCGAATGCACGCTTACGGTTGTCGGCCGAAACCCCGGCCCGGCGCTGTCGGAGCTTGCGCGGGTCAATCCACGAATAAATGTTGTTGGCCGGGTCGATGACATACGCAGCTACGTACGCCGAGCCGCAGCCTGTGTCGTGCCCATCCGAATCGGCGGAGGCA
>JBASRM010000212.1:0-16132 GCA_049273835.1 Blastocatellia bacterium | reverse complement strand
AGTTTAGGGTCAATGGTACGGGACTGTTTATCTGGAACCTGATCGGCGGCGACATGCCTGTTAGCCGGATCGTTGCGTCAGTCTCAAGAAAGTACAGTTTCACAGGCAAACGGCTGCAATCCGACATCATCGCCTATTTATCCGAAATGTATGAGGGCGGCCTTATCAAGATCGACGGTTCATACGTTGACCAAAAGAGAGAGATGCGAGTGCCGCGCTTAATGGACACCGATCCTGTTTTTCGTAAGATCGCGACCGAGGACAATATCCCTTACATGACGAATTTCGTTCTCTCATACAGGTGCAATCTTCATTGCAATCATTGTTATATACCGGCTATGCGCGACCTTCTGGACACATCCGAAGTAAAGCGGGTTCTTGATCAGCTAGCGGATTTGAGAGGCATATTTGTCAGATTTACCGGGGGAGAGCCGTTTCTCCGAAAGGACATTCTGGAGCTACTGAGCCATGCGAAAATGAGGGGCTTCGCTGTCGCCGTCAACACGAACGGCTTCTTCATAACGGAAGATGTCGCCAATGCATTACGCAGGATATATCCGATGGACGTAAACATCTCCGTATACGGATGCACGCCGCAAACGCATGACCTCGTTACGAAACGCAAGGGCTCCCTCAAAGTATCGCTGAGAGCGATCGAACTGTTAAGAGGTGCTGGCGTGAATGTGAATATCAACTATGTCGTTATGAACCACAACGTTGATGAACTGGAACAGGTAAAATCCTGGGCCGAAGAAAGAGGGGTCGGGTTTCGGCCTGAATATTCTATTTTCCCCAAACGCGACGGCGACAAGAAACCTCTGTGCCACCGAGCCACAAATCAACAGTTGATTCGAATATTTCGAGCGGGACTCATTCGCGAGCCGAAGCCGACATTGTGCAAACCGGCTTCAATTAAGTTGAGGATTGACCCGGATGGCACAGTACATCCTTGCGAAATGCTCGATTATGATTTAGGAAATCTGAAAGAAAAAAGCCTGGCGCAAATATGGAACTCTCCTGAGGTGCAGGAGTTCAGAGCCATGAATATCCAAAGCCCGGCCAAGTGCACATCGTGCCGACTGAAGGACATCTGCTTCAGATGCGCCGGGATTGCGCAGATGGAAGACGGCGGTATGCATCTTCCGTCGAGTTGGGCGTGCAAAGTGTCGCACCTCTATGAATACATAACACGGGCAGCCGAGTCGCACTCAAACTGAGTTACTGTTTATTACTTATCGACTTTCTAAGAAGCCAGACTTAGGTTGCGTCATTTGGATGGGAGTGCTGATGTCCCCTTGGAGCTAAGTATTGGAGAGCAACTTCAGGACAACTCCGGAGTAAAGCCATGAACAGTCTATGGGGAAATGTTCGATATGCAATCCGTGTTTTCCTTAAGAAGCCAGTGCTTGCTTGTGTAGCGGTTACAGTGTTAGCCCTGGGCATCGGAGCGAGCACAGCAATATTCAGCGTCGTGAGCGCCCTGCTTATTCGACCTCTACCCTACTCTGAGCCTGATAGGCTTGCGGTAATCTGGGAAACCTGGGTACAAAAGGGATTGAGTCAAATTCCGGTTTTCATCCCTGATTTCCTTTATTGGAAAGATAACAGCAAGGCTTTTGAGAGCATAGCTGCTTTTAAAAACGTAGATTTCAATATCACGGGCGGAGTGCCGGAGCGGGTTTCTAGCGCCCGGGTCTCTGCTGGCTTCTTCCCCACGTTTGGTGTCTCGCCTCTTCTAGGGCGCACATTCTTGCCTGAAGAGGACCAGCACGGTGGTAATAAGAGTGTGATCCTGAGCTATGGATTATGGCAGCGTCGCTACGGATCCGACCGCACCATCATTAACAAGACGATAACGCTGAACGACGTGAGCTATACGGTAGTGGGAGTCATGCCGCCCGAGTTCCGATTCTCAATCGAGTGGAGCATGACAGGCACGCAGTTCCCTAGTGTCGAGATGTGGGTGCCCTTGTCGCTCAGCCCAGCTGAGAGCACGAGCAGGAGCGGGCACGACCTTACAGTGATCGGGCGTCTGAAGCGCGGCGTCAACTGGAGGCAGGCGCAAGCCGATATGGATATGCTTGCCGACAATCTTGTCCATCTGCAGCCGGAAGTAAACACTGGGATCGGGTCGAACGTTGTTCCGCTCCATTCGCAGTCAACGAGCGATATTAAATCGTCTCTACTCATCCTTTCGGGAGCTGTAGCGTTCGTCCTCCTGATCGCCTGCGCTAACGTGGCGAACCTACAGCTAGCTCAGTCCTTGACGCGCCGGCAGGAAATCGCCATACGGATCGCGCTCGGAGCGGGGAGACGCCACATAATCGGTCAGCTACTTACTGAAAGTATCATGCTTGCGGTGGTGGGCGGCGGGTTGGGCGTTTTGCTAGCTCTCTGGACCACGAATTCCCTGATAGCCCTGAGCCCCACCGAGCTTGGCCGCGGGAACAAGATAGTCGTTGACGTCTGGGTCATCAGCTTCACCCTTATAGCTTCGTTTTTGGCTGGAATAATATCGGGCCTTGCTCCCGCATTCATCTTCTCAAAACCTGACTTCAATGAATCGCTGAAAGCAGGACAGGGCCGAACAAGCACTCACGCAGGGTTCCGGCGTACCAGTGGTTTTCTAGTAATTTGGGAAGTAGCTCTGGCGCTGGTACTGATAGTCTCGGCAGGTCTTCTGATCAAAAGTACTTCCCAACTACAAAAGGTCGACCCGGGCTTCAATCCCCAGAATCTATTAACCATGAAGCTTTCCCTGCCCGACACCCGGTACGCTGAAGCTGGCAAGCAAGCAGTCTTCTTTAGCCAGGTCGTCAAATATGTCGAGGCTTTACCGGGCGTGCAAAGTGTTGCAGTATCCAGCAACCTGCCATTTGAGGAGAGTTGGGAGATACTGTTCACGATAGAGGGGCGACCAGAAGTTTCTGTCCGTGAGACTCCGATTGCCAGCAATCACTCAGTCAGCCCTGACTACTTCCGATTAATGGGCATTCCGCTAAAAGGAGGGCGCTATTTTACTGAGCATGATACGTCCGACTCCACGGGAAGCGTCATTATCGATGAGAACCTGGCCCGTCGCTACTGGCCTGGAGAAAGCCCTCTTGGCAAACGTATCAAGCGTGGAACATCACAATCGCAGGCGCCCTGGCTGACTATTGTTGGACTGGTTAGCAGTGTCAGACAGTATGGTCTGGATAGCGAAACGAAACCAGAGATGTATATGTCTTACCTTCAGACTCCCAGATCGACTAATAGCGTGGTTTTAAAAACTGCCAATAAACCTGAAACTGTTACCGAAGCCGTGCGGCAGGAGATTTGGCGGCTGGATAAGGATCAGCCGATATACAGCGTGCGTACATTTGACCAGATCGTTTCCCGCTCACTTTCGGCGCGGCACTTCAGCACCGTTCTGCTAAGCCTTTTCGCTCTCGTAGCTCTAGTATTAGCTGCGGTAGGAGTTTACGGAGTCATAGCTTTCTCTGTGTCCCAGCGCACCCGTGAGATAGGCATAAGAATGGCGCTAGGCGCTCAACGCCGAAGCATATTCGGCCTCGTGCTCAGACAAGGAATACAGTTAGCCGTTATGGGTGTTGTTATCGGTCTGGTGGGGGCTTTTGCTGCTACGCGCATACTATCAACATTACTCTACGGTGTGAGCATCACCGACCCGGCCACTTTTCTCCTGGTCCCATTTCTATTGATCGTAGTGTCTGCGCTTGCGTGCTATCTTCCAGCGCAAAGGGCATCGAAGGTAGACCCGCTGATTGCAATCAGGTGTGAGTAAAGACTTCCTGTAAGCCCGCGAAAGCCAGTATAAGCAGCCATGGATGAATCCAGTTGGTTTGGGTAAAACTTAAGGGTCCAATTTATTCCTGCACGCGAGGTCGCCAGGCGACCTTCGCCAGTGATTTCGAGTTTGCATTGACTCGGCAAGAACCTGAAGCTGTTTCACTTTGAGGCCCATCAACTCGCTGTCGCTTTGGGCCTTCAACATTTGTTCATCAACTTTTATGTACATTAAGGTTGGCCCAATAATCGATAAGGTGAATATCAACAAGCCAGAAAGCGTTGATAGACTTAAAGAAAGCAACTAACCTTCCGCCTGTGCGTTTTGAAAGGGCTAGAAGGCTTGTAAGTAATTGAATCCGGGAGCGCGTACCGAATGGTCGCGCATGTGTCCTCCTAAGCGGAAGGTCGCGCGTTGGAATCGCGCCGGGGGCACCACCTCTCGCCAGACGATTGTTGACACCGCGGTTTTTGCACGATCATACTGTTTTTACAGTGTGGACGAAGAGTGTGGGTCCTCCGAACTCAAATCGAACAAGGGAGGAACGCACAGATGGATAACAAGAAGGTCATCAGCACCCTGAATGAACTCATAGAAACCTGCCGAGACGGATTGGACGGCTTCAAAGAGGCTGCCGAAAACGTCAAGAACCCCGAACTCAAATCCTTCTTCAATGAAGCCGCTACCGAGCGCGCGTACTGCGTCCAGGAACTTCAAACCGAAGTTCGCGGGCTGGGCGGCGAAGCAGAAAAATCCGGCTCGACCGCCGGAGCCATCCATAGAGTGTGGATGGACATCAAAGGAACTTTCACCGGAAAGGACGATCACTCGATCCTGAGCGAGACTGAAAGAGGCGAGGACTCGGCGGTCAGCACTTTTCGAGATGCTCTGAAAGGCGGCAATCTGCCCAGCAACATCGTTTCAATAGTGGAGCGCCAGCTCCAGACCATTCAACGGGTCCACGATCGAGTCAAACGACTGCGCGACGCGAAAAGCGCCAAGTCAGGCCGCTAGCAGCAACTAATCCAAGAAGGCTGGCGATCAACTCGCCAGCCTTTTACTTTTTGACTCGCACCAATCCGCGCAACGTGATTAACTAAGGCGCATGCTTGACGCGGGCGACCAGGCTCCTGGCTTTTCTCTTACGGCACTCGACGGAACAATAACGCGGTTTGATAACCGCGTGGAGCGGAAGCCTCGCCTGCTGGTATTCTTCGAGACCGATTGCCCAACTTGCCTGTTAACGATCCCTTACCTGAATCGTCTCTCGCGCGAGCTTGGGTCAGGGCAAGCAATCCTCGGTATATCTCAAGACGCCGAGCATCCGACCCGTGAGCTGGCCGCGCAAGCTTCAATTGAATTCCCTGTTGTGCTTGATCAGGGATTGAGCGTCAGTAAGCTTTATGACCCGGTTGCTGTGCCGACTCTGTTCCTCATCGGCAGCGATGGCCGCATCCTCCAAACTCATTGCGGCTTCGACAAGCGAGTCCTGAACGAGATTGCGACCGCGATGGCCGGTCAGCCGTTAACCATAGCCGAGCGGTTCGACGGCAATCGCGAGAGCCAATTCGGGTGCGCGTCGCGGCATCTGGAGCCCAGCACCGAGGGAGAGCTCGCTGCTGCTCCCAATCCTTACGTCAAACGAACGCCGAGAGCTTCACGCATCGAGCTTGATGACACGATCGATCCGTTCGAGTACTGCATGCAGTTCGGCGACCCGCTGCCGGTAGTCCCACCGACAGTCGAGCGAGTCGAGCGCATGCTTGACGCGGTCTCGTTACCGCCGGACGAAGTCGTCGCACTTATTCCACCCAACTACGGTGCCGCCACCGTCGAAAAGATCGCCGCAAACGCGGTGATGGCGGGCTGCAAGCCTTCGATGATGCGCGTTTTGGTTCCGCTGATGCGAGCCGTGTGCGATGAGCGCTTTAACATTCACGGAGTACAGGCAACCACTCATTTCGCGGCGCCATTGGTGATTATCAACGGCCCAATTCGCTCCGAACTCGAGTTCGCCTGCGCGAGTAACGTCTTCAGCAATATCACCCGCGCCAATAGCTCGCTGGGACGTGCTCTGCAATTGATCCTGACTAATTTGGGTGGGGGGCGACCCGGTGAAATTGATATGTCCACGCTCGGAAACCCGGGCAAGTTCTCCTATTGCATCGCCGAGAACGAAGAGGAGAATCCCTGGGAACCCCTGCACGTCGAGATGGGTTTCGGAGCCGAGCAGAGCACAGTCAGTCTATTCGCCGCTGAACCGCCACACGGTGTGAGCGAGCACATGGCTCGCGAAGGAAGGCAAATCCTGAAGGCGATCAGCCGCGCGCTTGCGACGGTATGGTCATATCGCTTGTGCGCCAGCGTGGAAGCGATGGTCGTGCTGTGCCCTGAACACGTGAAGACGCTCTGGCGCGACGGGTTCACCAAGCAAGCTGTGCGCGAGTTCTTGTTCGAGAATACCGGTATTCCGATTCGAGACTATGAGAACGGCGCCGGGGAAGGTACTCACGTGAAGCTCTATCGGAAGCAAAACATCGATGGTGAACCCTGCTACTTAAAGTTCACCGATCCTTCAGCGATCAAGCTTTTGGTTGCTGGTGGAACCGCCGGCAAGTTTTCAGCGGTGATCGGCAGTTGGGCGGCCGGCCCGAGGGGCAGTCAGATGGTTACGTATCCCCTGGAAGCGCCGGCATCCAGGCTTGCGGGTCTACCGGGGCATTCCTAGAAACGGAGTGCGGCAGGGATGCCCGCGCTTCCAGGAGACAACATGCCAACGATACTTGTGAATCCTCTTGATGAAACTCCGCGTGCGCTGGCCCATCCCGCGCCGCGGCTTCGCAGCTTGACCGGCACTACAATCGGGTTGCTCGACATCAGCAAGCCCGGAGGTCGTATCTTCCTCGATCGACTCGAACAGTTGTTAAGGCAGCGCTACGGCGTCGCGCACATAGTGCGAGAGATGAAGCCTACGTTTACCAAGCCCGCGCCCGCTGCGGTCATCGAAAAACTGCTTGAAGCGAGATGCGATGCGGTGATCGAGGCGCTTGCCGACTGAGGCTCGTGCACGACGTGCAGTTTGCACGACTCGACAAGACTCGAGGGACTTGGGATCGCGGCGGTGCCGGTTGCAACCTACGAGTTCATGACTGCGGCTCGCGCGCAAGCAAGCTCGCTCGGCAGATCAGACTTTGACGCTGTATACGTCGCACACCCGATCCAGGATCAGACGAAGGAAGAGATTGAGGCCAGGGCGGAATTGGCGCTCGATGAGATCGTAAGACGGCTTATCGAGTGATTGACGGCTGAATCTATTGTTGATCGGTCCGCCTCTGGCGGGCTGCTTTGCGCGACTTTGCGTCTCGTGCGATACCCGATCTCCTCAGGAAACCAGTTCGCGCAAAAACGCAAAGTCTTGCACGATGCAAACTCCACAACCGCCGCAAAACCCGCACAGAGAGTTTATCGTAACGCTCACCGGTTTCTTCCCGTAGTATTCCTCAACGGCAAAGTAGTCTGCACGCCGTCTGATTCGCAATTACTCTAAAATCACCATCACATATGGAGGATCCACTTATGCAGCTTCGACATGCATCCGAGCGCCTCATCACACGCGCACTCGTTCTCTTGTTCTGTTTGAGTCTGGGCCTTACGCCGGTCGCTACGTTCGCACAGGACATCAAGGCGCCCGCCGACAACCGAGCGCACAAGGCGAACTATGATCTTGCTTCTCGGTGGACGACCGCGAAGGTAACCAAGCTTGTGTTCGACACCGCGGTCGCGCCGCACTGGCTGGAGAGCGGCGAGCGCTTCTGGTACAGCTATGAGACCAGTCAGGGCAAAAAGTGGTGGATCGTCGATCCGGCAAAGAAGACCAAGATGCCACTGTTTGACAACGCAAAGATGGCGGCGCTACTGACCGGCCTGACGCGCATTCCATATGAAGCGCAGCACCTGCCGATCAATACAATCAAATTCATCAAGAACGATACGGCTTTTCAGTTCGACGCAAATGTGCCGATCGACGCCGAGATCCCCGGCGTGAAAAAGTATGAGCCGCCTCCAATTCGCGGTCAGCAAACTCGCGGCGAGCAAGATCAAAATCAGGATCAGCAAACCCAGCGCGCGCCCGGGACCCAGCCGCAACCGCCGCGCACGCGTCCCATTTATTTCGAATACGAACTTGCCACCGGCAAGCTCACGCTGCTGACTGATTTCAAACCGCCTCAAAAGCCGCGCTGGGCCTCGGTCTCCCCCGACGAGAACACGATAATCTTCGCGCGCGGGCACAACCTGTTTACGATGGACGCCGCCAACTACGCCAAGGCACAAGTCAAAGATGATGACGCGACGATTGTCGAGACCCAACTCACCACGGACGGCGAAGATAACTACGGCTACGATCGGCGTTTGACGGAAGAGGAGAAACGCAATTATCGCTTCAGCGAGAAAAACAAAACTCCGCGGGTGCCGGCCATCACCGTTTACTGGGCGAAAGACTCGAGAAAATTCGCCGTTCAACGCAACGATCAACGTAAGGTCGGCAACCTCTGGGTAATCAATTCGCTAGCCAGCCCGCGTCCGACGCTCGAAACCTATCCGTACGGCATGCCCGGCGAAGTCAATCAGCCCCAGGCCGAGATCGAAGTTTTTGAGCCGTCGTCCAAAGCGCGAGTCAAGATCAAGACCGATCGGTTCAAAGACCAGCAACTGGCCATTTACACCGCGCCAGTAACCAACATCGAACGCGAACGGGCGCGCGTCTTTCAGGTCGATCGCGGCGATCAGGACCAGCAACAACAGCAACAGCAAGGTCCGCCGACTACCGGGCAGGTTGAACCGAGGTGGCTCAGCGATACGCCGGACAAGCTCTATTTCAGTCGCACAAGCCGCGACTTGAAGAAGATCGATGTGTGCGTGGCCGATCCCTCAACCGGTGAGATCAAGACGTTGATCGAAGAGCGCTTGAACACCTATGTCGAGATAAAACCGCTGCGATTGCTAAGCACCGGCGAGATGATTCAATGGTCGGAGCGCGACGGCTGGGGGCACTTCTATCTGTTCGATGCGAACGGCACGTTGAAGACCCAGCTAACGTCGGGCGAGTTCGTCTGCAGCGAGATCGAGGGCGTGGATGAAAAAACGCGCACGGTCTACTTTTCAGCCACCGGACGCGAACAAAACGAAGATCCTTATTACGCTCACGTGTACAGCGTCAGCCTGAACGGCGGCGGCATCAAACTGCTCGACCCGGGAGATGCTTCGCACAACGTTACAATGGCCGATTCGAACAAATACTTCGTGGATAACTCGTCGCGCATCAACACGCCTCCGGTGGCGATGATCAACGATGCATTGGGCAACTGTGTGTTGACGTTGGAGCAGACCGACACCTCCGCATTGGTCGAAGCCGGTTTCAAGTATCCCGAGCCGTTCAAGGTCAAGGCCGACGATGGCATCACCGATCTGTACGGTGTTATGTACAAGCCCTTTGATTTTGACCCGGCAAAGCGCTATCCGGTCATCGCCTACGTTTATCCGGGACCGCAGACCGAAAGCGTGACCAAGACCTTCACAAGCCGCAATGACCGGATCACGCTGGCCCAATTCGGATTCATCGTCATCGAAGTCGGCAATCGAGGCGGCAATCCTCAACGATCGAAGTGGTATCACACCTTCGGCTACGGCAACCTGCGCGATTACGGACTTGCCGACAAAAAAGCGGCGATCGAACAATTATCGCGCCGGCATCCGTTTATCGACATCGACCGCGTAGGGATCTATGGCCATTCGGGCGGCGGGTTCATGTCCACGGCAGCGATGCTGGTCTATCCCGACTTCTTCAAAGTAGCCGTCTCGTCGTCGGGCAATCACGAGAACAACATCTACAACCGCTGGTGGAGCGAGAAACATCACGGAGTCAAAGAGGTCACCGACAAGGACGGCAACGTCAAATTCGAATACAGCATCGAGAAAAACTCCGAGCTGGCGAAGAACCTGAAGGGCCATCTGATGCTGGCGACCGGTGACATCGACAACAACGTCCACCCGGCCAACACGCTGCGGATGGCTGATTCGTTGATCAAGGCAAACAAGCGGTTCGATTTTGTGATCCTGCCGGGCAAGCGACACGGCTACGCTGACGCGACGAATTATTTCTTTTGGGTTCGGGCGGATTATTTCTGTAGACACCTGCTGGGCGACATGTCCGACAGCATTGATATGGTCGAGCTGAATCGCGAACGCGAACAGGTGGGAGACAAGGGTCAGGTGCGCCGAGGCCCGGATGAACAGGAGGAGCCGTAGAGTCAGGCAGGAACGCGGCAGCCCACCACGCTAAGCCCGCGACGGAGAGTATCGAACAATCGGAAAAGCCAGTTCTTATTCTGGGATTCCGTGATATCGAGGTTCACTGAGAATGCCGCCATTTTCAAAGCTGCTTGGCATCAAGTTCTTAAGCGCCGCCCCTGAACGATTGACTGCTGAAATGGTGATTCTCGAAGAGCTATTTGAATTAAAGGTAAACCCAACCTTTTTGGCGGGTCCAAGCCGGCCTCTGGCATAGACCTCAAGGCGCAATATGAAAGTACAAGGTTCAATCGAATTCACAATCACCGAGCACTCTGAGGATCGCGTTGTTTCGGAGTTGCCGATCGGGGCGGGAGTCAGGAATCCATTTGGGGTGGTTCACGCCGGAGCCATTTTGTGGTTCGCCGATGTCACCGCAACCATGCTGGTCCTGGGGCCAGGTCAGACGTCGGAAGGAATGAAGGGCTTCCCTCTTGCTATCACCCTGAATGCCAACTTAATCGGCAATCAAACGGAGGGGTCGTTCAAGGCAGTCGCGGCCTTCGTTAAGCGGGGGCGCACAGTCAGCGTTGTTCGCACATCGGTTTATGGCGCGGGAGACAAGCTGATCGCAGATGTGACAACCAGCCACGTACTCTCGAAGTGAAGCGTAGATGTTGAGAGCGCGGAAGCTAATGTTGACCGAAACACTGTCTCACCACCCTCAACACATATCTCGGCCACGAGTTGTCTACAAACTTGCGTCCGAAGGCACTAGAAGATTGTCTGCAGGCTACTTTTTTAGCAGGTTTTCCGGGACTTCCGGGATCGCAATAAAAGGAAGGTTACGATACATCTCACCTACATCAAGGCCGTATCCCACGACAAAGTGATTAGGGATTGTGAACCCGATATACCGCTTCGCGTCGATCGCGATCTCGTGTCGCTCGGGCTTATCCAATAAAGCTGCGATTGCCAACGAACTCACTTCACGTGAACGGAATATGTTCACCATGTAGTTCAGGGTCAGCCCGGTGTCGATGATGTCTTCGACCACCAGCACATCTTTTCCCAACAGGCTCACATCCAGGTCCTTGGTTATTCTCACTTCACCGGAAGACTTGGTCGACGTGCCGTAGCTCGAGATACCGATGAAATCGACCGACAGCGGTAAATCAATTGACCTCATCAAGTCCGACAGAAAAACGCAGGCACCCTTTAGAACCCCGACCAGGTGAAGGTTCTTGCCAGCGTACTCGCGAGTAATCTCTTCTCCCATCTCGCGCACTCGCGCCTGCAGACGCTCCGCGTCGATATGGACTTTTAGATTTGGATCCTGCATGAAGGAAGCGCGTTCAGTTGCACTCATGGCGGCTCCTGAAATGTGTCTTGATTGGGTGAGCGTGGAATATATGAAAAAGCCCGGGCGGTGTCAAACAGCGTTCCGGCGGCTTTGAACCGGGCGGAGATTCAAATTCATCTGACGAGAACAGCTCCAATCGCGACACCCCCTGGGTGAAGAGACTGTGTGTCATTGACGGCTCGTTACTAGCACCACGCCGTATGCTAAACTGCGCTCGAAATCAATCTGTGAGGAAGGACGCATCGATGCAAAGTAGACTCATAGGATTTCTCATCCTTATCCTTATCGCAGTTGGTTCGCCAGGTGTAAACGCCCAGCAGATTCCTTTCCTTGCCGACCTGCTTTCACGCTACGAATCGTTCAATCGTCTTTACGCAGAGAAACGCCGCGCGGGCGCAAATCTCGCGGCCATCGAAACGCTTCGCAAGCGCGGCGATGAAGCCTTCAAACGCGGAAACATTCCCGGCGTCCTTGAAGTGATCAGCGAAGCCGAGGCGCTGCTGAGAGGGAAAAAGTGGGACGACCGCCAGAGGTTCATCGCATCGCTGACCCTGGAGACGGATCGACTGGTTGTTGAACCGAATCAGGTTCTTCAGATCTCCCTCACCCGAATGTTTCCGGCGAGCATCGATAAGGTTTTTACATCGCCGCCAACCGTAAGCTTCATCATAGTGAACGGCGAAGTTGCTTCGAAGACCGGACCCGCGGAAGCGCCCGTCGCCTTGCCACAGCCGCTTGTCATCGCGGAGCGTTTGACCATAGCCGAGACCAGCAGCAACGCCGCCCGGAGGTTGTTGCTTCCCGAGGGCTCATACCAGGCGGTGGCGTTGGTTGAGAGCGGAGGTCAGAAGATTGCGGAGATCAAACGAGAGATCTACGCCATCAGCGACTTCAGCAGCAGCATAGCTGAGATGTCCAGGCTGATCGCCAGCCTTAAGCGTTCGACCGACGCGAAAACTAAGACGATCGCGGCGTTGATTGCCACGCCGGAGTTTCAGCTTCAGCGTCTCGCGCAAATGAACAAGACTCGGGGCGAAGCCGTGCTCAACCCAAATCAGGAACTGGATCGCATCGAATCCGAACTGGCGACACTGTCGAAAGGACAGAACCCGTTCGCAAGCCAACGCGGCGAGGTAGAACGCGCCTATCAAGCATCAGATGGAACCCTGGTGCCGTTTAGAGTGTACGTGCCGAAGAGCTACGACGGCACCAGCGCTAAAGCGCTTGTCGTGATGTTGCACGGGGCGCTCGGGGACGAGGGGTACTATTTCAGCGGCCTGTTCGATCCGGCAGTTATCAAAGCGGAGGCGGAACGCCGCGGCTATATCCTCGTCGGCGTAAACGGCAGAGGCCGGTTTCCGAGTTACACCGGCCCAAGCCAGGACGATGTCTTTGAAGTGATCAACGCCGTGGCTCGCGATTATCGGATCGATGATTCGCGGATCTTTCTTACTGGGCATTCGATGGGTGGATTCGGTGTGTGGCTGGTTGCGTCAAGCAAGCCGGATCAGTTCGCGGCGGTCGCGGCCGTTTCCGGTGGCCCGCCAACCCAGGGCGACGCGCTCCTGGGGTTGTTGGAAAAGATGAAACACCTGCCGGCGATGATAGCCCACGGGGCTCAAGACGGAGTTGCGCCGGTGCAGCTTTCACGCACCATGGCGGCAGCAGCTGAGAAAGCGGGCCTCAAGGTCAGTTACCTGGAGGTCCCTGATGGCGATCACGTGAGCGTCGTGGCTTCAACATTTCCGGCGATCATGGACTTCTTTGAGAAGAACGCGAAGTCGCGGTGACCGGTGGTCGGTGGCCGGGGGCCGGTGGTCGGTGGCCCGTGATAATAAGCAGCTATCACCCCCAATGATAACCACCAACCACCAACCACCGGCCACCAGACACGGGCCCGACCACCAATGTACATTTCCGCGGAAACCATTCTCGGCCTTGAAAAAAAGTATGGCAGACCCGAGGAGGTGTCTCTCGCGTACGAGATGACCCCAAGCGAGTTCGAGGCGGTGCGCGCGAGCCAAAAACATGGCCGGGCTCACGACGTCACCTTATTTATTATCGAGCACGGCCGCATTGTCGTCATCCGAAAGCCGATGTATCCACCCGGAGCGTATCGCGCTCCATCGGGGGGAATCTCGCCCGGTGAGCCGTTCGAAGCAGGGGCGCTCCGGGAAGCATATGAGGAAACTGGTCTTGTCGTTGCTCTGGACAAATACCTAATCAGATCTGTCGTGGCCTTCTCGCACTCTCAAGATCTCATCAACTGGACTTCTCACGTATTTTCGGCGAGACGAATCAAGGGCAAGCTTGAGCCCATAGATACTCACGAGATTGTGGAAGCACGTTTTGCAACCGTTGGTGAACTGATGGGGAGCATCAGAGAAGCTTTGCTTGCGAGCGGGTCTACCGGTCTAAGGTACCGGTCCGATCTGAACGATCTGGTGATAGGCCGGTTAATCGGCGCCGGTCTGGTCACGAGCAGTTAAATGGCGGTCGCATGTGCAAGCCTCAGCGCGACCAAGACACCGGCCAGCTTCATCTTCAAGATCAGGGTAGCCTCTGATATACTTCAAAGGAATCGAGCCCGAATCATCAATCCCCGACTTTCCGCCTTTGTGAAGGAGTTTGCGATGTATAAAATCAGCGAAACCTACCGAGAGCATTTTGAAAGCCAGCCGTCACGTCATATGCGGGTGATAGTCTTGCTCGTCGCCGTCTGCTGTCTGTCGATCGGAATCGCTGTAGGCGCGATGGTGCGAGGTATAGCGCGCGCTAAGTCGGAAGACAACCGGCTAGCGATCAGCAACGCTCGCATCACGCCGGATGTCTTGTCCGTTTCTTTCGCTCGGGCGGCGGGCGACGTCGAGCCTTGTGTAGCCCACATAAAAGTGTGGGAGAGCGAAGTCTCCGCGCGGGAAGGAACCGGATCAGGCGTCATAGTGAATTCCGCAGGTTTCATTCTGACTAACGCGCATGTGGTTAGGCGCGCCAACAAGATCCGCGTCAAGCTCTCGGACGGCAGCGAGACCGACGCAAAGGTGATCGGCGTGGACACGCAAACCGATCTGGCTGTGATCAAGATCGATTCCACCAAGCCGTTGCCGGTAGCGCGAATGGGAGATTCCGACAAGTTGAATGTGGGCGACTGGGTGCTTGCGATCGGATCCCCGTTTGGGCTCGAACAAACAGTAACGGCGGGAATCATAAGCGCGAAGGATCGAGTTACGGATAACGGCTCGACCCCGTTCCAGCAATTCCTTCAAACCGACGCGGCGATCAATCCGGGAAACTCGGGCGGCCCGCTTGTGAACCTGGCGGGGGAAGTCATCGGGATCAACACGCAGATCGCAACCAACACCGGAAACTACAACGGGATAGGCTTCGCCCTTCCGTCATCTACCGCTGTGGAAATATACAACCAGCTTGTGTCTGAAGGCCGGGTGCGACGAGGATTTCTTGGCATCACTCCGCAGGAGATGTCACCGCAGATCGCGCGGCTGAACAAGGTGACCGACGGTCAGGGGGTGCTCGTGCGAGACCTGACCAGCGACGCCAGTCCGGCCGCGCGGGCCGGTTTGCAAAGCGGCGATGTGATCACCGGCATCAACGGCCAAAGAGTAAAGAACGTGCGAGAGTTGATCCGTCGGATCGCCTCGCTTCCAGTTGGCAGCCTGGCGAACATCGACTACGTGCGGGCCGGTGAGCGGAGAACCGCCAATGTAAAGCTCGATGAAAGACAGGAGGTGGGAGAAGACCGCCTCGACCTTCGGCCATCCCCTCTGGATCCGCGCAATCCGCGCCGAGCGCCCGAGAGAGATGAAAAGGAAGGTCGAAGCAAAGCGAGATTGGGAGGCCTTGGAATTAACGTCAAGACGCTGACCCCCGAGTTGGCAAGGTTACAAGGGCTTGAAGGCGCTCGCGGCGCATTCGTGATCGGCATCGAACCCGGCAGCATTGCAGACGAGAACAACTTGACGACCGATGATCTGATAGTCGAGATGAACAACCGGGTCGTTACAAGCCAGGAAGACTTTGTGCGTGTTACTCGCGATCTCAAGAGCGGGGACGATGTGATCCTCAAGGTGCTGCGCAAGGAACGAGGCCCACTTCGCCGGTTGTGGATAGTGTCATTCACGATGCCGTAAAACGTCGCCGGCATTTGTCATTGATCTGTGAAATGTTGACGAATTGGTTGTTCGCCGCTGCAACAGGGAAGATGACAAATGAATTGGAAAACGGAAAATGAATCTTTTCTGTGCTTGACCCATTTATCCCGGCTACTGTAAACTTCATTCGGGTCGATGAACAAATGGGACGGGCAAGGTTAGCGGTTCTAAAACCGAACTTGCCCAACGGATCACGCAACCCTCAGACGAGTTCAGTTCGCGGCTCGTCGTCAATAAACAGAGCAACTCGATATGTCAATGGGTAGGTCACCCCTGAAGTCCTCAGTCCTAGGCCCAATTCCGTTCAAATGGTCACAAGGAGGTATCTGTGAGCTTCAAAATAGGAGAGAAGGTTGTCTATCCTAATCACGGTATAGGCGTAATCGAGAAGATCACCACTACCGAAATCGGAGGCATGGCCAACAGCTTTTACCTGTTGAGGCTAAAAGCGACCGAATCCACGGTCATGGTTCCGATCGCCAACGCGGTGGAAATTGGTTTGAGGTCGCCAATCAATAACAA
>JBASRM010000211.1:0-9190 GCA_049273835.1 Blastocatellia bacterium | reverse complement strand
GAACTACTCGTCCGCCCTTTTCAAGGGCGTACCGGATCGTGGGTAACGCCGCGCGAATTCGAGTGTCATCGGCGACCCGGCCGTCGTCTTCGAGCGGCACGTTGAAATCGACGCGGATGAAAACGCGCTTCCCCTTAAGATCGAGCTCGGTAATTGAGAGCTTGGGCATAGAAGATTACTCTCGAATGAGTGATTCGTTTCGTGATCCGTGATCTATGATTCGTTGATTGATTTCTAATCCACGAAGCGCAACCCGGATCGCAAATCTAGAAATCTTTAACCCTTCGACGAATCACGCAACTTCTCACAGACCCTGTTCGGCGATGTACTTGATAAGGTCTACAACGCGGCAGGAGTAACCCCACTCATTGTCGTACCACGAGAGCAACTTAACCATGTTGCCTTCGATGACGCTTGTGTAAGGCGCGTCGAGTATAGAGGAATGAGAATTCCCGCGAAAGTCGACCGACACCAATGGCTCTTCGGAGTATTGAAGTATGCCTCGAAGCGGTCCGTCGGCTGCCTTCTTCATCGCAGCGTTCACTTCTTCGCGTGTCGTGTTATTTGCTACCTCGGCCACGAAATCGACGATGGAAACATTCGGAGTCGGAACCCTCAGCGATATTCCATCAAGCTTCCCCTTCAGCTCGGGCAGCACGAGCCCAATTGCCTTCGCCGCCCCGGTTGTTGTCGGTATGATCGACAGCGCCGCGGCCCGGGCGCGGCGCATGTCAGTATGAGGCAGATCAAGCAGCCGTTGGTCGTTTGTGTATGAGTGAATCGTGTTCATCAGCCCTTTTCGAATCGTGAAGGTCTCGTGCAGGACCTTCGCAATCGGACCGAGACAGTTAGTCGTGCATGACGCGTTTGAAATAACGTGATGCTCTTTCTGGTTGTAAGACTTCTCGTTGACGCCAAGGACGATGGTCACGTCCTCGTTTTTGGCTGGCGCAGTAATAATCACTTTCTTTACGGTGTCGTGGAGATGCTTGGCTGCGTCGTCGCGTTTGGTGAACAAGCCTGTAGACTCGATGACGATCTCAGCGCCCACCGAAGCCCAGTCGATCTTGCCCGGATCGCGTTCGGTAAATACCTGGAACTCGTCGCCGTTTACGGTGATCGTCTTATCGCCGGCCTTGATGTCGGCATCCAGATTTCCCAGCACCGAGTCATACTTGAGTAAGTGCGAAAGTGTCGCGGTGTCGGTGATGTCGTTGACTGCCACGAAGTCAATGTCACCGCGACTGAGCGACGCGCGAAACACGTTACGTCCGATGCGTCCGAAGCCGTTGATACCTACTTTGATTGCCATCTCTGTGCCTCCATATTATTAGTCCGCGCCTATTGGCGAGATTTTACGACGGGAGTTAACAGACGAACTTATCGAACCAGGTTCGGGGTTGTCAAGAATTGGCGAGAGAGCGACGCTCCAAACGTGAACGGCATCTTCAAAATATAGGAAGCCTTCCTTTCGTTCAGAGGCCAGAAAAACGATTTCGCGAAGCGTGCCAAAAGTAGTTTCCCGCGCTCTCAAGTCCGTGAGACATCCTACAGCAGCGATTTAACGGCGCGGGCGATCGCGGCGCGGTCTATCCCGTAAGCCGCCAGCAGTTCTTCGGGTTTACCGGAGCGCGGCACTTCGCGTACACCCAGTTGATGAACCCGAATTCCCGCCGGGGAGACCGCTGCGGCGACGGCGTCCCCGATCCCGCCCCACGCCGCGTGGTCTTCAACGGTGATGATCAAATTGTGCGTCTCGCTTCCGGAGCTTCGCAGCGTCGTCTCATCAACGGGCTTCACCGAAAAAAGATCGATCACCCGCACCGCGATTCCTTCAGTGGCGAGTTGATCGTACGCAGCCAGGGCTTCATACAGGGTCACCCCGCTCGTCACGATCGTCGCCTTATCGTCGCCGCTCTGCTTGATTACCTTCGCCAGACCGATCGCGAACTCCTCGGTATTCGAGTAAATCACCGGTGTTTTCGGCCTGCTGGTTCGGATGTAGACAATCCCGGGATGTTCCGCGGCAAGGCGAACCGCGTGCTCGGTTGCAATAGCGTCGGATGGATAAAGCACCGTCGAGCCTTCAATCGCCCGCATCATCGCCAGGTCTTCGAGCGCCATCTGCGAGGGCCCATCTTCCCCTATCGAAACCCCGGCGTGTGAACCACACAGCTTCAAATTCGCCTGCGAGACTGCAGCCATCCTAATTTGATCGTATGCGCGAGTCAGAAAACAGGCAAATGTCGACGCAAACGGCACCTTTCCCATCGAGCTGAGCCCGACCGCCGCGCCCACCATGTTTTGCTCGGCGATAAACGACTCAAAGAATCGCCCGCCGTGAGCTTTCATGAACTTCTCAGAATAAGTCGAATTCTTGGTGTCGCCGTCCAGCGCGACGATCAGGGGGTTGATGTCTCCGAGTTTTGCCAACGCTTCGCCGTAAGCTTCACGCGTTGCAACCTGTTGCCCCTCGCCGTACTCGCTTGCAACCTCCCCGTGCTTCGGCGCATGTCCGGGAGGGCTGGCGGTTCGCCCCTCGGGCGGCTTTATCGTCAGCCCATCGGCGCCGGCGATCTTTGGCTGCAATTCCGCCAATGCTCGTTCAAGCTCTCCCCCCTTTTTGAGGGCCTTGCCATGCCAACCGTCCTTGTCTTCAATAAACGAAACGCCCTTCCCTTTTTTGGTTGCCGCGACGATCACCGCGGGTTTGTCGGTTACGGTCAGGGCTTCATCGAGCGCGTCGATGATCTCGCTGACGTTGTGACCATCGATACTAACGGCATGCCAGCCGAAAGCTTCGAAGCGCTGCCGATAGACTTCGGTGTCGTGGCCGTACATCGTTCGTTGACTCTGACCGAGACCGTTCACGTCGACGATACCGATCAGGTTATCGAGCTTGTAATAAGAAGCGATCTCCGCTCCTTCCCAAACAGAACCTTCAGCGGCCTCGCCGTCGCCCATCAGCACAAAAACATTGTTACCGCTCTTGTCGAGATACTTTGCGTTGAGCGCCATCCCAACGCCGCACGACAGACCTTGCCCACGCGACCCGGTTGCTACCTCGACCCACGGCAGACGCGGCGTCGGGTGACCTTCCAGGTCGCTGGTGAATTCACGAAGCGTCTTCAACCGTTCGACCGGAAACGCTCCCGCCTCCGCCCACGCCGCGTACAGCAGCGGCGCCGCATGGCCTTTTGACAACACGAACCGATCGTTCACCGGGTTCTTTGGGTTCGCAAGCTCGTAACGCATCGCATAAAAGAACACCGCGGCAGTGAGATCGGCCGCCGACATGCAGCTGGTCGGGTGTCCCGAACCCGCTTCCGATGTGGCAACGATCGAGTGAATTCGCAGCTTGTTTCCCATCGCCTCAAGCGCTTGAATCAGGTCCCTGTTGGTTCTGGCAGGTTGTTCCATCGAACGCTCCTCTAATGTAAGAGTGATGAATAGCCGGCAACAAAGAGCAGAGATTTTGTTGCCAATGATCCGGCTTTGTGACTGAACAGCCGGCCGCGCAAGAGAGATGAACAAAATGACGAAATTGACTGTGAATCGCCCGGACCAGTCAAGACCGGCGCTAAGCTCCAATATACACAACGGGCATCGCGCCTTCAACGCGAAGGCCTCTTGAGTGCGCCCAAACATGATGCGCACCCGCCTCTCTTGACACCGTTCACCGCGGTTGCCTACGCTTTGGTGCAACATGCAAGACGCCGAAGTGCAGAAAGTGAATCTCGCGGAAAAGCTCAACTTGTTCGAGGACTACTGGAGCCCGAAAATAGTCGGCGCGCTCAATGATTCGTTTGTAAAACTGGTTAAGCTCAAAGGCGAGTTCGTTTGGCATCATCACGAATCGGAGGATGAGTTGTTCTTGGTGATCAAGGGCAGCTTGTTGATGAAACTCCACGACCGCGAGATTCGAGTCGAAGAAGGCGAGTTTGTGATCATACCTCGCGGCGTCGAGCATCTCCCCGTCGCGGATGAGGAAGTGCACGTCCTGTTGCTCGAGCCGAAGACCACGCTCAATACCGGGAATGTTGAGAGTGAGAGAACGGTCGCGGAACTCGAGCGCATCTGATCCTGACACAACGTGGAATCCAGTGCTTCATTCGCTCAGCCGGGAGCCGCAGATTCGCGGAATGCAACCGCGTCTCGTTATCAGCCGCGCCGCGGGCTCAGCGTTCCTTCCATCACCGTTCTGGACGAACGCGGTTGCGTGATCGACGAGGAACAACGACGGGTGTTTCGGTACCTCGCCCAACAGGGTCACGGCGCAGACATTCTCTTCGGAGTGGGCACGACCGGTGAGTGGAACCGAATTTCAAACCCTGAGCGCCAACGACTCATCTGGATCGAGACGGATGAAGTCGCCCGGATAAATCGAGAGACATCGCGCCTTGAAATGCCTCCCGTCGAAGCGTGGGTCGGGGTAACGGCGGCAACTCGCAGCGAGACGCTCAAAAACCTCGAATGCGCGCTTGATGCGCGCGCCGACGCCGCGGTCATAGCCCCTCTATCAATCATAGATCTTGGCGATCTCGCATCTTTTTTCCAGCGCGACGTGAGCGATCTATTCGATCATCGTGGACGCTGGCTGCCGATCTTTCTTTACGACAACGCAGACATAGCAGCCGATCCCCGCGTTCCGCATATTCGCACGCGCGATGTGAAGCGACTTAGCCGGCTGCCGTTTATCTTTGGCTTGAAAGTGTCGGCTCCGCGCCGAGTGCTTGGCAACTACACAAAAGGCGCTGGTCATTTCAAAGATAAAGGCGAGTTTGGAATCTACGTCGGCAATGCGATGCTGATGTTCCAGGTTTTTAAACTGGAAGACGGACTGGTGGGCCGGGTGCGCGAGTATTGGAACCGATACCTGCTTCACAACGAGTTGCCGGTAGGCGTGGTATCCGGTCCGGCTAATGCGATGCCAAGAGAGTGGCAGCGTGCATGGCGCGCGTGTTATGCCGGGGACGAAACATTGATGGAGGTCTACAAATCGGCGTTCGAAGCGTACAGCGCGGCGTGCCGTTTCTCGACGGGTGGACGCGCGGTTAAGAGAAGCATCGCTTGTTTGAAGCTTGCTCTGAAACTCGACGGTGTGATCACATCGGATCTTGTTGCCGAGGGTACGGGCACGCTTGATGACAACCAACGCGCTGAATTCGCGTCTCGCTATCGAAGGATAAAGCAGGACCTGAAAATCGCGACTGATTCGGTGTGGATTTCAAAGGCTTAGTCGTCGTTCAACGTTCCTTGGGTAGAAGACGAATCTTGAATACCTGATTGAACTTGACTGCACCCGACTCATCCTTTTTTGTTTTGTTGATGTAATAAACCTTGATGTTTGTGCCGTTGGGGATTTTTGATACAAGGAGTTGATGCGTGCTGCCGTCTTTCATTTTGACGGAGTAACCTTCTTCCCGGATTCCAACGAACGTTTCTTCCTTGTCCTTCTTTTTGTAAGTAAGAGTGCTCTGTCTTTTGGTGTCGTCGGTCGCCGTGACCGGGCCGGTCGCCGGTATATCCCTGTGGATAGTAGTCCGGTTCGGCAGTGCCCTTCTGCGCGTAGGAACTGGGTGAGCCTACCGCTTCTTCGATCGCTTCTTCCCGGGCCGTAATAAGTCTCGGGGAATGACCTTGGTGAGCTTGCGAATGTAGGTCGGCGTCACTCCAAGGATCGACGCGGCATCGCGCGCGTTTCCTCGTGCCTTATAAAGCGCGCGAGCCCACAGCCATTTTAAAAGTGATATCTTAGCGTCGGCCAGGAGCGGGATCTTAGCGTCCGACAGGATGAAGTATTGCTCTTGATCGAGGGCGTTGATTCTCCTTCGCGCGGCGTTGACTTCCTTTTTCAATTCCGCTAAAGGGCGCGATCCGAGCGATGACTCCACATCGCTCAACAGCTTGCAAGCCTCGACCGGATTGTTAGCACAAATCGCCTGGGCAAGCAGCGCCTTGATCTCCAGCTCCAGCAGCGATGCGCGAAGATCCTGCGCGATATCCAGCGCTTCCCACAACACCGCCGCCGCGTCGTCGTCGCGCTCATGTGACAGATAATACTTTCCAAGCGTCCGGCGAACATCGGCTTTTTGCGACTGGCTGTTGGCCTGTTCAGCGATTTCCAATGCTGTCCCCAGGGCCTTATGAGCCTTCTCCCATTCCCTGCGTGCGAGGTGAAGTCGAGCCCTGATCTCGTAGGTCGATGCGATCTGAGTGCTTCGAACCTTGACGCCCATCTCGATCGCCCGGTTGATGTATGTCTCGGCGCGGTCGTATTCCTTGAGCCATACCAAACTCGCGCCGATACTGTTTAGCGTCAGATATATGTATTGTTCGTGACCCACCTGCTCAAATGTCTGATGTGCAAACATCAGATAGTTAAGCGCGGTGTCGTGCTCACCGATTACGTTGAGCGCCAGAGCGACGTTGACTCGAGCCACCGCCAGATTGTAGTCGTCGTGACTCTTGAGCAAGATTTTGATTCCGCGCTCGAGGGTCGTGCGCGCGCCTTCAACCTCGCCTGTCCGATTCCGCACAGCTCCAAGGCAGAGATAGGCGAGGCCCAGACGATACGACCGCGACCCGCCGGCATAGGTGCTTATCGCAGCTTCGAAACACTGGGCGGCTTCCTCCCATTTCTCGAGCGACCATAGCGCCTGTCCCTGAAGCTGCACCGCCTCGCCGGCTGTGAACTCATCATTTCGGACGGTTGCAATTGTCTGGGCAAGCGCCGCCAGCCGTAGCGTTTCACTGGGCTCGTTGCGGCGATAATGGTAGAGCGCCGTCGTCAATAGAACTCGAGCTGCTAACGCGAACGGCACACGGTCAACGCTCTCGAGATACGGAGCCAGCGCCGACTCCATCTCCTCGACGTGGCCGTTTCGTCCGGCCAGTTCGGCCGCGAGGAGTCGAAGCCGAACAGTCTCCTCATCGTACTCAGGCGTCGCCAGCCAGTCGTCACCCAACAAGCTGGAGATCTTGTCGTAGTCCCCTGACTCGCGCAACTCCTCCAGCACACCAACGTCAGCATAGTTGTGGGGCATATGTCCTCCGTGGAGCCAGGACCCTTGTTGCGATCATCGCATTGTCAGTCACGCTCGTTCGAGTGTCAAGAACGAGCCGTCGAGTTCCTCAGTTGCGTGCTTCAGATGAAAGGCTACGCGTTCTTGCGCGGGCAATGAATGGCAGGCACACGAGCACCACTAACAGCGCGGCAGATCCGAGCGTCGTGATCCGGCACGCGCGGCGAACCGGAGTCTCGAGAAAATCCAGCGTGACGCGGTGGCTGCCCGCTGCAAGCTCAATCGCCATATCCGAAAACTCTTCCGCAGTCCTGATCGCCGCGGGCTGGCCATCTACGTTCGCGGTCCAACCCGGAAAGTTGAACGTGTGCACCAGCAGTTCGTCGTCCTCATTCATAGCGACACGGATAACCCGGTGCTGCGGCTTCCACTCTTCGACTACAACTTTGCCGTTGTTTTCGGTTGCGAGTTCGGCTTGCGGGAGTTCGTCGGGAAATTCGAAATCCTCGGCAACAGTGCTGGGGATCATTGCCCAGTTCACATGCTCGGGTTCCGGTTCGAAAACATTTGTCGAGTTCATCGGCCGGACTACCGCGACCGCGCTGAAGACCAACCCTCCGACAGCAATAAAAACCGCGAAGGAAGCGAACTGCAGCCGCTCAGAGCGCAAGCCTTGCCGGCCAGCTTCGACGGCGGCCTGCATGAACGCTCCTGCCATCACCGCAACGATGAGAGTGGTGATCGCAAGCATCCGCCAAGTGAAGACGCCTATCTCAATCATCGGTATCAACCGCCCCAAGGGCATCGAGACCTTCGTCATCATAAAGCTTGCGAAAGCTCCGAGAACGAGCCATAGCAACACTCGTTGCTTCAGTGCCGGTTGGGACTTGAGCAAATGGCGCTTGAAGCCGAGAAGCATAGTCCCCGCTACAGCCATGATCGCCGTGCCGGTTATCCATATCCAGTCTGTCAGCTCGAAAAAACCTTGATGTAAATCCGAGCCGTACAGATCGTGCACGAAGATGTATGTTTTGTGATACGGCCAGATCGCGGCGATGTACTCCTTGTGAATCAAGTTCTGCTCGATTGCCGCCGGCAAAAGGTACGCGGCCCCCAGCCCTAATCCCAACACCAGCGCGACTCCAATCGCTATGATTCCCTTCCATTCTTTTTGAAGCACCGCTAGAACACCTATGTACACCGCGAACCCGAGTGTGACCTGATAAGCAGTCGGCGGGTGCGACCACAAGAACGCGCCGTAACTTGCCGCCAGCGCTGCGATATTCCGAGGCATCGACCACTTTCTGGAGCCAGCCGTTACCTCATCCGATACGGGCGCCCGCATCAGACGCTCACCGAACAACAGCATCAGCGGCATCCACACGAATACTAGCAGCTCGGCCATCGCGCCCCGCTGATACTGGTCAGCGATGTGATATGGCAAAAATATGTATGCGGCCATCGCGGTCACTGCAGCCGGACGGCTCATAACTTGTCTCGCGTAAAAGTAGAGCGCTGCCGCCGAGGCGACCATCATCAAAATGTGCGCGTCCAACAATGCTCGCAGCCAGTCTCGAGTGATTGCATAAAAAGCCGATGTTAGATAATAGACTCCCGGCGGGTAGTAGCTTGTCGTCGGGGCCCCGAATCCACGATTGGTGTCTTCTTCCCAGCGCGGGTAAATCTCACCCGCCGCCAGTCCGTTATAAAACGACTTCATCTGATCATAGTGCAGGAACATATCGTGGGTAGTCGGCATTCGAAGCTCGAGGGCACCGGCCGCGGTTTTGGATTGCCCCATGAAAAAGAAAGGCACAACCGCAACTGCCGAGAGCCCAATGCACAAAAGAGCAATCAGAAGTTTAACCTTGCGTTCTTCGGCGGCGGTCTGCTTGTCACTCGATTCAGTCTCGGGCCTGGTCGCCGTCTTCGGTGTTTTTGTCTTTGCCTTCATCGTCCGTGAGAGGCACGAATGCTAACACGTCTGCAAAAACTAAGGTATCCGGCGCGGCTACAATTGCGGTTCTCCGGAGCCCTTCGGCACAGTAGGCGGCGAAGCCGCTTCAGGTGAGCCGGGTCATGCTCCCGAGGGCGGAGCCCTTCGGCACAGCAGGCGGCGAAGCCGCTTCAGGTGAGCCGGGTCATGCTCCCGAGGGCGGAGCCCT
>JBASRM010000208.1:0-46891 GCA_049273835.1 Blastocatellia bacterium | reverse complement strand
GACCTGGACCGACGCAGACAGCAAGTGGCTGCGAGAAATCCGCAGGTACGTCAGGAACGAGGATAAGGTTGAGCCCGAATATGTCGGCTGCTACAACGGCGGGCAGAAGCTTCAATTCTGGGAAATTGTTTTCGGCGGCCTGGTGCTTTTGATAACCGGTCTCTTGATGTGGTTCCCAGAAATCACTGGCCGCATCGCGGCAGCAATCAGCTACGTGCTGCACGACATCGCGGCATTGATTATGCTGGGCGGGATCTTCATTCACATCTACCTCAGTAGCATCGGGCAACCTGGCACGTTTCAGGCAATGACGCGGGGGGTTGTCTCTCGAGCGTGGGCGTGGACCAATCATCCTGCATGGTATCGCGAGGTCACTGGGCGCGACCCACGCGCGGACTACAAAGAAGCCCGCCGCCGGCTTGCGAATCGAGAGCGAGCCGTCAAAGACTTCGAGCTCGGCCATCCCGAGCCAACTCCTGAACGGAACCCGAGAGAATAGCGAAGGCTATGATCATTCGCACTGCAATCTGAGTTGACCCGGTGCAGCTCATCGTAATGCGAGGATCGGGAGCGTTGACATCACACCGCGAGAACCGCAACCAATTGCAGGTGTTCAATCAGAGAATTCTCTCCCCAGTTTGAGTGAACGTGTTTCAGGTTCAACTTACCTTCAGAGCAGATGTGCGAAATGGCTCGCAACTCTACGCTCACTTCCAGCCGAGGAGGTTCAAACAATGAAAAACCTGTTTCAGCTGACGATACTTCTATTCACGATTGCGGCGCTCTCGCATCAAGGCTTCGCGCAGGAGCAAAACCCCAACTCGGAAAAACCCCCTCTCGTCCGGCTCCTTCAATCGAAAGGGATTATCACCGAGCAGGAAGCGGCGATGATTAGCGAAGCTTCTTCGCTGGCGCAAGCTGAGCGACGCTTAGCAGAATTACTTGTTTCTAAGGGTGTGATCACCCGCCAGGAGTATGAACAGACGCGGCTGGCGCTGGGAGCCAGTTCTACGGCATCCGATTCAGCGGCCCCGCGTGTCGTGGCGGCGGCTGCGCATGTTGCCGGCACGCCCGCGACTGAATTAGCAGCGATGTCGACACCGACGAGGGAAGTCAGTCCTCCGCAGGCCCAGGCGGAGGGCCCGATGACCACCATGTCAAAGATACCGGTGAAGATTTACGGTAGCATCCTGTTCAATGCCAACTACGTGAGCCGCGGCGCCAACACCATCGACATCCCGCTCTTCCCGCAAAAGAGGGGAACATCATCCGACCAGAATCATCAGAACTTCAACACGACGCTCCGGCAGACACGATTCGGGCTGCGATACGAAGGCAAAATCTTTGAAGACGCGAAACTGACCGGCGTGTTTGAATTCGATTTGCTAGGCGGCAAACCGGCTTTTGCCAACGGTGTGAACTTCGACATCTTCCGCGTTCGGCTTGCGTATGGCCGGATCGACTGGGCGGATGACTCGCTGGAAGCCGGACAAGACTGGGCCGTCTTCTCGCCGCTCAATCCCACTTCACTCGCCTCGTACGCAATTCCCGGGTTTTCGACCTCAGGCAATCTATGGAACCGAATGCCGCAGATTCGCTACGAGCATCGCCATGGCAAGAAGGCGAAGTTGATCCTCACTACTGCGCTCCTTGATCCCGATGCCGGAGACAGTTCCGGGAATCCCGCAGTGCGAGTGATCGGCCTGGGCGAGCGAGGCGCCTTGCCAGCCTTCGAGACGCGCATTGGGTTTACTTCGCCCAGCCACGGCAAAGAATCATCAGCGGGCGTTAGCGGGCATTACTCGCGCTTGCTGGGCGTCCCAGGCAATCCTGCGGGTACAACGCTGCGCAGTCCGATTGATTCCTTCGGCGTGAGCGGAGACGCGAATCTTTGGCTGTCGTCGGGCTTCCGGGTGACGGGCGAGGCCTTTCACGGGCGAGCTCTCGGAATATTCTCAGGCGATATCGCGCAGAGCGCTGTTGTGATCGGAGGCCGGGCGCGCGGCATCAATTCGTCAGGTGGTTGGGGTGAGGTGCACGGAGAAGCGCCAACCGGGTATCAGGGAACGCTGAAAAACTTCAGCGCGAATTTTGGCTACGGTATCGAAGACAATCGCGATCAAGATCTGGTCGTCGGGATTCGCAAGCGGAACCAAACCTACATGATCAATGGGCAATACAAATTCTCACCCAACTTCACGATGGCGCTGGAGTACCGGAGGGTATTGACGGATTGGTTCCGGGAGTCTTCTTCAAATCAGAAGTTGAATTGGGCGAGTCTGGGGTTCTTGTATTCATTCTGAAACGGATCAATCGCTAAGAGTAACAACGGCTTGGTGGAAATATGAAGCTAGTGATGGTTGGTGGTCACACGCGTAACATCGGCAAGTCCTCGGTCGTCGAAGGCATAATCGGCGCTACCACCGAATTGAATTGGACAGCGGCAAAGATCACTCAGTTCGGTCACGGCGTTTGCTCGATGAATTGTGAGCCTTGCGAGTGCACTGTAAGCGAGCATCAGTTCTCAATCACTGAAGAGCGTCAGCGAGACACGGGCACTGATACGGCGCGCTTCCTTGCAGCGGGCGCGCGGCGCTCCTTATGGGTGCGCACGAAACAAGGCGAGTTATTCACCGCTCTTCCGTCGTTCAGGAAGAAAATCGAGGGCGACGAGTTCGTCATCGTAGAGAGTAATAGTCTCCGTCGCTTCATAAACCCAGCGGTTTATCTTCAAGTTCTCGATCCTTCAATTGATGACTTCAAGCTGTCCGCACAGCGCTTCTTCGACTTGAGTGATGCCCTTGTCTTGGTGAACAAAGGTGACCAGCACCTAGCTCTAACGAACACAGCTTTGCTGGCTCGTTTGATCGAGAAGAACCGCCCTTGCTTCACGGTGAGCGAAGAGGATCGATTTATCAATGCGAAAGTCATAGATTTTGTCATTTCAAAGCTCGAAGTCGGAAAGCGAGATTATGCGACGGGCTGACGATCCGTATTCGAGTCTCGGCTATGCTCGGCTCGCGCCTCCGCACTGGCCCGCGCGTGTTTGAGATTTCGGAAAGCACGTTGCAGCACCAGCACCAGGATCTTCGAGACTGGATCCAGAGTTCATGCTACACTCCCTGCGCCATACTATGCTGACGAGACTCGGAGAGCAGGGAACCGATGCATTCACCATCAAACGCATTGCAGGTCATTCGAGCATCACGGTGTCCGAGCGATATGTGCATCCTAGTGGCGAAGCAATGGAGCGAGCGTTCGAGCGGTTGCAAAACGGAGTCCTTAATTCTCCCTACAGTCGAAAAAGCCCAGAGTGTTGAAATGCCTGTAAATGCGCGTCAGTAAAAAGCTTGCCGGGGTGGTGGAATGGCAGACACAGAGGACTTAAAATCCTCTGGGCGGCAACGCCCGTGCGAGTTCGAGTCTCGCCCTCGGCATCATCAGCTTTCATGAACATTGAGCATTGAGCAATGAGTGATGAGCCCAAACGGAGTTTAGCTCTCTACTCATACCTAGTTCACCGCCTGGCTCTCTTGATACTCTTTGTCGCCCTCGCGCTTTTCGGGTTTCTCACTATCCGCAACCTGATCGATTTCCCCGTCTATTACGCGGCGGGTCAATCGCTGATTAACGGCCGCACTGACCTTTACTCGCCTGACTTCGCGCTCGGCGGTGTGATGGATTACAGGTATCCGCCGTTCTTTCTCCTTGCATTCGTTCCTCTTTGGCTCCTTCCATACTATGCTTCGGCGTACACCTGGTACGTGCTTTCAGTTTTAGAGATCATCGGAATTATATCAATAGTCGATTGGACGTTTCCGGCCATTCGCACCTCAAAAAAGATGTTGGTCCTGCTGATCCTGGCGGTGGCTCAGTACTTCGTGATGGCGTTGCACTACGGCAATGTTCACATACTAGTCACGTTTATGCTTTTTGCGTCGCTGTACTTGTTTCTGAAGAATAGGATTCTCTCGGCTGCAATGGTGTTGGCACTGACGATCTCCATCAAACTCACGCCAGTTTTCCTTTTGCCGTATTTCGCTTTGAAGAAACAGTGGAAGTTGTTAGGCGCGGTAGTTGTCTTTTTAGTCGCGATAAATTTGGCGCCGTCGGCGTACTTCGGCTTTTCCCGAAATAATGACCTGCTGGCGACCTGGTACAGACACGTCGTAAGCAGCCAGGAATTCCATGAGGACAACGGTCCAATTAATCTCTCGCTGAAGGGTCAGTTGAGGCGTTATCTGTCGGCAGTCAACTATACCCAAAGAGCTGATGGAGATGTTCGCTATCCTGACGTTAACCTCGCCTCGCTCTCCCGGGCGCGATTGGTTGGCCTTTGGATGGTGATGGCTGCGGCATTGTTCGCGGGAGTCCTTTTGATTATTTGGTCGAGAGCGGGCGGTTCCAGTAAGCGCAATGACCGATTAGATTCCGAAGCCGGCACTACCAGTGACTTACCTCACGAGATGGCGTTAATGATCTGTTTGATGTTGATGGTAGAGCCGCTTACTTCAAAGATCTATTTCATTGCGCTGCTGTGGCCGGTCGCATGCCTCGCGAGCTACGCAGTGGTCCACAACACACAGGACGGACGGTTGGCTGGACGAACGCTCGCGATAGTGGCGGTCACTAATTGTGTTTTGCCTTTGCTGCCCGGAAGCTCGGTTCAAAGGCTATTGCTTGTTCTCGGGGCGGACTTTTATGTGAACTGTCTGGTGATGACGGCCCTGACAATTCTGATGATCTCTCGGCGTCGCGCGCTTCCAACGCAATCCGGCGAACTGCAAACGCGATCCCGGTTAGGAGCCAGAACGCCATGACCACTTCGCCGTCGCCAAAATTGAAGTGAACCAGCGAACTCACGTTAAAGGCTACAATCGCGCCTAGCCCTCCCAATGCTAATCCTGACAGTCTCCAATCGCGCTCCCTCGCAATCCTGGTGAGTCGCCAGGTTTCTACCGCAAGAATTGTCATGAAGGCAAAATAGAAGATGACCCCGGCCAAGCCCCACCATACTGCGACCTGTACCGGTGTAGAATGGAAATGACCAGGCGGTAATCGTCCCTCGTCGTAGAGTCCCAAGCTTTCCTTCAACTTCGCCTCGCTGCCTTTACCGATGCCAACGAGGGGGTTGTCTTTGATAATACCGAAAGCTTCGCGCCAGACTTCGAGCCTGTAAGCTGTGCTTCCTTCTTCGGGATCGAACACTGAGATGCCACGCGAGTGCTCGACGGCAACCAGAGCCAATGGAAGCCCGATCACAATGCTCGCAAGCGCGGTGAGCGCGACGCGACGGCTTCTGTTAGCTAGCGCCATTAATGCCACTCCGGCTGCGAGTCCCGCCAATGCCGCGCGAGTAGAGGTCAGTATTAACGCAATGGTGAGAAGCGGAATCGCCGCAATCAAGAACCACCCCGTCGCCGTCCTGCCGTTTGGAGTTGCAATCAACATCCCAACCGCAAGCGCGGCGATAAGCTGAAGCACTTCAGCGTACGTCTCGTAATGGCTGTAGAAGCCGGTTATCCGAAAGTTTCTGCCCGGGGAGGTAGTTATCCCAAGGCGCTCGAATCCCTGACCAGCCGCTGCTTTTATGGCTTGTCTCGGAATGGAGGTTTCAATGATTGCCTCTGTTCTCCTTAGCTTTAGCCGCAGTCGACCGCGTTGCGAGTCGATAATTCGAACGAGGTCCTCTTGAGAATCCACCGGCTGACCATCGGCTTCGAGGATGACGTCCCCGACCTTGATTCTCTCATCCGAAAATGGGCTCTCCGAATTGATGCTATCGATCTGAACCCCTCGACCAACGGCAAGCTTCACGCCGCTATAGGCAACATTCACCAAACACGAAACTATGATTGCCATGACCAGAAACCTCGCGAAGCGGACGCTTCTGATCTTGTTGCTGACAAAATAGAATGCCAGGAAGAACGCCGGACTCCTTAAACCCTTGATGCTCACAAGAGGATCATAGGAGAAGAAAGAAGAAACAACACAGCAGGCGAAGAAACCAAAAAGTGCTATGTCAACCGGTGTGCGCCGAATACTGACCGCCCTGGTTGCTGCGAGCTGAACAGCCCATGCCGCCATTCCAAGAAGGTACGCGCCTTGAGTTATTGCGATTGAATGAGGAGCGAATAAGGCATACATTACCAGGCAAAACGTGATCACCCATTCGGTGATCAGGTATACGCCGCGACCCTTGTCTGGTGATTCGGAAGGCAGGTTGCTTGTCAAAGCGAGCATTGCGTCTTGCATCAAACGCCTGACTCGCCCGGGTTCTCTGTGGCTGTTATTCAAAGGAGGGCTCCAAGCGGTATCGTGAGACTCTCTTTCCTGGCATAGATGTAACGGCGAACGAAATGCATCGCAAGCGGGAAGGCCATTCTATGACGGGGCTCATTCACAAATCAATGCAATGCTTTCATCTGTTCACCGCTACAGGACAAAGGCTAACGAACTCTGCGCGACGCATCAAGAGCCGGAGGCGCGATCACCTCGGATATCGCCAAGCTTGACCCCCTAATGGCTTTGATGTAGCCTGAATTTACGGTCTAATTCCGAGTGTCTCGGGTTGTTCGGCCGATCGGAGGTAACGATGGCTAGCGACGGCGAAAAGACAGGTAAAGGATCCAGGGGCGCTTCGGCTTCGAGTGCCGCTGATGATGTGAGAAGGGCGTTTTCGGGACTGCCCCTCGATCAGAAACTCTCGACTCTTATTCGAATCGAGCTGGATATGGTGGGAGATGCAGTTGATGCTTTGGTATCAGCTGCATCGGATGCGATA
The DNA here is from genome assembly GCA_049273835.1 of Blastocatellia bacterium. Taxonomy (GTDB): domain Bacteria; phylum Acidobacteriota; class Blastocatellia; order UBA7656; family UBA7656; genus Onstottus_A. The sequence goes on along the minus strand of JBASRM010000208.1, from coordinate 40,107 downwards.
GATGAAGTAGCCAAAGCCTGCTCGAAGGGTTCAACTTCGCCCACACCCGGCCCCGGCGGTCAAGCTTCAGCCAGTTGATTTTCCGTAATGAAACCGGGTTAGGACAAAATCTATGAGCGAAAGCTTACAACTACGCGACCCACTCTTTAAACTCAACATTCGATTCAGCAATGGAGAAACCGTCCAACACGTTCTGACTGATCCTATCGATTCACGCACTATCGCCCCGGAAACAAAATATGCGGTCATAAGCTCGTTCTCTTGTCAGAACCCAAGCGTTTGCACTGATATTACGGTCGTGAACTTGAGAGATGTGAGTTATCTCAAGACCGAACGTGTCACTCTCGAGCAGCTTGCCTCAGAACATCGAATCGGTATTCGCTCGGCTGCCTTGCCGGGGGCCGATGACAGGCTACCGAAGAACTTGGCTCAACTCAGATTCGTTTAGGTCGCCGTCCTATATGATTGGAGCGCAGGTGATGCTGAAGGTAATGGAAGCCAGAAGATCAGCTGCGCTTCCGTTGTTTGTCGCCCTGGTTATCTTCTGCTCCGCCGGTTGTCACGGTTCCGCAGGCAGTACCGGTGACCGACCCGCTTCGGTCGTTATAGAAAAGCCTGGGGAGTTTGATGCTTCCCGCGCTTTTGATTACGTGAAGCAGCTGGTCGCGCTGGGCCCGCGCCCTTCCGGATCCGACGCAATAGAGAAAGCTCAGGAGTATATCCAAAGCCAACTCAAGAGCTTTGGTCTGAAGGTCAGCGAGGATAGGTTCGACGGCGAGACACCGCGCGGCGTGGTCCCGATGAAGAACATCATCGCGGAGTTGCCGGGCGAAAAACAGGACATCGTATTGATAACTGGCCACTACGATACAAAGCTTCAGAACGGCTTTCTCGGCGCCAATGACGGCGGGTCTAGCACCGCCGCCGTTCTTGAAACCGCCCGCGTGCTCTCGAAGTCGAAGCCAAAGTATACCTTGTGGTTTGTGCTGTTTGACGGTGAGGAAGCGGTGGTGGATTGGAACGCCATGGGAGGAATGGACAATACCTATGGGAGCCGCCATCTTGCCTCAAAGCTGAAGGCTGATGGAACGTTGAACCGGGTTAAAGCGCTGGTTCTGTTTGATATGATTGGAGACAAAGAGCTCGACATCAAGCGAGAAGGTGAGTCAACTACCTGGATGGTGGACGCTATCTGGAGCGCGGCGCGTTCGCTTGGATCTCAAAAATACTTCTTGAATAGCGAGCAATACATTTCCGATGACCACCTGCCTTTCAGGGACGCTGGGGTACCAGTGGTTGACTTGATCGATTTCAACTACGGCCCGCAGCACTCATACTGGCATACAAATCTTGACACCCTCGACAAGATCAGCGGCCAAAGCATAAAAATCGTAGGCGACGCGGTTCTCCAGGCGCTTCCAGAGATTTTCAGACATCTTGATAACTCCGGCGCTCCGCCGGCTAGAACTTCCGGTCAATAAAGCCCGGTAATCATTGGAAACCGTCAAGAAGATCAGAATCCCTCTCGGTTGATTGGACCAGGTAGGATCTAACCGCGGTCTACTCGTCTATATGTACTCGCCCGTGTCCGTTTCCCTTTGCTCTTCGCTGTATTCTCAATCGATCGCTGTATTCAGCGAGGGCTGTAGTCACATACTGTCTCAACCGAGTTAGACGCAGCTTTGTAGACGTCATTTCAAGCAAATTCTGTTTAGCCTCGTTTTCGATGGGCAAGGCTGAGGAGACCAACAGGGAGAATGCCTCAGGATCTTCCGGCAAGTCCTGCTGAGCCGGCGCGTTGGCCTCATCGAGTGCTTGCGCCGCTTCCAGGAATCGCCGGCAGACATCCGCAATGTCGTCGAACGTGCGATTCAAATCAGCCCCAGGCTCGAGATCATCGGAGACCGATTCTATTCTGGCGACCGGGAACGGAATTGACTGTTGAAACGCGATGATTTTGTATCGAATCAAGCCTGTGGAGATAATGTTCATCCTTCCTTCCTCGAGGGGGATGACCACATTTATCTTCGCCACGCATCCTACGCTCCCGATCTCCGGAAGCGTCTCGCGCGAGATCGCGGCATCGCGGCGATACGACAAACCGAAAAGGCCGTCATTATCTAATGCGAACTTCATTAGCTGTTTGTAGCGGTCCTCAAAGATGTGTAAGGGGAGAATCGCGCCTGGGAAGAGGACTGTCGAAAGCGGGAAGACAGCAAGTTCTTCGATAGCGTTGAAACTTTCTGGCACAGCTAAGAATTGTAGCATGCTTGATGATGACCGCTATATAGAGCGCCACAGTTGCGAATGACCGCAGGCAGGATTATTGACTGAAAAAATGCCCTATGTTAGTTTCGACCAGATGATACCGGGCTTCAACACCGACGTGGCGTATGAGGGACATGTATATCATGTACAGACTGAGGATCGCGGCAATGCTAATCCGATTCTGGAATCGCTGGTGTATGTCGGAGGCACCATTGTCGCGAAGAAGCTGACCCCCTATTCTGACCAATTGATCGATGGCGCAACATCGGAGACGATCGCTTCGCTTTTAAAGCGTCAACACCAGGTGGTTATTGCGGCAATAAAGGCGGGAAGGATTGAAGACCTCATCCGTCATACCCAAAAAAGCGTCAATGAGTCGCGCAAAAAACTATCGAGTGCAACGCCCGTGAACAGTTTGAAGGAGCGCCCGGCCGGGCCTTCCAAGACTCGAGCCGATCGCGCGGCACCGACATCCCCCACTTCGATTGCGCCACCTCACACCCCGCGTTCGGTTCGGAATTCGGGAGCGTTGAAGACAAATTCCAAAGCGAGCTCCGGTCGCGGCGACACCAGCGGACTCAACCTGGACGCAGTGGTCGCGGACTACATGAAACGCAGTTCGGACGAGACCAGGCTGGATGTAAAGGTGCTAACGCCGGAAGTTTTTACCGCTGGTAAGAGCGTGGGACTCAGGGTTGGAGTAGCGCGCGACTCGAAACCGGACTTCGATGCGACTGTCACGGTAAAGATTATCGGGACTGCTTTCAAACCACAGGTATTCATTGGACGTGTTGGCAGAGATGGAGTCGCGAACTTCAGTCTGAGCCTTCCTTCTTTCACCACCGGCACAGCGGCTATCGTAATTGAGGCGCAGTCGGGCACCGGACGTGGCGAACTAAAGAAGCTTATTCGAAGAGCCTGAGACTCACCGTCGGAAGGATCGAGTTGATCATCATCTTGAATGGAAATCAAACCTACGTAGAGGAGAGCTCCGTTATCACCGATCTCATTCACTCGCTTGGCTTGAAGCCGGAACGCCTCGCCGTTGAATTGAACAAAAGAATCATCCGTCGAGCTGAGTGGGGCTCGACAACCATTTCAGAAGGTGACAGAGTAGAAATAGTCAATTTCGTCGGAGGGGGAGCAGGGATTGTAATTGGTGACGTATTCTGAACTGGGATACGGTGAACAGCATCACGATCAACGCGTTATCACGGTATAGGAAATGGCAGATCTACTCAAAATTGCAGGACGCGAGTTTCGCTCGCGTTTGATTTTGGGTTCGGGGAAATATGCAAGCCTCGAACTAATGGTTAAAGCCCTGGAGGCATCGGGCACCGATATGGTTACCGTCGCTGTCAGGCGCGTCAACCTGAACGACCGCTCTAAAGAATCATTACTCGATCATATTGACCCCAAGAAGTATCATATCTTGCCTAACACCGCCGGCTGCTACTCTGCCGAGGAAGCCCTGCGCACCGCTATGCTGGCGCGAGAGGTGTTGGACAACAACTGGATTAAGCTTGAAGTGATTGGCGACGAAAGGACCTTGTTTCCGGACAATCAGGGACTGTTGGATGCTACGCGCGAGTTAGTGAGGGAAGGCTTTGTGGTGCTTCCGTACTTCAACGACGACCTGATCGTGGCTCGGAGACTGATCGATGCCGGGGCCGCGGCAGTTATGCCTCTGGCTGCGCCTATAGGATCGGGTCTTGGAATCCAGAACCTTACGAACCTGAAGATACTGCGGGAACAGATACGCGAAGTGCCGCTCATTGTAGACGCGGGAGTTGGAACGGCCTCAGACGCAACGCTCGCGATGGAGTTGGGTGTAGACGGGGTTCTTATGAACACCGGGATTGCCGGTGCGCGCGAACCGGTGGCAATGGCTGAAGCAATGAACCATGCGGTGCAGGCAGGCAGGCTTGCGTATTTAGCCGGCCGGATACCGAAGAAGCTTTACGCATCGGCATCCAGTCCCGAAACAGGTATCATCGAGTAAAGTACAGTCAACGATCACAATGAGCCTAGAAGCGCTAAATACCGAGGCGCGCTGGGGTTAGGTTCCTCTTTTCCCATCCTCGATGGCTTGCAACGCGAGAATAGAAAAGCGACTTCTGAGAGCCGGCTCGACGGTGATCGCCGGGTCCGACGAAGTTGGCAGAGGGGCTCTAGCGGGCCCTGTAGTGGCTGCAGCGGTCATCCTAAACCTCAAGAACGTGCCAAAAGGGATTAACGATTCGAAGCAGCTAACGAGGCTTCAGCGTGAGCGTCTTGCTGAGGAAATTCAACGGCGGGCCGTGTCGTTCTCGGTATGCCGAATTGAGCACTACGAGATAGATCAAATCAATATCCTGAAGGCCTCTTTGCGTGCGATGGCGCTGGCAATAAAAGCATTGCGACCGTTTCCTGACCATGTTTTAATAGACGGGCATCAAATGGTCCCCGACTTAGACTGCCCTCAGTCGACAATAGTCAAAGGTGATTGCCTTTCAGTTTCGGTTGCCGCCGCGTCGATAGTTGCCAAAGTCACGCGCGACCAGTGGATGAGAGAGTATGACGAGCTGTATCCCGGTTATGGCTTTGCGTCCCACGCCGGATACAACACTCGAATGCATCAAGAGGCGATTGCGCGACTCGGGCCATCGGCGATTCACCGTTTGACCTTTCGTGGCGTCCTCTTCTCGCAGGCCACTTTCGACTTCAGCGGCAGCGACGGCGATCAGCCGCTGTCATCGCTTCCAACTTCGGACTAAAGCACCCCGCCCCTGGACGAGCAGATATGATCAGGGAGGCGTTCGCCTCGGGAGGGGTTTATGTCACTAAACAAGTCCAAGGCTCTGCGCACCGCCGAGAAGTATGTCTTGCAGGGTAAAATACCCGCGGCGATTGATGAATACCGCAAGGTAGTAAGCGCCGACCCGGGTGACCTTACGACGATCAACACGCTCGGCGACCTCTACGTTCGTGCAGGGCGAATCCAGGACGCGATTTCCAACTTCTCTCGCATCGCCGATAGCTATCGTGAGGGCGGCTTTACGCTCAAAGCCATCGCGATGCTGAAGAAGATATCCAAACTCGATCCCACCAACGCCGAGACCGCGATGAAGCTCGCGAATCTCTATTCGCAGCAAGGACTGCTTGTTGAAGCCCGACAACAGTATCTTCAGGTTGCAGACGCCTACGCGCGCGCCGGCCAAACCCGCAAGGCGCTCGATGCTTATCAAAAGATTGCCGATCTCGACCCTGCGAATACATCGGTGCGAATGAAGCTCGGCGAGATTTACTCCCGCGAAGGCCTTACCGAGCAGTCCCATGAATCTTTCATCATGGCCGGAGCCGAGTTCCTGCGCAAAGGCGATACCGAACAGGCGCTCAACGCTAACCTGAAAGCCATTGTCATCAATCCCGATAGCCGCCAGGCGCTCACCGCGATTGCAACTATTTATACACAGCAAGGGCAAACCGAGCGCGCGATCAATCTCCTTTGCGAAGCCTTTGAACGAAACCCCGGCGACGTAGAGTTACTTACAATTTTGGGCCGCACTTATTTGTCAGCGGGAATGATGGACGATGCTGAGCGTACCTTTCTCAGCCTCGTGGAGTTGGACAAGAATCGATATCACTACTTGCTCGAAGTCGGAAGACGGTTTCTACAGATAGGTGATCTGGATCGCGCAGCCGAGCAAATTGACGGCTGCATTGAGGTATTGATCGCCAAGCGCGAGGAAGATAAAGCCATTGATTTTCTAAGACGTGTTTTAGATAAGGAGATGAATCACATCGGGGCGCTTAAGCGGCTCGCCCAGGTATTTCTACGAATACGCGAAGATCACAACCTGATCGCAACGTTGAATTCGCTGGTCGAAGCAGCAATGCGAAATGGAGATAATCAGGAAGCCATCGCCGCTCTCAAAGAACTGGCTAGACTCGAGCCGGACGAGCCTCTTCATTTGCAGCGCCTGTACAACCTTGGCGTCCAGAACATTGTAGAAGGGGACTCCCCCGATGTTGTTCGCGCGACCGGACCGCTTGACTTCCAATCGGCAGCCTTTGACGACACCTTTGTAATCAGGCAGATCTCGGAGGCCGAGATCCTGGCAGGTCACGGACAGGTGTCTCACGCAGTCGAGATTCTTACGGAGATTCTTGTCCACGCACCGGAGAACGTACAGGTCCATCTCAAGCTAAAGGACATTTATTTGCGGGCCGGAATGATGGATAAGGCGTCGCAGGAATGCCTTACTCTGGCGCGCATACACGAAGGCCGTGGTGAATCCGCGAGGGCCAGCGATTTTGTAGCCGAGGCGCATCAACTCAATCCGCTGATTGAATCCGCCGACCAGTCGGATGAATCGGCGAGTGACGAGGATCAAACTTCGGTTGAAGCGGCTAGCGTTGAGCAACCGTCCGGCAACGAAGATAGCGGGTTTGAGATACACGATTCGTCGGGCCTCGACTGGAGCAAGTATCAAACCGGCGCCTTATCCGACAGTGGTTTCGTAACCGTGCCTGAGGAACTAAGTATCTCCGGGAATGGAAATGGAGCTGAAAGCAGAGCAAACGCGGAATCGGACTCGATTGAAACTAATGGGTTTCGTTACAGCGACACACTGGAGGACGATGCCGCCAAACACCAGGCACCTCCAGTTGCGGAAATGGTGTTCAAATCGGCGAGTCTTCTGCCTTCCGATACAATGCCGCGAGTGCTCCGGGACGAACTGGAAGGAATTGATTTCTATATCGCGCAGGGTTATGTCGAGATCGCGCGCGATACGCTAGACCGATTGCGGGCCCAGAACGGCGATCACGCTGAAATACTCGCTCGTTACCAGCGGCTTGGTGATAGCTTCGAGCCATCTGAAGATGAATCAGAAGGTCCGGAGAACCTGTCCGACGAAAGTGCCCAACCGGAGCCGGAAATGTTCTTAAGTGCGGAGACCGTGGCTTCTGGGCCTGAGGAGTCGCCAGAGGAGACGTCGATTCCGCAGTTAGAGGTTACCGTCAGCGATGAGTCCGATGGCTCGGAAGACGAAGATATCGTCACGGTGGACAGCGAATCCGATGAGGCCGGCAACGCGGCTGCGCCTTTCCTCATTCAGAAGGAGTCGGGTCCTTTGTATTCAGACCTTCTTGTGCAATTGAACACCAGCGAGTTGCCGAATCCTGGGTCCTTGGACGCGTTGCGCACGCTTACAGGCGGGCCGACGGTCGAGCGAATTGGCACCGGCGATCTCATAGAATCGCTGGTTTCAAACATCAATACGGCCTTTGAAGCGATTCATCAAAACGGCAATGAGCCTGTGTCGGAAATCAGTCACCCTTCTGAGGTTCCACCCACAGAGTATTCAGTTTCGTTCGATGAGCCGACCGTCGAGGCTCCGCCGCCCCAGTCGATAACCGATGTCGAGCCAGATGGTGAACAGACCGAGGTGAAATCCTCGCGTGATGAGCTACAGGAAATCTTCGAGGAGCTTAAAGAACAGACCGGTGAGTTGAAACCGCTGGTCGACTTCGAAACCCATTACAGTCTCGGGCTTGCATACAAAGACATGGACCTCCTCGATGACGCAATCTCCGAATTTCAGATGGCCTTCAGGGCGGCTGGGAGCGACGACCTGGAGGGCGATTGCATTCACTGTTGCAATATGCTCGGTGTGTGTTTCAAGCGGAAGGAGATGCCCAAAGTTGCAGCGATGTGGTTCGAACGCGGACTCAAAATACCGGGCAGGCTCGAGGACGAGTATCAGGCTCTGAGGTTTGAGATCGGACTATGCTACGAGGAAGTCGGGGAGTTCGACAGAGCCATAGAGGCGTTCATGCAGGTGTACGGCATCGATCTCAATTATCGCAAGGTCGGGGAAAAGATAAAGCAGTTGCAGGACCGACAACGTGTAGAATAGACTTAAAGTGCTCTGGTTGCTCTTCCGCTCGAGGATCCAGATACAGACGTCTCTACTTGTATGTCGGTTAAGCTTACAATCGTCTTCTTCATTCTGATCTGCTTCGAAATCGGTATTCTCCTTGTTATCCTTCCGTGGGTTCCAAGTCCGTCCTGGAACGAGAACTATTTGTTGGTTCTTGCGGCTGACAAGATCCATTGGCCATGGTTGGCCCTTGCTATGAAGAGTGGATACGCCCGCGGTGCGGTTACCGGATTGGGTGTGCTGAACATACTGTTGGGCGTTTGGGAGATTATCAACTTCAAGAAAACTGCTCGCGCGTTCCAAATGGAATGGCAAGGTGAGAAATCTTATTCACAAGCTCCCGACTCCGCTGATATACCTGATAACCGACCGCCGACTGTTACCACGCCAGATGAGAGGTCCGGAACTGAGGTTCCTCGTTGAGTTTGTGGCTCGAGCCTTTTCGGCCGGGGTCGATCTGGTGCAAATTCGCGAACGCGATCTTTCCGCGCGCGACCTGTTTTACCTCACCCACGAAGTTACCGGTTTAGCACATAGCGCGGGCGCGGCTAAGGTGCTGGTGAACGACCGTGTTGATGTCGCTCGGAGCGCCGGTTCTGGCGTGCATCTCACAACTCATTCGTTGACTGCCGAAGCGGTGCGCGAAGCGTTCGGGGCCGAGATTCTGATTGGGGTGTCGACCCACTCGCTGGATGAGGCAGAGACGGCTGAGCGCGGGGGCGCAGACTTCGTAGTCTTCGGTCCGATCTTTGAGACCGCTAGCAAGAAGACCCTGGGCAATCCTGTGGGAGTCGAGCCGTTACGGCAGGTGGCCGGTAGTTTGAAAATTCCAGTGCTTGCGCTTGGTGGTATTAAGCCGGCGAACGTTCCCGAAGTACTTGACGCCGGGGCCAGTGGAGTCGCCGGGATATCAATGTTTACGGATAATCAAGACCTCAACTCGCTTGTTGCCGCAATCAAGGATCACTGAGTAAGCGTATTGTTTCGGGTATGCTAGATTAAGACGCGAGTACAACGGGCCGCAGGGACATTCGTTTCTCCGACATCCTCTTGAAATGATCGAACCCGTCAAACAGCCTGTCGTAATGACCATCGCCGGATTCGACCCCTCGGGTGGCGCTGGCGTGCTGGCTGATGTAAAAACGATCAGCGCATTTGAGTGTTACGGGGTTGCCGTCCTCACCAGCTTAACTTTCCAAAACACCCAGCAGGTATTTGGTCTGGTTCATCAGACTGCGGACTCTGTTGGTCAGCAAATTGATCTGCTGTTTGATGACTTTCAGATTGCCGCGATCAAGACGGGAATGCTCCCGACTGCGGAGATCATTCGCACGGTAGCCGACGTTATCAAAGCCCGGCCGGTCCCTTTGGTAGTCGATCCGGTATGGAAGAGCACGAGCGGCTTTGCCCTCGTAGACGAGCAAGCCACAGAGGCGTTGACAAAGTCCCTGTTTCCGCTGGCGTCCCTGGTAACTCCTAACCTCGCCGAAGCTAGGCAACTAACCGGATTTGAGGTAAGAACCCTGGATGAAATGGAGCGCGCAGCTCGGGTGATAATGCGGCTGGGTTCACGCGCGGTGTTGATTACCGGTGGCGATGGCGTATCTGACATCGCCAACGACGTATTAATCGATGCTCAAGGATTGGAGGTCTTCAGCACACAACGCATCTATTCGAAGGGCACTCATGGCACCGGTTGCACTTTTGCGTCTGCGGTGACCTGCCTGCTCGCACTAGGGTTTTCGGTGCGCGAATCCATTCCGATAGCCAAGAAATACATTAGTCAGGCAATTCTCGGCGCCCCTCACCTCGGTCACGGCCAAGGGCCGGTCAATCACTTTCCACGCGGATTCAAGATCAGGGATTGAGGCGAATTGGCCCTCGCACAGGGCAAGATTAGGCTATGAGCCACAACTGGTAATTTGCTATACTCCTTGCCGTTTTGGGCAGGTGACCTTTCCAAAAGAAACAGCAATCGCCCCGCTTTTAAATTGTGTTGAGGACCGAGGTGTGGAGCAACAGACATTCCTTGGACAGGGCAGGGAATCGGATGGGGGATGCGTGCCAGGTGCGGAGAAACTGACGGTTTGCGAACTACTAAAGCGTTGCTTGGAGCGTCCTCCGGACGAGGAGGCCTGGCGAGAATTTGTCCGGCGATATCACGTTGCCATCAGGACGAACGTTTCGAAGACTTTTCGTCACAGAGTAAGCCAGGAAACTGAGCGTCGTGCACAGTTCCCTGATGACTTGATCGAAGATCTAGTCCAGGTAGTCTACGTGCGCCTGATCGAAGAGGGCAATCGAGCACTGAATCGGTTTGAGGGAGCGCACGAGAATTCAATCTTCGGATACCTTGGAATCATCTCGATGAACGTAGTGCGTGACCACTTTAGGGAGGCGAAGGCGCAGAAGAGACCCAAGCTAAGTTTTTCGCTGGACGAATTGATTGAGAACGCGGGCGAAGGGGGCATACTGAGAGAAGCGGTCACCACCATTGATGGTAAACCAATGTCAGCATCGTCCTCGAGTCTGACAAGGGAAGACGTCGAGGTCGAGCTTAAGAAATCGCTGAGCCGCAGACATCGGGATCGAGACGCGCTGATTTTCAAGCTGCGTTATTATGAGGGCTTAACACTGGAGGAAATCAGAAAATCACTTGGCCTGGATCTCTCTCCAATCGGAATAGGCTCAATACTCAATCGCATCAATGCCAGATTGAAGGCAAGATTGACACGCCCGTTTAGGAGACCCTAGGACGGCGAATAGGCCCTCTCAATAGCCGCGTCGAATTCATCGGTCTCGAACCAGAGCAGCACTCCGTAGCCATGGACTGCTGCTTCCGGATCCCCGAGATTTGGGTGCTCGTGAGCGTGCTAGGAGTGAGGTTGGAGGAGCGACTCGCCGTCTCTGACCAGGCGCTCGTACTCCGCACCACCGTGAGCACTCTTACAACCAGCGAGACGTTGGTACCATCGCTGTAGCCTCTACATCCTGGACCGCAATTAGTGGTTGTGCTCGCATAAGCTATCCGTTTCAATGTCACATGCGTTTCGCAGGGAGTCGACGCTCACTTGTAAGCGGGACCCAGGTCTCTCGCGAAACCCGCTTTGCCGTTAACACTCTCATTCACAAGCCAACGCGCGCGCGCAAACAGACGCTGGTGGCTGGGGCTCGCGGCTAACGACTTTGCTTCCTGAGCGCTTCGTTAAACAAACTTGTGACCCATGCCGGCTCTTTGGGCTCCGCTTTTGTCTTTAAACCTTTAGCCTGTCTCCATCGGTGTATCCAGGACACTCCCAACTTATTCACCGGATCAGGCAATCTATAAGCCGGGTCTTTAAGCGCCTCGCCCAGGGTTATGAATGCATAGCCTCTCCCTTTCATCATCTGCACCAGTTCGCTGAAATAGTCCGCGTTGATTTCGTTGGCGTGTAAAAGAAGGGTTTGCTTGACCTCATACCCAAGAGTTTCGACCGATAGCTTTTCGAAAAAATCAAAGATCATTTCCATGTATGGAATGTAAGCCTCACCGAGACGTTTCATGGTCTCTTCGTCGCCCTGTCGTTTGGCGTCGTAGTAAGCGAGCGCAAAGATAAAATCGTTGTTGTCGATGGTAACGGGAGCGACGACGTAACCACGCTCCGCAAGAAAGGCGTCGAGTGCTTTCTTGTATTCGAGCGTCGGACCGGTATGCAGCATCGGGTGACGAAAAAACCTGAGCGTCAGCCCCTTCTCACGCAAGAGCTTTCTTGTGACCGGCTCGCCGCGAATCACATCTTCTTTATATGCGGCAAGCGAAACGCGGTCTATGTTGATGTGAGAGAAAGTATGATTCCCTAATTCAAGACCTGCGTCCAGCCACATTTTAAGAAGCACAGTGCGAGCAGCTTTCTCACCGGGAGCGTTCAACTTCGCTTCGTTTACGAAGCCGACTGCCGGAACTCTGTCTGATGTGACGGCTTTGAGAAGCCTCGTTGTTATGCTTTGCATTTGTTCCAGGCCGCCGTGTGACGCAGGCAAATCATCAAACGTGACGGCGACTTCTCTCCGGGCCTTTTGACCAGGCTGTTCTCGGTTCGTTATGCCGTCGGCGCCGAGCTCTGCCGCTGCCAAGAATACGAATAAGATAAGGCCTGCAAATGTCTTCATGTGGAGTAATTCCTATTTCTTGCGAAGGGTGTCCCGCCCACCAGCCGGCAGCGATCTGAATTCTGTCCGTGGAAGCAAGGTAGTTTGAAATCGAATTACCGAGCCCGTATATCTGAGCGGCACGCTCTCAGAGGGTCATCGCGTAACCAGAGCCTACGAACCATCGCGGTCCGGCGAGTTGCGGCCTAATTATCACCCCGCGAAGCGTGAGGCGATCTAAGAGGCTTTCCCAAGCGCATAGATGGGCATTGTGGGCTGCTGAGAGCCGCCTTCGGGTTCAAGAGTTATAGCAACGGCTGCGAGCTGATTGACGTTCCGCGGGAGGTCGACGACGGTGAAGCCGTGGCCTCTATTGTCAGGCTTTATAAAACCCGCGCTGATCTTTGCATCGGACATGACAAACCACAATTGATAAATCTTGCCTTCCGGCGGTGGCGGCAGATCGGCGGTCACAACCCAGCGATTGCCCTGTACGTCCCAGTAGACTCTGGCGGATGAATCCCGAGCGGGATTTTGTCCACTCAGCGGTATTATTCGCCACCGAGCGGACCTGAGCACGGAATTGATTTCAGCAAGTTCTGTTGAAGTGTCGTTCAACTGGCCGATCTGCGCCCTCAGGTCGGCGTTTTCATTAAGCGCTTCACTTGCCGCTCCTTTGTTCTGATCCAGGGCTGCTTCAAAGGATCGCCGGTCTGCTTGCCACTTTACAAACGTGTACCCGAACGCGACCAGGAGCGCCGCGGCAATCGCCCAGGGCAACAGAGTGCGACCGAGCGTCGTGCGCTCCAAAGCTGGTTTTCGCGCGACGCCGGCTTGTTCCGGGAATTGGATCACCGACGCGGAGGCAGGTGGTGCTGCCGAAGCTTCTCTGTTGATTCGCATTGTCAGGAGGTCGCGCAGGTAAGCAGGAGCAGTCACCGGCGTAGCCTCGGTGCCCAGCACGCCGACCACGCTGTTGAACTGCGTCAACTCGGTAGTGCATACCGCGCACCCTTCGCGCAGGTGTGCATCGAACGCCTTAGCCTCGTATTGCGAAAGCGCGCCGAGCGCATAAAGCGCGGCCAATTCCTGACTTTCGTTTGTGATGCGATCGTGCTTCACCCTGATCTGTCCTTAAAAACAACACTCATTCAGCGAGTCGCGGCGACACGTAGCCTTTTCCCAAGCTCAGCGCGCCTCTAATATCTCGTAACGCTCCGGCGCTATGAGTAAGAACAACGTACCGTCGACGGTGCAGGTGGACTCGTGAATGCTTCCCGCTTCCGCGCGGTGATAATCCCCGGGCCCAAGTTTCTCCCCCGCCACATAGCAATCCCCTTCAATGATGAAGAATTGTTCCGGGCCGAGATGCTGGTGAACCGGCAGCTTCGTGCCCGGTTGCATCTTAACCAGCGAAGTGGCAATGCCCGTCGCCCGGTCGATGTAAAGATTCTTAAATGAGACGCCCTTCTGTAATTCGTGCCATTCGCCGTCAGATGAAAGAATTGATAGGAACGGTTTTGACTTACTCGACAGGGATTCGGCTGGTTGATCCAGGGTTGCATCCTCTAGTCGCGCCATTAACTCTGCCCTCAGACGCGAAGGCGGCTCTTGCGCTGGAGTTCCGAAACCCAAAGCCGTTACCGTCCTTTCGAATGTGTCCAGCTCGCCGGCACAAACTTCACAAGCGTTGAGATGATCCTCAAAGGATCGAGCCTCCCGTTGAGACAGCGCCCCCAATGCATAAAACGCGGCAAACTCCGTCATCTCGTGTGACGTTGCACGGTCGCTCATAGCGGGGCCTCCAGCATTGGACGCAGTATATCCCGCAGTTTCATCATGCCCAGTCGAGTCCGCGTTTTCACCGTGCCTAACGGCTGCCCAAGGCGCAGCGCAATCTCGCTGTGACTCAAACCCGAATAGTAAGCCAGCTCAATGACTTCTCGCTGCTCAGCCGACAACGTATCAAGCGCTGAACGAACCAATTGCCTCCGCTCTGAAGTAACGGTGTCTTCCTCGGGGCTTGCGGTCGTTGCCGTGATCTCGGCGATCGAGTCAAGCGCTTCCTTGTTTCGGTGATCGTGTTTACCGGACCGAAGCCGATCAATACCTCGGGTTCGGGCAATGGTCATGATCCAGGCTAGCGGCGCTCCCCGCTTTGCGTCGTACGAAGCGGCTTGACGCCACACTTGCGTGTACACATCGAGCAGGACTTCCTCGGCCGTAGACCGGTCCCCAACGACACGCAAGACCAACCCGAATACTAGCCGGCTCGTCGAATCGTATAGTGTGGTGAGCGCAGACTGGTCGCCATCAGCCACTCGTTTTATGAGCGCCGCCCAGTCCTGGTCTCTATTACTTAACTCTCTATAGTCTTGGGGTGACCCCAAATGCCTCTCCCTCGTGTAAGTCTACGCGAGCTTACTTGCTAATGGATTCGCACCAAAGTATCAAATGCTTTGAGTGTGCTTGCAGAGCGGCATGATACATCAACGAAACTAAAATGCTAAGACGAATACCCGCGTGGCCGTAAGACTTTTATGCAAATTGACGATGACAAGCTGGCAGGAGCCGGACCAAGCCGGGTCGTTTACAGAGTTGACCGTCATCGATCGCGTGTTACCTGGCTTAGCGCAATCTCTGCGGGTGAGAAGTTCACGGCGTCAGCACTCACAAGGTAGTAATTCGTTTTAAGATTCAATCCGGTCAAAGCAGTGTTTATGTCGTCGCCGTGGAGATGCCCGTAGACACAAACCTGTGCGACGTATTTTTCAATCAACTCTGTGAATCCGGAGGGCTGGTGCTGCGCGTTGGTTGGCGGGTAATGCAGTGCGACAATCAGTGTATCGAACTCGTTGTCCCGATTGTCGAGAGTGCTGAGCGCAGCGCGCAACCGCCAAACCTCACGCTCATAAAGTTTGATATCTTGCTCTTCGAAGTGTGAATCGTTGGGGCAGGTCCAGCCACGGGTCCCGGCCACGGCCACGCGGCTCACAATCGTGGACTCGCCCTGGAGGATCTTGATTGAGGGGGGTAGTAAGCGCGACATTTTGGACCGGGACTGCCACCAGAAATCGTGATTGCCTTTAACCAGCAATTTGTTTCCTTTCATCTCTCCAATGCGCTCCAGGTCGGGCAACGCGTCTTCCAATTTCATCGCCCAGCTTGTGTCTCCAGCGATCACCACCAGGTCATCTTCGCAGACGATTCGGTCCCAGGCGTCGAACACTTTTTGGTCGTGATGGCGCCAATGCTCGCCGAAGCGTTCCATGGTTTTGCCGGTGCCGCCTGCGAGGTGCAGGTCTCCGATTGCGAAGACTCTCATCAGTTAATGATACATTAGTGAGGGGTGCGAAGTCAGAGGGAAGGAAGGAAGCTACTTGACCGAAAGGTTCCTTCTTACTTGATGTAAGGGTTCTTACGGTGGATCAGATTGGAAGCCGTAGCCGGGCCTCACAGCCGTGTCCGCTCGATCGGTTCTCCAGCGTCAGTGTACCCCCGTGAGCTTCGGCGATCTGCCGGCTCAGGACAAGGCCGATTCCTGAACCCGAAGGCTTGGTTGTAAAGAATGGTACGAACAGATTGCTCGTGTTCGAGAGCCCGGGCCCTTCGTCCTCGATCCATACTTCGATTTGACCGATGATCCGCCGCCAGCCAACTCTCACGATGCCTCCGGTTTCAAGAGAAGCATCCACCGCATTACGCACAAGGTTGATCAGGAGCTGCTCGAGCTGATCGCCGTCCGCGCGGATTGTAATCTCCGGGCCGTCGCAACACTCGACGTTTATTCGCGTTTCAAGCCGCACCACTCGCTTGACAAGCGCGCTGATGCTCAAAGGCTGGAGCCGCGGCAACGGAAGGCGTGCGAGCCTCGAGTACGCTTCCATAAAGCGATTCAGCGATGCGGCTCTAGCCGCAATTACGCCCAAACCGCGACGCATGTCCTCTTTCCAATCCGGTGGTTGCGTTTCGCGAATCACCAGGCTCTCCAGGCTTCCGGCAATTGACTTGATGGGTGCGAGTGAATTGTTGAGCTCGTGACCAAGCACCCTAACCAGACGCTGCCAGGCTTGACGCTCCTCTTCACGAAGCGCGCGACTGAGATCGGACAAAACGAGCAACTGATGCGGCGCGCCTCGCTCTCGAAACGTGCTGCGATGTACCTCCCAACGTCCGGCGCCCCCCGGGAAGGACATTTGAAGCGTGCTGGTGCTCTCGGCCACCAGGCAATCGGCAAGACCCAAATCGCTGGCGCTCTTTCCCATAAGCCGCTCGGCTGGTTGTGCGAGCATACGCTCACCGGCGCGATTCACAAGCCTGAGCTTCTGATCGCCATCGAATGCAAAGATCGCCACCTCTATTTCGGCCATCACGGTTCGTAGCAGCGCGGTCGCTTCCAAGGCGCCAAGGCGCTGCTCACGCAATATCTGGCCGAGGAAGTTCACTTCGAGCATCGCTTCGCCCAGGGGATCGTCGCGAATTGCGCCTCGCGCGCGTATCGAGAAGTCCCCTTCGCGCAGCGCCGCAAGCAGATTCGATAGCGTCTGCAAAGGGAAAACCACACGCTCTCTCAACGCGTGAGAAAAACCAAACCAGCAGCCTACAATTACCACCGTAAGTGTCCATTGAACTCTTGCCGGGTAAGCCCCGTCCCACAACAAAATCAGCGCGACAAGAACGGCTGGAAACCCAGCCGCAATCGCCATCAACAGTATTCGGCGATCGTGCTTGGCCGTAAAATGCATACGCGGTGGGCGAGGGGGTCTCTTGGCAACGGTTCGTGGAGGAATGCTCTGGCGTGAAGAGCTGACGATGGAATCAGGCGTTGATGAATCGAGCTGCTGTGCGGTGCCGCTCTCACCGTGCAAGGATGGGGTTGCCAATCGAGCGATGCGGTCTTGCGCGGACTCGCGATGACCGAGAAGAGCAGTGACCAGCGGCCACGGAAGCAGTTGTGTGGCGCGTGCTTTGAGACTCTTCATAGTCCGAACCGCTGGAGCCGGCGGTAGAGGGCGCTGCGGCTCAGCCCGAGCTTCTCAGCCGCGCGGCTCACGTTGCCGTCACACTGCGCAAGCGTCCGCTGAATCAAAAATGCTTCAACCTCTTCCAAACTCATGTCTTCCAGCCGCCGAGATACTTCGCGCCCTGATTGCAGACCAAGATCGCGTGGCTCCAAAGTGGCTCCCAGAGCCATCAGGACCGCCCGCTCGATTGCATGATCCAACTCCCGAACGTTCCCGGGCCACGCATGCTTCAAAAGCGCTTGCATCGCCGCAGGGTCGAAGCCTTCCATATTTTTGCGATACCGTCTCGCGTGCTGGCGAAGAAAGTGCATAGCTAAAAGCGGAATGTCTTCCCGCCGGTCGCGTAGCGGTGGAAGACGAATCTCCACCGTGTTGAGGCGAAACAGCAAGTCCTGACGGAACCGAGCCGCTGAGACCTCCTCGCTTAGATCCGAGTTTGTAGCCGAGATTATTCTCACATCCGCGCGTCGTGTCTTCGACGAGCCGACGCGTTCGAATTCACCGGTCTCCAGCACTCGCAGGAGCTTGGGTTGATGCTTGATCGGGAGATTGGCGATCTCGTCCAGAAACAGCGTGCCGCCCTCCGCCATTTCGAATCGCCCGACGCGGTCCGCCTTTGCGTCGGTGAACGCGCCTTTGACGTGCCCGAACATTTCGCTCTCGAACACTCCTTCTGAGAGTCCGCCGACATTGACGGTCACCATCGGCCTGGAAGTTCTGCTGGACATCGCGTGAAGCGTCTGGGCGACCACACCCTTGCCGGTTCCGTTCTCACCGCTGATGAGGACGTTAGCGTCGGAAGCCCCAACGCGTTCGATGATCTGAAGGACGGGCTGCATCGCTGACGATTCGGCGATCAGCTTTGGCTTTCCTTCGTCGCGAAGTACGCGGTTCTCGGCCTCCAGTCGCTGTCCTTTTCTGAGGGCCTGCCCGAGTTCTGCCTGGGTGCGGAGAATTGTCAGCAACCGCGCGTTGTCCCACGGCTTTTGAATAAAGTCACTGGCGCCGCGTCGCATCGCCTCTACTGCTACGTCAACGCTGCTCCAGGCGGTCATCACCACGACCGGCAGCGTGCTGTCGACCTTTTGAATGCGCGTTAACAAATCCAGACCCTCTTGTCCGGACGTTGTGTCCCGCGTGTAATTCAGGTCCATCAACAGAACGTCGAAGTCACGCTCTTCGATAGCTCTGATGGTATCACCGGGCTTCTTGACCGTTTCAATGTGGTATCGTTCGGATTTCAGGAGCAGCCGGAGTGCTTCAAGCACGTCAGGCTGGTCATCGGCGATCAGAACTCTTGGAGTAAATGAGTCGTGCGCTTTCATAGGCGATGCTAAACGTCTCGCGTTTTAAATATTAACCTCAGTAAGAGTTGAAAACTAGGCGTTGGCGGCTCAACAGGGGTAAGGGAAAGGAAACGCCTTAAGGCATGCAGGCCCGCGTCACTGCGAGGTAGGCAGTAGCCTGCGTGGGAGCAGACACAAGTACGGGCGGCCCGAGGTGAACCCACCGTAATCGCACTCACCGTGTCGAATGCGACCAGGTGGAGGCACGTAGGGACGCCCGTACAAGAAGCCCTTGCTAGACCTTCTCGAAGCCGCTTTCTTGCATTTCGTGCTCGGCTTTAGGCTCGTGTTCTTCGTCGACGACGCGGCCGTCAAACAAATGTACTTGCCTGTCAGCGTGGCGGGCGTAACGAGGATCGTGCGTAACCATGCACACGGTCGCGCCCTGTCCGTGCAATTCTCGGAGCAGTTCCATTACCGCCTCGCCGTTTGTCGAATCGAGGTTTCCGGTCGGCTCGTCCGCAAGCAGGATCAGCGGGTCGCCGGCCACTGCTCGCGCAACCGCCACGCGTTGTTGCTGACCGCCCGAGAGCTGACTTGGAAGGTGCTTGGCGCGATGAGCCATCCCGACGCGTTCGAGCGCGTCCATCACCCGCTTTTTGCGCTCGGCGGCCTTGATTCCCCGATAGGTGAGCGGCAGCTCGACGTTCTCAAAAACGTTGAGATCGCCAATCAGATTGAAGCTTTGGAATATGAAGCCGACCTCGCGGTTACGGACGCGCGCGCGCTCCGACAGGGGCAGGTCCGAAACCGGTTTTCCGGCCAGAGAATAGGTTCCGTCGGTTGGCGAATCCAGCAGGCCGAGAATCGAAAGCAGCGTCGATTTGCCGCATCCCGAAGGTCCGGCTATCGAAATATATTCGCCTTTCTTGATTTCCATGTGGATGCCAGAAAGGGCGTGAGTCTCAACCTCGTCGGTGAGAAATACTTTCGTGACACCGTCGAGCCGAAGCAGCGGTTGATCGCTTGCGCTCATGTGATTTGGTTCCTCCAGAGTTATTGGTCGAACTTCAACTAATACGAATTCGATCTGCGTTGTCCCATTGTGTAGTGTCTGAGAGCACGATTACGTCTCCCTC
This sequence comes from Blastocatellia bacterium, assembly GCA_049273835.1. Taxonomy (GTDB): domain Bacteria; phylum Acidobacteriota; class Blastocatellia; order UBA7656; family UBA7656; genus Onstottus_A. Next base: position 20,335 of record JBASRM010000208.1, on the reverse strand, counting down.
TCTCAGGCCCTCGACAACCTCGATGGTAGTGACCGAGCTTCGGCCGAGCTTAACCTGAACGCGCACGGCGCCCGCGCCGTCGGGATCGATCTTGAAGAGGCCGACGGTGCTGTTCTCCGCTCCGTGCACCGGACGATTGACATAGAGAATGTTCTCGATCTTCTCGAGCTCGATTGTGCCGTCGACGCTCAAGTCGGGAACGGCGCCCTTCGGCAACTCGCCTTCAAGCGAGGCGTCCACGGTGCGCGTGCCGTTCTGGACTGAAGGGTCGATACGAATCACCCTACCGGCGATTATGCCGTTGCGAGTGTCAACGGTTACCGGCTGCCCAAGCTGGATATCTTTAGCCTGAGTCTCGGAAATCTTCAACTCGGCTTTGAGACGCTTCGGATTGGCCACTCTCGCGAGCTCTTGACCCAGGGTGACTTGCTGCCCCACCTGGACGGCTATCGTTTGCAATTCGCCGTCAATTCCCGCGCGGACCTTCAAGGCGTCGAGTTGAGATCGTTTGAGTGCCACCGCGTCCTTGAGTTGGCGTACCTTCTCGTCTTCGGCGGCAAGCCTGGCCTTAACTTCTTCAAGACTGCTCGCCAGGCGCTTCGTCTCGAGCCCCACCCGATTTTCAAGGTCTTCGTAGGCGATCTTGGACAAATCCACTTCAAGCTTCGATTTCAAACCCTGCTTGCCAAGCGAGTCATTGACTTCAAATTGCATTCTGGCTTTGTTGAAATCCGATTTCGCCTGGGCGAGCGTCGCTTCCTGATCCAGGATCTGCTTTGTAAGCTGTACTCGCAACGTCGTGAGGTTTGCATTTGCACCGCGAAGTTGAGACTCCGCATCGACAAAGGCTTGCTGTATTTCGGGATTGGTCAGCTCTAAGAGTACCTGATTGGCTGTGACTTGAGCGCCCGGTTGAACGAGCCGCTTTTCGATCCGACCCTGACTGATGGCCGGAACATAACGAATCTCTTCCGGTACCAGTGTGCCCAGTCCGCGAACGTTGCGAAGCATCGGGCCTCTAATAACCGTCCCGCTCCACAAAGTTCCTCTGTCGACGCTTGGAGCAGCGGGTTTCAATTGGGATACGCCGACGGTTATCACCGCAACGGCAATCACTGCGGTCAGTGCGTAAAGTATTCTTTTAACGCGGCGTTTTTTCGCTGCAGACTTACGCGGTATGTCCATGCTTCCTCCAACAAGTGCTAAGGAAGTTCCGTGCCATCAGGGCGTTCCTGCTTAACTGGTTGCGTGCCTCATCTTATCACAACTTGTCTCGCGACGATAAGCTGTCTGCCTTTTCGCTTCTGGGAAACTCCGTGTTCGCAAGCGGACACAGGATAAAGCAATGAATTAGGGCGTCAGAGAGACATGGCTCGCGAGAACCTGCAGGTTGTTAGAGCGCGATCAATCATCCGTCCTGTATTCTGCCCTTCGTTCTTAGTCGTTCACCACCCAACCATCCCGGAGCTTTATGATCCGGTGTCCGTAAGACGCGTTTATCTCAGAGTGAGTGACCTGAATGATGGTGGTGCCGCCCTCGTTGAGCCTCTTAAAAAGCTCCATAATTTCTTTCCCCTGATCCGAATGCAAGTTGCCGGTGGGCTCGTCCGCAAGAATGATCTTTGGGTTGGCTATCACGGCTCGGGCGACCCCGACCAATTGCTGCTGCCCGCCGGATAGCTGTGTCGGATAGAGGTTGCGTTTGCCCACTATTTGAAATCGGTCAAGGACGTCGCACACGATGCTTTCGCGCTCCGCCTTTTTGACATCCCGGTACGACAGCGGCACCTCGAGATTCTCATACACAGTCATATGGTCCAGCAGATGATAGCTCTGAAACACAAACCCGATGTTTTTGTTGCGCAGCTCCGCACGCTCTTTCTTTCCAAGCTTGTGTACCGGCTGTTCGAGAAAGTTAAACTCGCCAGTCCATGCGCTATCGTGCATACCGAGAATGTGAAGTAAAGTTGATTTACCGGCCCCTGACGGACCCATTATCGACACGAACTCGCCGGACTTGATATCAATGTTCACGCGCCGAAGCACGAATGTCTTGCCAACGCCTGATTCGAAAAACTTTTCAACGTTGCGTAACCCTATCATGGCTGAACTCCTGTTGATCAAACATTAATTATGCTGAATCTCTCCGGCCTACGATTAGAATTGATGATACACGAAACATGGCCGAGGCCAAACGAAATCCCAACCTTAATGAAGACTTCTGTTAGCCAAGTTTCGTGCCATACCGGCGATATCGATAACCGGCGAAAGTGCGCGGGTTATTGATCAGTCAGTCGCCGATGACAGACCTCAGCTTTTCGCTTGTGGGAATCCGCTTGCCCACTATCGAACAGGCAAAGACGTTGGAGATCGTATTCAAAGCCCAAGCGAGAAGGACGGCTGGCTTGAAAACGTGATCCGGACCACATCTTTCGCGCTTTGCTCTTTGACCGCCAGTGCGCAAGAATCTCGCAGGAGACCGAAAGGGAGAAGCATTCATGAATGAGCATATCTTTCGCGAATACGACATCAGGGGAGTGGTCGACAGAGACCTCAATGATGACACTGTATACGACCTGGCTCGGGCGATTGGCACCTTCTTCCGCGAGAACGGGGTTACTAGCGCAAGCCTGGGCCGGGACGCGCGCGAAAGTTCTCCGCGTTTTCGCAACATTTTGATACGCGGTCTCACCGAGACTGGCTGCGACGTGCTCGACGTCGGGATGGTCCCAACACCTGTTCTGTATTTCACGCTTTTTACTCAGCCTGTAGGCGGGGGAGTCATGATAACCGGCAGTCACAATCCGGCTGACAACAACGGCTTCAAGATTTGTTTGGGGAAGAGCACCATCTTCGGCGGCCAGATCGATGAGATCAAACGTCTTGCTTTGTCGGGAAGATTCGCAAACGGTCACGGGCGGCAAGAAGAGCGAGATGTGGTTGGTGCTTATCGCGAATACATCCAATCGAACATCAAGGTGGGGCCTAGAAAGCTAAGAGTCGTCGTCGATGCAGGCAATGGCATGGGCGGCTTTATTGGAGCCCCACTCTACGGCGATCTCGGAAGCGAGGTCATTGAGCTGTTCTGCGATCCCGATAGCCGGTTCCCCAATCATCACCCGGACCCCACCGTAGTTGACAACATGCGTTTTGCTATCGACGCCGTGCGCGAGCATCGGGCTGATCTTGCGATTGCATTCGATGGCGACGCCGATCGAATCGGAGTGGTTGATGAAACCGGCCGGATCATCTGGGGCGATCAATTGATGGTGATATTCTCTCGCGAGATCTTGAAACAGCTTCCGGGTTCAACCTTTATTGCCGAGGTTAAATGCTCGCAGACACTGTTCGACGACATCGCTCGACACGGCGGCAACCCGATAATGTGGAAGGTAGGACACTCGCTGATCAAAGCCAAGATGAAAGAAACGCGGGCAGCGATGGCGGGCGAAATGAGTGGGCATCTGTTTTTCGCCGACCGCTTTTTCGGCTTCGACGACGCGATCTACGCGGGAGCAAGGTTAATCGAGATACTCAGCAAGACTGAACAGCCTTTGTCGTCGCTCCTGGCAGACCTTCCGCGAATGGTTTCGACGCCGGAGATTCGAGTGGACTGCCCGGACGATAAAAAGTTCGATTTGGTGCGGATTCTCACTGAACGGTTCAAGAAGACTCACGAAGTGATTGAAATCGACGGCGCCCGCATTCTGTTCCAGCGCGGCTGGGGACTGGTACGCGCCTCCAACACCCAACCGGTTATTGTGATGAGGTTCGAAGCTGAAAACCAGGATCAACTCAACGAGATTCAAAAGTTGGTGACCTCAACGGCGGAGCAGTTGATTGCTTGATCCCCAACCGAAGTTTGGGGGCGTTTTGGGGATTGACCAGTTAGACCATTTATAGATTCGGCGTCGAAAAGGTATCACCTTGTCGAATTGCGCCCGTCTCGAAGCCCTTCCTAAACCATCGAAGTCGTTGCTCCGAACTGCCATGGGTGAATGAGTCGGGGACAACGTATCCCTGAGTTTCGCGCTGAAGCCGGTCATCGCCGATCGCACTCGCCGCAGTAAGCGCTTCCTCGAGATCACCGGGCTCGATTATGCCGCGCCTTTGGGCATAGTGGGCCCAGACACCTGCGAGGAAATCGGCTTGAAGCTCTAGCCGGACCGAAAGCTGGTTCGCTTCCCCTTTGCTGAGTCGTCTCTGGGAGGCATTCACCTTGTCCATTGTCCCGAGCAGGCGTTGGATGTGATGGCCGACTTCGTGGGCGATCACGTAGGCTTGAGCGAAGTCTCCTTGAGCGCGAAACCGCGTCTTCAACTCGTTATAGAATCCAAGGTCGATGTAGACCTTTTCATCGTTCGGACAATAAAACGGTCCCACCGCGGTGCCCGCCAAACCACAACCGGAATTCACCTGATCGGTGAACAGGACCAGCGTAGGTTCTCTGTATTGCCGGCCCGATTGACGGAAGATTTCGTTCCAGACGTCTTCAGTGTCACCCAGCACTACTCCGACGAACTGGCGAAGTTCCGATTCTGCCGGGTTGATCGGACGCGACGGCTGACCCGAGCCGGATTCGTCGCCCGGAGCCTGTTGCAACAACTCTCGGGGGTCCGCACCCAGGAGCAACGCGATAACCAGGATAACAATACCGCCGAGTCCGCCTCCGATGGCCATCCCACCGCCGCGTGACATGCCTCGCCGGTCTTCAACGTTCTCGCTTTGGCGTCGATCTTTCCACAGCATGAACCAATCCCCCCTTTGACGTCCTCTGGGATTATCCCACGACGGGCAGCCGTGCGAAACTCGCGGCGGTTTCAAGATCGGCCGCGCTTTGAGTTTTGCACGTAGGTGACATTGCGAAGCGCATCAACTAGGGAACGCCTCGAGGTACTTTACTCCGGTCCCTGTGTTGAACAACACAATTCTCTCAGTGCGATCAACATAACCGAGTTCAAGCAATTGCTTCAGCGCTGGCAGGCAAGCCGCTCCCTCGGGCGCCGCAAAGATGCCTTCGGAAGCGCCGATTTCCTTGACCGCGGCAATAAGCTCATCGTCTGACACCGCTACGGCAGTGCCGCCGCTCGTTCTCAGGATGTCCAACATTAAGAAATCCCCGACCGCCTTCGGTACCCTCAGCCCGGCAGCCACGGTCTGCGCGTTTGGAATGTCCGCGCCTGAGGTTGCTCCTGCGGCGAACGCTTTCACAATCGGCGCGCAGCCTTCCGCTTGAACGGTGACCATTCGAGGGCGCCGGCTGCCGATCCAACCCATCTTTTCCATTTCGTCAAAAGCCTTCCACATCCCAATCAGTCCGGTCCCTCCGCCCGTCGGATATAAGATCACATCCGGCAATTCCCAGTTGAATTGCTCAGCTAATTCGTAACCCATTGTCTTCTTGCCTTCCACACGGTAAGGCTCCTTTAGAGTCGAGACATCAAACCAGCCTTCTGCCTCCTTGCGTTGGGCGACGATCTTTCCGCAGTCTGTAATGAGACCGTCAACCAGAGTTATTCGAGCGCCTGTTTGCTGGCACTCAACTATGTTGGCGCGGGGAGTATCGCGAGGCATGAAAATAAAAGCCGGAAGTCCCGCTTTAGCGGCATAGGCGGCGAGCGCGCCTGCTGCGTTGCCGGCGGAGGGCACCGCGAGTTTTTGAACGCCGAGCTCCTTGGCCATTGAGATCGCGACTGCCATACCGCGAGCCTTAAACGAGCCGGTTGGGTTCACACCCTCGTCCTTGATGAAAAGGCTCGTCAAGCCAAGCTTCCTGCCCAGCCGTTCGGCTTTCGACAGCGGGGTCATTCCTTCCCCCAAACTCAAGATGTTTCGATCGTCGTCAACTGGAAGCACCTCCCGGTAACGCCATAGCGAGGCGTCCCGTCCAGCAAGCGCCTCCCGCGTCAGAGTCGCCGCGGCGCGATCGAGATCATATGCGACCATCAACGGCTTACCGCAGTCGCACAAGTTAATGAGGGTTCGAGCTGGGTGGGATTTGCCACAGGCCGAGCAATAGAGGTGAGTAACATTCATTGTTGGTTCCTGGCTCCGAACGAACTCAGAAGTATAGTGCTGGGTCACGGCAGCGGCCACTTGTACGTCGGCCGATTGCGATGCTAGAGTCTGCGAGGTTCTTAACAACGACAAGGAGATGAGATGGCTAATCGAAAAGCAATTATAGAAACGAACAAAGGCAACATTACGATCGAGCTTTACGAAGACCAAGCTCCGATCACAGCCGGAAACTTTATCGATTTGGTGGAGCGGGGCTTTTACGACGGATTGAAGTTCCACCGGTACGAGCCAAATTTCGTGATTCAGGGGGGCGATCCGAAAGGAAACGGCACTGGAGGATTCGTCGATCCCAGCACTGGCCGCGAACGGCGAATAAAACTGGAAGTCTCGCCCGAGCTCAAGCACGGTGATGCGGGCGGTGTCGCGATGGCGAGATCAGCGGATCCTAATAGTGCGTCTTGCCAGTTTTACATCACGCTGGGTCCGGCTGCTTTTCTCGATATGAACTACGCAGTATTTGGACGAGTGACGGAAGGAATCGATTCGGTTAAGCAATTGCGAGCGGGCGACTCTATGACAAAGGTAACGCTGAGCGATGCGTAAACCGTATCGCTGATTTTGATAAGTACGATTGAAGATGCCTGACCCGGCGTGCGTCGAAACCGCGTTACATTGTCAGCACCACGCGCCCGGTGATTCTGGCGCGGCGCATTTCATCAAATACTTCATTGACCTCTTCAAGCCGGCGGGTCTCGACCTGACATTTGACTCGCCCTGCGGCCGCAAGTTCCAACACTTCACGCATATCTTCACGCGTGCCGGTTGCCGAGGACATTATTCTCATCTCGCGCATCATAATCGCTGGGAATGATAGGTCCTCGGCGGGCATTCCGACGACCATCAGCGTCCCGCAGGATCGTACGGCATAGAACGCCGAATCGTAGGCCGACTTCGAAGCCGAGGTCACCACCGCCACGTGAGCGCCGCCCATCCTTCTTATCTGTTTGACCACGTCATCAGTCGTAGCGTTCATAGTGATATCCGCTCCCAGTCGTCGCGCGAATTCAAGCTTGTCGCCGGAAATGTCGATCGCGATTACCTGGGCACCGAAGCATTTGGCAATCTGGACGGCGAGATGCCCCAAACCGCCGACGCCGTAGATCGCGAGGCGCTGGCCGGGCTTGATCCCGGAAATCTTTATCGCGTGATACACCGTCACGCCCGCACAAAAAAGTGGAGCCGCCTCTTCGGAAGACAACGTGTCGGGAACTTTCAACGTGTGTGAGGCCTTGGCTTTGATGTATTCAGCGTAGCCGCCGTCCACCGACGCGCCTGTGATCATTTGTTTCGAACAAAGATTCTCGTGTCCTTCTTTACATAGTTCGCATTCACCGCAGGTCCAGTGGGTCCATGCGACCCCGACCCGATCGCCCACTTCGAGTTTGGTTACAGCATCGCCTTTTACGACCACGCGGCCTGCCACTTCGTGACCGGGGATGAGCGGGCGTTTGATAATTCGCTGCAGATGAGGCCAGTCGCCTTCGGCGATGTGAAGATCGGAGTGGCATACGCCGCAGGCTTCGACCTTTATGAGCACTTCATCGGCTCCGGGCTCCGGAATGTCGGTATCTTCGATCTGAATCGGCTGTTTGTATTCGCGAATAATGGCTGCTTTCATTAACGTTCTCCTTGGGCAATGCGCCGCGTATGCTACTACTTCAAAACCTGAATCGCCAGCCTGAGAGAACGCGCGATCGGGGTGAGCGCTCCAAACCAGGTTCGATGCGAGTCTTTGGTCGTGTAGAATGAGATCGAATGCTGGTTCTCGGCATAGAAAGCTCGTGCGATGAAACCGCCGCGGCGGTTATCGAAAACGCGCGCGTGATTAAGTCGAACATCATCGCGTCTCAGATTGCCACTCATGCGCCGTTTGGCGGAGTGGTGCCCGAGCTGGCTTCGCGTGAACATCTGGACCGGATCGCGCCGGTGATTGACCAGGCGCTCGCAGAAGCCGGCGTAACACTCGGCGAGATTGGTGGAATCGCAGTGACCCAGGGGCCTGGTCTTATCGGCTCGCTTTTGGTTGGAATCAGCTTCGCCAAATCGCTGTCGATGGTCGCGGTCAAACCAATCGTAGGCGTGAATCATATTGAGGGGCACATCTACTCTGTTGCATTCGAGAATCCTCCGGTTGAATATCCAGCGGTTGCTTTGATCGTGTCGGGCGGACATACGACTCTGTTTCTGATCCCTGAAGAGGGCCAATACGCTGTGTTGGGGCGGACTCGGGATGACGCGGCAGGCGAAGCCTATGACAAAGTGGCGAAGCTGCTTGGGCTTGGCTATCCGGGTGGACCCGTGATTGACCGCCTGGCGACGTCGGGCGATCCGCGCGCGGCAGACCTTGTGTTCACGCTTCCGCGGATGGACTCGCCGAATCTCGATTTCAGTTTCAGCGGCTTAAAGACTGCGGTGCTTCGCTTCGTAAGAGAGAGGGGAATACAACCGGTCGCAACTGGCGCCCAGCCCGACCAGATGGTAATCGATCTGGTCGCTAGCTTTCAGGAGAAGGTTATCAGGTCATTGCTCGCGCGCTTGCGGACGGCTGTGAGTAGACACAACCCGCGGACGGTCATTCTCGCCGGGGGCGTGGCGTGCAACAGCGCGTTGAGAAAAGCAGTAGACGCCGAAGACCTCGGCTGCCGGGTCATCTATCCGAGTCCGCTTCTTACAACGGATAATGCGGCGATGATCGCTGCCGCGGGCTATGCAAAGCTAGCACGCGGGGAGAATCACGGGCTTGAATTCACCGCTTCCACCTCGATGAAATTGCAAAACGTTTTTCTAGCGGGCTACGAGGTTCCGCGAACAGCCAGATACAAGCTTTGAAGTTGGCGGTATCGCGACGAGTCTGTTTGACTCTCGCATAGCTGTTACTTCTAAGCTCAGTAATTAAGACGAATAAGCGTTTCCATATCAACAACTAGCGATGTTTGAGGCAGACAAACTATTCATGAAGCGGGCACTCGAGCTGGCGCGTCGCGGCGCTGGACTGGTCAGCCCCAACCCAATGGTGGGCGCGGTGTTGGTCAAAGAGGGACGCATTGTGGGTGAGGGCTATCATCGATACGATCTGCTAAAACACGGCGAGACGTATGCGATGGAAATGGCAGGCGCCGAAGCGCAAGGCTCAACGCTCTATTGTAATCTTGAACCCTGTTGTCATTACGGCCGCACGCCTCCATGCAGCGATGCGGTGATCAAAGCTGGAATCGCCCGGGCGCTTATTGCGATAAAGGACCCCTTTCCCAGAGTCAACGGCCGGGGAATCGAACAGCTGCGAACAGCCGGAATAGACGTCGAAGTGGGCCTCTGCGACGATGAGGCACTCAGGCTTAACGAAAGCTACTTCAAGTTCGTGGCGCGAAATACTCCCTTTGTTCACGGAGTAATCGAGTACCCGGCTGAAGGATCAGAATCGCCGGTAAGCTGGAAGCCGTCTCGCGGGTTTATCGAATCAGCATCAGAGTACGATGCAGTGGTACTCGGTTCAAGGGCGGAGCTGAACAGCCGGTTGATCGAGCAACGACTCAGCCGTACACATCACCGGCCACTGGTGGTCGTCGGGGGAGCGGGCACGCTGGAGCTTGCCATGGCCGACGAGCGAGGTGAGCCTGTGTTTCCTGATGGAGTAGCTGCGAAACCGGGATCCGCTCCGGTTGCCGGAGTCACTGACGCAAGCGAGGCGCTGAGGACCTTGAATCCGATGTCAGTTGGTTCGACCGAGCTCACGTCAATGCTTGAATCACTGGCGCGGGCCAGTGTCACCAGCGTGGTAATCTTGCCCGGTGCCTTCGATCTGACCGAGCCCAATAACTTTGAACAAATCGACAAGCTCACTCTCGCCGTTGCCGGGGCGAAAACAGGGGACACCACGGCAACCAGACTAGGCATTGCAGATCTGGAGTTTGATCTCGAGGAAGTGAGCATTGCCGAAGCGGACGGATATACGGAGTTCACCGGATACCCGCGGCTTCGCGGAGTTGCGTAATCGGATTTGATAAAAGCAAACAAGAGTCTCGGACAGAACTTTCTCACCGACGGTGGAGTCGCGCGCCGGATCATCGGCGAGGTCTCGCCTCTTCCCAATGACATCGTAATCGAGATTGGTCCCGGCACGGGCGCGCTTACGGGGATGCTCGTTAAGCAAAGCGGCTATGTGGTTGCTGTTGAAATCGATGATCGTCTGGTTGAGGGATTGCGACGTTCGTTGAAGGCTGAGAATCTTACGGTCATAAACGCCGACGCCCTGGGACTGGATTGGACCGAGCTTATCAGCGATGCGAAGACGAAGCTGTATTCTCATCGTTCCGGCGATACATATTCAATTCGGGTGCGAATCGTAGCGAACCTGCCGTATTACATCTCAACGCCGCTGATCGAGAGGTTGCTCAGCATCCGGGGGCAATTGTTCGATATGACGCTGATGCTCCAGAAAGAAGTCGCCGCCCGGATCACAACGCGACCAGGCAACAAAGACTACGGATACCTGTCGGTGATGGTGCAGTACTACTGTGAGGCCACGAAATTGTTTGACGTCCCGGCGTCTGCATTTACGCCTGTTCCCAAAGTTGAGTCCTCGGTCATCAGGCTAACTGTGCACGTGCGGCCTCCGGTTGAAATCGAAGACGAGACGCAGTTGTTTGCCGTTGTGCGGGCGTCGTTCGCGCAACGGCGAAAGACTATTTTGAACAACCTGAAGGCAGCCGCCGGCGTTCTTAATGTCACCGGGTCCCTGGAGCCGGCTCTGGGAGCCGCTTTGATCGATCCGAGGCGACGAGCTGAGACCTTGTCGCTCGAAGAGTTTGTGCGATTATGCAAGGCTCTCAAACGCGGTTGATGATGTCGTTTCGACCTGCGCGCCGGGATTGTTATACTTTTGGTTTTGAAAGAAAAAGCAAAAATGAGGATTGCCGCCCTCGGGAAGTAAGCTTTCAATAGCTGGAGCGCGTAGTCGCGACCAGCCCGGATGCCAGCTCCCGACGGCTAACAACTATGACAGACGATAAACTCGAAATAATTCCTCTCGGCGGGGTTGGTGTCTTCGGCATGAATATGATGGCGATGCGCTGCGGCGGTGAAGCGATAATCATCGACGCAGGCATGGGTTTTCCCGAGGAGGATGCTCCGGGGGTGGATATCGTAATACCAGACTTCTCGTTCATCGATCAATATCGCGACGAGATTTCAGCGATCATCCTCACTCACGGACATGAAGACCACATTGGCGCGGTGCCGTTTCTCTTAAAAGAAGTTAACGTCCCGGTCTACGGCACTCACTTAACTCTTGCGCTGCTCGAGGGGAAGCTGCAGGAGCACGGTTTGTCGGATTCGACTTCGCTGCATGCAGTTGAGTCGCGGGACAGGGTGGCGCTGGGCAAGTTTGAAGTCGAATGGATTCACGTCACCCACAGCCTTACATCTTGCACCGCAGTAGCCGTAACAACTCCGGTTGGCGTTGTTATTCACTCGGGCGATTTCAAGATAGATGACACCCCTGTTGTCGGGCGTCCCACCGATCTCGAACGGCTGAGCGAATACGGCGATCAAGGCGTTCTGGCGCTGCTGGCGGATTCGACCAACGCGGAACGGCCCGGGCGAACACAGTCTGAACGCTTTGTCATTCCGGCGCTTGAAAAGATCTTCGATGAGGCAACCGGCCGGATCGTGTTGAGTTGTTTTACGAGTTCGGTTCATCGAATTCAGATAGCGCTGGATCTTGCGCGGGATTATGGGCGTCGGGTCGCGTTGCTTGGCAGAAGCATGCTGCGCAATGTTGAGACCGCAGAAAGCCTTCGCCAACTCGACGTGCCTGATGGAATCTTCATCACTGCTGCGGAAGCCAGGCAGATGGACGACGATCAGTTGTTGCTGCTGGTAGCCGGGTGCCAGGGTGATCCGATGTCTGCAATGACCAAGCTGGCGACTGATCAGCATAAAAACCTGTCAGTCGGGGAAGGCGATTTGGTGGTGCTCTCGGCTCGACAGATACCCGGCAACGAAACCGCGATCTCGCGGTTGATCTCGCATTGCTATAAGCGCGGCGCAAGAGTGATCGACAGTACTGTTGCGCGAGTTCATGTATCAGGTCACGGCAGTCAGGAGGACTTGAAAATACTGATCGAGGCTACCAGACCGAAATTTCTGGTCCCGATTCACGGCGAACATCGACAGCTCTATCGGCACCGGGACTGGGCAGTGGAGACGGGAATTGTCGAGCCTCAGAACATCGTTGTGTTTGAGAACGGGGATGTCCTCGAGCTTGGCGAGGATAGCGCAGAGATTACGGCGACTGAATTTGTTGGGCGAACCTTCATTGATTCGAGCTATGAACAGATCGAAGATCTGGTTGTCCGGGACCGCAAGCACCTGTCATACGACGGCATCGTGATAGCGATCGTTGCGATCAATCCGAAGTCCGGCGAGCTGGAGTCTGAGCCCGAACTGGTGACCCGCGGATTTGTGCACGAAGAAGACTCAGCCGAAATGCTTGAGGGGCTGAAGCGACTGGTCGAGGAGACAGTGGGTACCGCGTCCCACGAGGAGCGAATCGACTACGCCGTGATCAAAGAAAAGATTCGCGTAGCGTTGAAACGATTCATTCAAAAGGCGACCGGTCGCAGGCCTATGATCATCCCGGTTGTTGTGGAGGTCTGAGACGGGGACAGCGAACGAACAAAAGTCTATCCTGGACTTACGCAACAGAAATCTAGATCCAGCCGGTGCCCATTGATTTGAACGCGTAGTAGATCAAAAACAGCCCGCCGAACAAAAACAGAAACAGCACGCCCAGAAGCACGAGCACCCACGCCCAGTCGCTCCAGAACGAGCGCCGTTTTCCCGATGCGTAGGTGTTCAACAAGCGCAAATTCCTGGTGTTCACCTTCCACACGAAATCGGCCGCATCTCCGAGAAGTGGAATGCTGCCAACTGCGAAGTCCGCCGCGATATTGAAGACCATCCTCGCAATAACGATCTTGGGCAATCCGTAACGCACCGAGACGAAAACTATGTAAGCCGAGATAATTGCCCCGATTGCGTCTCCGACTATCGGGAGCAGCAAACCGATAACCGGATCCAGCCCGAATCGAATGTCAGTGCCGGGAATTCGGATCGCCTTATCCATCAGCAAGGATATGCGTTCCAGATGCTGGTCGATTGGCGGACGAGAGCCCGGTGCCAGGCTCTCGCCTGTGGGGAGCGGGTATGCATTCTTCTTGTAGTCGCTGATCGGTTTTCTTAAGTCTTCCACCACAGGTCCCGCTTCTAGATTTGTCGCCTGCTGTAGGTCGTAGCAACGACGAGGATCACATGGAATCAATCGAGGCCAATGATTCGTGCCTCGGCGCCGGAGCGTTTCAGAGACAATATTCCCACCGTGCGCGGGAGAGAAAACCGGCGCGGGCCGGCGCTTCCGGGATTGAACAACAGAGTCTTCTGGATCATATGCTGATAGGGACGATGAGAGTGTCCAAAAACAACCACCTCTGGTTGCGTCTCCTCGACCATTTGCCGGTCGCCATTGCGAAGCTGATGCAGCTCGCCAAAGATATGTCGGATGACAATCCGATGTCCGGCGAATTCTTCCACACGCTCAACGGGAAAAGTGTTGAAGCTATCATTGTTCCCTTCGACCGCAAACACTGGAGCGATCTCCTCCAATCGGTTGATCACTTCAAGCTTCCCGATATCTCCCGCATGAATAACTGCGTCAACGCCTCTGAAGATCGAAGGGATCGACTTGTCGAAGATTCCGTGAGTGTCTGATATAACGCCTATTCGCATTGTGCTTCCTCACACAGAAGAGCAGGAAAGACGCGCATATTCTACCAGCGATGTTTTCGGCGAGACCAGCTTGGAGCCAAAGGCAACTAAGGGAAAAAAGCGCGGGCGAGTTGAAACAACAGATACAACTCGCCCGCGATGACGGAAGTCCGATCTTTTGGGTCAAGAGCGGCTTCGCGACAGACTAATCAATCTCGATGGTGCCGGATTTCGAAACGCTTACTCGACGAGATTTGGAGGTATTGCTGATGACAATATTTGGCTGCCCGGAGCCGGGTGCTAGACGTCCTGAACGCGCAAAGGTCACAACGCTGTCTTCCGCAATCTCGACCCCGCTGGGAAGCTCTTCAGCCTCGACGCTATCAAGCCGGCCGTTGCCGTTGCGGTCGAGGCCAAATCGCTTTTCTTTGGCGTCGAAGATCACGCTTGCAGGCGCGCGTCGCTCAGTGGCCAGATTGCGGGCAAGCTCTAATTCTTGAGCAATGCCACCCGTCGCCGCGTTCAGCTTGTACATCGCCAATCCCATGCGGCCCAGGTGTAGAAGCACCGAGCCGACGATCAGCACAACCAGAAGGCCGACTATGGCTTCCATCAGACCCAGCCCCGCCTCTGTGCGACAGCGAGACTTTGGTTTGGTCAAAGCGTTCACTTGTGCCTCCGATTTTGGGTAAAAGGCGACTAAAACAGGCGGGACTTGCTGAGCAATTGCGCTGCCAGCCTGATGGAGGCCGTAAATCTTGTAAAGCTTGAGGTTGGTTGTTTCCGAAATCGAACCCAGTTAAACGCTCTTCAATCCCGTAACCTTAATCTACGGCATGTCTACTGGGCTTCCACACTTGTGGGTGCCGGGAGCAGAGGCAGCCGACAGTGAAAGGCGGTGCCGCTGCAATTGCTTTCATCCACGGTTACATCGCCTCCGTGAGCTACCAGGATCTTCTGAACTAGTGCCAGACCGAGTCCGTATCCCCGTGACTTGGTGGTAAAAAATGGAATGAAGATGCGGTTGAGATCTTCGGGCGAGATCCCGCTCCCAGTGTCTCGAACAGTGATGTGGGCGTAGCGGCCATCGGGTCCCTGGTCAATCGATCCGGAGATCACAATCAGTTTTGTGACCGAGTGAGGATCGATGGCCTCGGCGGCGTTGCGGAACAGATTCGTGAAAACCCGTCTGAGCAGAGATTCATCTCCGGGAAGATGGGGAAACTCACCTTCGATTCTCAGCTCGGTTGCGGTTGTGGCCAACTGAGCGCTAACTGCGCCGGCAGAAGACTCGATGATGGACCGCAGATCGACCTGGCCGAGGTTGAGATCTTGCGGTCGCGCAAAGTTCATGAAGTCGGTGACGAGCTTGCTCAATAATTTGACTTCGTTTAGAGCTGCGTCGTGTGTGACGAGCCGCTGGGCAACCGTGGCCGGCCCTTCGGCTTGAGCGTCGAGCAGTTGAACATACCCGTGAATCGTGGCCAGAGAGTTCTTGAACTCGTGAGCAAGGCCAGCAGCCATCTCGCCCAGGTTTGCAAGGTTCTCTTTAAGCTTCATCCGCTCACGAAGCTCGATTACCTCGGTGAGATCGGTCATCAAGCACAGGGCGCCTTCGACATTCTGAGAATTGTCGCAGATGGGTGACACACTCAGACCAACGCGCCGCGTTCGGCCCGGAGGAAGCACTACCGCGACTTCTTCACGTCTGAATGTCGTGGCCTTGTCGAGACACTCAGCGATCATCTCCGACATACGCGGAGAGGCTCTGAAGAAAGAACGATAGTCGACGATGGGGGACAGCAACTCGCCGGTGTGGATCTCCCGTGCCGATGTACTGGCGTTGGTTCCACCCATTCCGAATATTTTCAGCGCGTGTGCGTTGACCGATGTTACGATTCCCTTCGAGTCTATCGTAATCAATCCGCTTGGAATGTTGGCGACCAAACGTTCACTGAAGCGCTCGGAGCGCTCGGCCCGCCTTCGCTCGAGCGCGTGCAACCCCTCCAACTCCTTTTCCTTCGCTTGAAGCCGCTCGACCAACGCCTGAAATGTTTGAGCTACGAATTCGCCTTCGCTGATCGAGGCCGACGCTCTTACCGGGCTTCCTCTCGCGGCCTCCACCATCCTTCGATACGGCCGAAGCAGCCATCGGATCAACAGAAAAACCAGCCCGATCCCAAACACCAGCGCGATGATCTGATAGCTGAACAGGTAGATGACTATTGGGGAGGACCTGAGTTGACTGCCCGTTCGGGAAAACAGCGCCAGGCTCAGCGCGATAAGCGACAGAAGAGCCAGAACGAGGACCAGCATTGCCACTCGGGCTTTGTTTTCTACCGCACCAGGTTTCATAAGAGTCAAGAACAATCGACGGTCAAGCACTCTTCGACGGCTCACAAGCAGAACAGTCTAAGTCTGGGGCGCTGAACTACAGATTCGCTTCGCCTTTGTACTCCCCGTCTTCCGAAGTGGCCTGCTGTCCCGCTCGATCAGAAGCTCTAACGCTTAGCGTATTGTCAGTCAGAAAGGAGAGCTTGCCGGTTCGGTTGTATCTGGCCGGAACCGCGTAAATGCGGAAGTACACACCGATCAATTCAAATGAGATCTTGTATCCCTGACTGTGCGGGACGGCAATCTTGGTGAAATCGAGCACGCCGCTGCCCAGGCGGATTGTGTTGTCGATTTGCTCCTTGACGACGCGCGCGTATTCCCAGAGCGTGACTGCAGTATTGTACTCGTTCTCGCTCATTCGTCGCTGTTGCCTGAGCTTAAACTGCTTGAAGGTGTGCAGTCCGAGCACCCCGAGAAACACTGCTGCCAGTATCACCAGAACAATAGCCATACTGTCACCATTCTCTTGTCAGCCGAGGTAACAAGGTCGACGTCGGGAGGTCAGTAGCTGAACGTGTGCCTCGGCTGAGGCATTGTTAGAGGGGTTCTCGCGAGGCATGTTATACACAGCGAGACGTAGGAAATCAATATCGGCTATTACGCGCTTAGCCGATCCTCAGTTGTACGGCAAATCGAGCCCTTGATAATCCTCACACTTAAGTGATTCACTATTGCGGGAACCCGAGATTCGATTCACTAAAGTCAGTCGTAGAGATCAAGATTTTATGATGGCTCACCCGCGAAAGCTGCGAGAACTGTTCCTGGGACAACTCAGACCTGTTGAATCCCTGGCGCGCAATGTTTTGTTTCTTGGTTTCTTTGTTTTGCTTTTGTTGGTCATCGGAGTGGGCTACTGGAGCGTTCAGAGTCTCGAACAACTGGAGCGGGAGAGCGTCCAGATCGATGACACCGGAGAACGGCATCTGCGAATCGTGCTCAATATTTCAGAGACCGCGGGCAAGATCATTCCCGAAGGCCAGAACCTCGTACTGGCCAAGGATCAGAATTTTCTCGCTCGCTATCCCGCGCGGCAGCGTATGAACGAGCACGAGAAGGAAATGGACGCCGAGATCAACCAGGCCCGGGAAACATCGCTGGTGGATCACCAAGAATGGAAGGAATTTGAAGCTTCTTACAGGAGTTTCCTGGCGGCTATCGAGGAAGCTAAGCTGGCGTCGAACGAGTGGCACGAAACGCAGACGAGGATGCAGCAGGCCATCAAGAAGCTTGATCAGTTCGTTGACGACGAGCGCGACCAGAACGACGTTCAGACCCACCAGATGAGCTCTAGTGCGCGCAAGAGAATCGTCGCCGCTACTGCAGCCGTGCTGCTGGTCGGCATCATAGTAGCAGGCTTGACATTCTACGAGATTCGCCGGACCCTGAAGCGCCTCGCAGGCGCTTACTCTGAGAGCGCGAATGCGAGAGACTACCTGCAATCGCTTCTCGACAGTCTTGTGTCGGGTGTGGTGGTTATTGGACAGGACGGCGCTGTGCAGACCGTCAGCGAGTCGTTTCGAAACCTGCCCGAGGTCGGGGCAGGGTCAGCAAAGGGACAACGCTACGAAGACCTTTTTCGGAGCAATGCGTCACTGGCGGCGGCCGTTTCGCAAGAACTCTCCTACTCAGGGGCTAGCACGCACAATTACGGCATAGTAGATCTGGGAACCAGGCTATTCGATGTTTTTACTTCCCCCTTGATAGTCGGAGGTGAGCGAAACGGTACTATCGTCGGTTTCGTCGATGTCACCGACGCCGCCCGCGCGCAACGAGAACTGCGGCGCAATCACGCGCTCACAGCCATCGGACAAATGACGGCGCAGATTGCGCACGAGATCAAGAATCCGCTTGGCAGCATTCGTTTCGCCGCTGAGTTTCTGAAACGGCAAACGGTTATCAATCAGGTAGCGGATCTATCGACGATTCAGGTCATCGAACGAAGCGTGGATCATCTGGCCGCTATCGTCGCGGAGCTTTCAGAATTCGCGCGTCCGAAGACATTGAACCGCTCCGAAATAAGGCTTAACGAGTTGCTTGAGGATTTGCTGCCAATGGTAGCGGATCGACTAAACGCTAAGCAGATGCAGATTGGCCGGCACTATAGCGCTGACGCGCCCGCCGGCCACTATGATGCTACCGAGCTAAAAAAGCTTTTTTTAAACCTCATAATCAACGCGATCGAAGCAAGTGAGACTCAGAGCTCCATCGAGCTCAAAACCCGAATCGATGGCGAACGAGAAGTATTTGTCGAGATCGTGGATTACGGATCCGGAATGGACGCCGAGACTCAACGGCGCTTGTTCGAGCCGTTTTACACCACAAAGGAAAAAGGAACCGGGCTCGGCATGGCCATCGCCAAACAAATTGCTGAACTACACGGCGGTGATCTGAGCGTGGACAGCAAGCCCGGAGCCGGAACTACGGCGATAGTGAGATTGCCTCTTACTAAGTTTGCAGAAGCGGACAACAGTATCGGGGCCGTAAACCGTCTTAGCAGATGAACTAATCCCCCTTTTAGTAACCCAGTTGTCTTGGAGGTAGTCCGATGAAGCCGATGAGAGATTTAGCCCAAACCGCGAGCACACTGCTGGCAGTCGTCATTTTGGCAGTGTTTAGCCTGGAGGTGGCTGCTCAAGATACCAGGCCACGCTACAGCTCGCCACAGTATGCAGATCAAAGCCTGACCGTGCCCGCTGATACTGTCATCAGCGTGCAGATGAATACCACGCTCAGCTCGCGGACGGCCCACGTCGGAGACAGATTCAATGCGACTGTAACCGTGCCGGTTTACGTGAACGGTCGAACCGTGATACCTGCGGGTTCAATAATCGAGGGGCGGGTCACCCAGGTTACCCCGGCGAAGCGGATGAACCGTTCAGGAACAATTGCCATTGACTTCGATGACCTCGTTTTTCCAAATGGCACTCAAGTCGCGCTGGTGGGTAGCTTGACATCGGACGATGCCGAAACGCGGCGCCAAATCGATGAGGAGGGTCGCGTTTCGGCCCACGGTAACAAACGACCAGAAGTGTTTATCGGCGCAGGGGGTGCAATTGGCGCCGTCCTGGGTGGGATCGCCGGCGGTGGAAAAGGCGCAGCAGTTGGAGGAATACTTGGGGCGGGCGCTGGTGTCGCAAGCGTGTTGCTTTCAAAGGGGGAAGAGGCCCAGGTCCCGGCCGGGACCCCTTTCGGCGTTCAACTCAAGCAGCAGCTGGTCATCAGGGATACCTATGTTGCGGACGGGATGCCCACCAGCGACCGATCACCGGATCAGCAGACGTATAGACCTGATCGCTCCGCGGACAGGCCAGAACGGTCGGCGGATCGATCAGAACGATCAGAGGTTGGAGCTTTGCCGGAGAATACGGATCGCGCTGCGCGAACCGAGCGGCCCGAGTTAGGGCGAGAAGCCGAGCACCCGGTCTCTCCTGCGCCAACCGCGCTGCCACTTTCGTCGCCGGAGATGGTTCGGAGAGCGCAAGGGGCATTGAAAGACCAGGGTTACTACGAAGGCGAGACTGACGGTGCGATGAGCCCGCGCACTTCAGGTGCCCTGAAAACGTATCAGCGGGAGCACAATCTGCCAGAGACCGGCGACCTCGATCCGCAGACCGCAAAGAGTCTCGGAATTGTAGGCGCTACCAGCGGCGGCGATCGCGCCCCGGAACAGCCCAAAGAGACCACCAGAGAGAGTGCTGAACCGCCGGAACCCGAAATGGCAAATGTTCTTTCCGCCACCGCTAACCGGACTAGAGAAGGCTCTATTTATGTGCTGATTAATACGCAGGCGAATACGGGCGGCTGGCGTTGGTTCGGTGAACAGGTCGTCAACGGCGACACCCTGGAGGTTTATGCCAGGGCGCAAAGACCGTCCGGCATGACGACTCAGGTGCTAACCAGAGGGCGGATTGAGTTGACAGTTAGGGACGGCGTTGAATACGTGCGCAGGGTAGTGATTCATTCGGCTGCGGCAGATCAGGTCATCGCGCTGGGTGGAAACGTTGACGTAAGCAGGGAATCGGGCGCGGTCAGGGAGCCGAATGTAGGCAGGGAACCGAGCGCAGGCAGGGATCCCAGCGTTACCCGCGATGCTAATGTG
>JBASRM010000205.1:0-5741 GCA_049273835.1 Blastocatellia bacterium | reverse complement strand
CATCATGATCACTCGTTTCATGACTCTACCTCCTGTGTCTCGTTAGAAAGCTATGCGCCTCTCGGCGCGGAACCCCGCTCTTACATCGGGCTGTTTGGCAGAACCCAGTGATGGGTGGCGCAACGCGCCTTTGGGATTCTGTCGAAAACCTCGGGAGGGTGTGGACTCTATAACCGACCAAAGGGTTTGTCAACTCGCACTGCTAACAATCTACCAGCACCGACGGCAAGGTCGGCGCGGATCAAACTTCACTGCCTCCAGCGTGGAGGGCGAACCTGATGAGCGCCACAATGATTCATTCTCGTTCTCGCACTTTCGAGTACACGATCTGCGCCACTTCTCTGCTTCGCTTCTACTTGAGCTTGGTGTTGATCTGAAAACCGTTTCGATGATTCTGGGACATGCGGACATAAGGACAACGGCGTGCGGTTGTTGTGGTGGAGCTGAGGGGATTCGAACCCCTGGCCTCGTGAATGCGAGCCACGCGCTCTGCCAACTGAGCTACAGCCCCATCTGATTTGCGTTGAAATGGTAAGAGATGGACTTTCCTCTGTCAAGGAGCCTGCCCTACAGGAGCCTGCCCTACAGGAGCCTGCCCTACGCCCTACCTTTAATCGATAGCCTGTTCAAAGTCTTTCCTCCAGAACTAAACAGCCTCCGGGTGCATCACATCAACTGAGAACATAGCGATTCACTCTTTTAAACAAAGCCCGCCGATTGAGCGCTATTGTTCTGCAATTCTTTTTTTGTTATGTTGAAGAGTTGTCACCACAGCCGGAAACACGACAATGGCCCCCTGGCTAAATTTCGCCGCGTGCGAACAATTGCGGCGATCAACAGGATCATATGTCGAGCCCCGGCTGATTTGGGTCAGGCAGGAGAAAGAACGAGCGAGAGGAACTCAAAGGATGAGTGCAGAGCACGTGGGAGAAATTGCTTATAAGCCCCTGGCTGATGCGGCCGGGACAATTGAGCTTGAAAAACAGCTTGAATGGTACAGGTTGATTCATCTTGGCCGGGTGCTGGACGATAAGGCCCGGAATTACCTTCGGCAAGCGAAGGGCTGGTCCTATCACGCATCGCATGCAGGGCACGACGGAATTCAGATCGCCGTCGGCTCCGCATTCCGGCCCAACAAAGATTATATGTTCCCGTATTACCGGGACATGCTTACCTGTCTTGCTGCGGGAATTACCCCTTACGAGATCATATTGAACGGGTTGTCCAAGGCCGCCGATGTCGCCTCGGGTGGCCGTCACATGAGTAATCACTTCGCGAAGATCTCGATCGGCATCTGGAACGTCTCATCGGCCACCGGCAATCAGACTCAGCACGCGGCGGGGCTCGGACGCGCGGTCAAGTATTACGATGCGGACTCTATTGTCTTTTGCAGCCAGGGAGAGTCGTCGTGTTCGGAAGGCTACGTGTATGAGGCCCTCAACGGTGCCAGCCGTGAGCGTCTGCCAGTAATCTTCGTGGTCCAGAACAACGGCTACGGCATCTCGGTGCCGGTAGCGGAGCAGACCGCAAACCCGATAGTGTCCGAGAACTTCCGCGGGCTTCGCAACCTGACCATCATCAACTGCGATGGCACAAATCCGTTCGACTCGGTCAAGACGATACAACGCGCTACCGATATCGTTCACAACGGCGACGGACCGGTGCTGGTTCACGCGTTCTGCGAGCGCATTAACGCTCACTCGAATTCGGATCGCCACGAGTTGTACCGCAGCGCCGAAGAGCTGATGGACGCCCGCACATACGATCCATACGAACGGCTTCGGCTGCATTTGCTCAACGTCGAGGACGTCGAAGAGCTGACGCTGCTGGCGATCGAGGAAGAAAACAAGGCGCAAGTCGCTGAAGCCGCCGAAAAGGCCGAGGCCGCGGCCGACCCAGACCCCAAGACTGCGACACTGTTCGTGCTGCCCGACGAACCTCGCGTCGCACACGAAGCCATGATTCCCGCCGAGGCGGGTTCGCCCATCACTCTCCGCGAGGCGATCAACGAAACTCTCAAGCAGGAGTTTCGACGCAACCCCAACACCTTCCTGTGGGGGCAGGACGTCGCCTCCAAGGAAAAAGGCGGTGTATTCAACGTTACCAAAGGCATGCAGCAGGAGTTCGGTCCAAGCCGGGTCTTCAATGCCCCAATCGCCGAAGACCATATCGTCGGAACCGCAAACGGATTCTCGCGTTTTCGGGATGACATATGGGTGGTAATCGAAGCCGCACAGTTTGCGGACTATTTGTGGCCCGCGATGGAGCAGATCGTAGACACTTCGCACGACTACTATCGGTCAAACGGTCAGTTTGCGCCTAACATCGTCGCGCGGCTGGCCTCCGGCGGCTATATCGCCGGCGGGCTTTACCATTCACAAAACCTTGAGGCGGTTTTTGCGACGCTGCCAGGCTTGCGAGTTGTAACCCCGGCGTTCGCCGATGATGCGGTGGGTCTGCTGCGTCACGCGATGCGAACCCGTGGCATGACCTTCTTCCTTGAACCAAAGTATCTTTACAACCAGATGTTCGCGAAGGCCCCAAACCCCGGCGAGACTTACGAGATTCCGTTCGGGAAAGCGTGCGTGCGCAGAGAGGGCAGCGATCTGACGATCGTCTCCTACGGCACACCGGTGCATTGGTGTTTGCGAGCCGCCAACCAGTTGAAGGACGAGCACGGCATCGAAGCGGAAGTCATAGATATGCGCTCGCTGGTGCCCCTGGACATGAATACGGTGATCTCATCTGTGCGAAAGACGGCCAAGGCGCTGGTCGTGCACGAGGACAAGGTGTTCGGCGGCCTCGGCGGTGAGATAGCGGCGCAGATAACCGAAACGTGTTTTGATTGTCTTGATGGCCCGGTGTTGCGCGTAGGCTCCAAATACTCACCGGTGCCGTTTTCAAAGATACTCGAACGCGAGATCCTTCCCCAGGTCGAAGACGTCGCCCGCAAGGCTCTCGAGCTGGCGAGATACTAGGGCGCTGATATTAACCCCCGACTCTCATTTGTAACTCGCCCCGGTTTAACAGAGTTTTGATTTGGAGAATGAGCTGCTAGACCATATAATTGTTTTTGAATCATGTGGACGCAGGAGATAAAGCACGATCGCGTATGGGGTCCGGTTAGTGAAAAAGCTCATCATCCTTCCACTCCTGATTTTTCTCCTTCCCCTGCAAGTCCGAGAGCGAGAAACAGCCGCCGACGCCACGGTTTTTGGGGTGGTCACCGCTCCGGAGCGCCGCCCGCTTCAAGCGCTTTCGGAGTATATTGATTCCATCCAAATCCGAGGTCAGAGCCCTGATGATCAGGGAGTGTTGGTTGAGACCCTCGACCGGGGGCAACCAATCGCCGAACACAATGCGGATGTAACATTTAATCCAGCGTCGGTGATGAAGCTCGCCACATCGCTTGTAGCTCTCACATCCTTTGGTCCGGATTATCGTTATAGAACTAACTTTCTCGCGGATGGCGTACTCGACCCTGCTTCACGCACGCTCGACGGCAATTTGGTGATCGAAGGCAACGCCAACCCGATGTTCTCGTTGTTCGACGCCCAGGAGGTAGCTCTTCAACTTTCGCGGTTGGGTGTCTCGCGCGTGACCGGAGGCCTCCGAATTACCGGGCAGTTCTATTACTTTGCGACCGGCTATCACTCGAACCTGTCGCCCGAGACGTCGGCGGCTAAGCTTCATGCCGCGCTACAGAAGGCCGGGATCAGGATTGAAAAGCCGCCGGTTTTCGGTGAGAAGTCAGGGACGATCCTGTTATCGCACTACTCGGATCCGCTGGTCTCAATTCTTCTCTATCAGAACGCGCACAGCAGCAATGCTGTAGCCGAAGTGGTGGGGGCTTCGCTCGGCGGTCCGCAGGTGATTCAAAACTATCTGGTCAAGCGCCTCGGTCTGAGCGAAGGGGAGATATTTGTCGGCCGCGCCTCAGGTCTGGACTTCAATCGCATAACTCCCAGGGCTTCGCTGAAGGTGCTGCGGGCGCTGGTCAAGGTGTTGACAAACCATGGGCTCAAAGCCGAAGACGTTATGGCGGTGGCCGGGATAGATTCGGGGACTTTGCGAACGAGGCTCGGAGATGAAGCAGTGCGCGGATCCGTAATTGCGAAGACCGGAACGCTGGTGTCGCTGGACAATGGCGTCAGCACGCTGGTGGGCATCGCTTATACTCGAGCGGAAGGCCCGCTGTTGTTTGCCGTATTCAACTCTGGCGGCAACGTGCACGCTTATCGCAGGCTTCAGGATCAGTTTATTGAACAGATCATCGCGGAGACGGGCGGCGCGCTTGCGGCGGGGCGCAAAGAGGACGCGCTGGCAGACACCACTCGGCACTCAATTGTTCAAGTGTTATATAGATTCGATCGGCAAGCCGCGGAAACTGCCGCGGAGTGAATTTGAGAACGCTTCCTGAGATGGACTAGGAGTCGGGTGCCCACCGGCCAGGAATGCTCATACCACAATCTGGACATGCTCCGCTGGTTATTCGGTTTCTACGGACGCGGAAGCCATACCGCTCAATCAATGTGGCCTTGCAGCTCGGACAAAATGTGTTCTCGTACTTTCCGACCCGCCCGGGCAGATTTCCTGCATAGACGTAATTGAGGCCCGCCCCGTATCCCATCTCCGCAGCGCGAATCAACGTCTCGACGGGCGTATTGTCGGGTCCCTGCATTTTGTAGTCCTGATGGAACGCAGTCACATGCCATGGTATGTCCGGAGAGACGCCTGCTATGAAGTCGGCCGCCGCCTTGATCTCATCATCCGAATCGTTGAAACCCGGAATGAGAAGTGTGACGATCTCGACCCAGAAGCCCCGTTCCCGAACCATCTTAATCGTGTCGAGCACGTTCGACAGTACGCCGCCAAGCTTTCGATAGCTCCGATCGTTGAAGCCCTTGAGGTCAATCTTGTAGAGATCGACCCAGGGTCGTATGTAATCCAGCACTTCCGGTGTCGCGTTGCCGTTGGAGACATATCCGCAAACGAAGCCTGCCGGCTTTGCATGTTTGAAGATCTCTACCGCCCATTCGCTTGTTATCAGCGGCTCGTTGTAGCTCGATACCATCAGCTGCGCCCGCGCCCTCCGTGCTATCTCGATCATTTCACGCGGGCTCACTTCGAGCGGAGGAGAAACGGCTTTTGGATCTCGCAGCGCTTGCGATGTAACCCAGTTCTGGCAGTAGCTGCAATGGTAGTCGCAGCCCAACATGCCAAAGGTCAGAGCGAGTGATCCCGGATAGGCGTGAAAAAACGGCTTCTTTTCGGTAGGGTCGCACTGGATCGCGCCCACATAGCCGCTGGGGACCATTAGTTCGCCGCCTTCGTTGTACCGGACACGGCAGATACCGTCCAGCCCCGGTAATATTACGCACCGGTGCCCGCACGCGTAACAGCGAATACGCTTGCCCTCCAGCTTCTCGCACAACTCGCCCGTGGTGGTATGGGTTTTGAGAACATCTTTGAGTGTTTGTGCCGCCATACTACAGGTCCGTCATTTGATCCCATTGGATTTTAACATGCGTGATCTCCTCTGGGCACGATCTAATAACAAAGCGTTTTCAGTTATCGCGCGACCAAGCACCACGCAGGACATATCAACATCCCAGGTGACGACACGCGCAGAGCGTCGGGTCTCCGAATACCCCCAACTTCAGGTGGGCGGATTCGGAACCCAAGCTTCCTCCACAAGCACAAAGCCTTCACGAATCGGCGCCGCGGATGGTACATTGATC
>JBASRM010000636.1:0-6072 GCA_049273835.1 Blastocatellia bacterium | reverse complement strand
ACCGGCACGCTGCCCCCTAATAGCGTGAACGTCAGCAGCACGCACATACTGACCGATTTCAGAGATTTGAGCCCTAGTCTTTTCATATTATGAACTCCTTTCCCTAGGCAATTTTCATGGCGTTCTGATGTTCCTAAAGGCCCGCCTAAACTGCCTAGCTGCGATTATATATTTACCATCGAGAAAATTATAGTTTGCATTACGTATAAGGTTCTTATCAACTATCTTCTCGTACTCGTAAGGCAGCGCCTTGTAGGCCTGTTGGTATTTCTGGCAAGCGGAATGGGCTGGTTCCGATTCTTCCACGTTGAGTCTTTCCGCATAATTCAGGAGCTTCATAAACCCGGCTTTGTTATTGCGTGCATCTCGATCGGAGCTGCCGCTGGATTGTCGATTAGCGGCGCGCGTTTCACTCGTAAGTTCTGCTCTGGATCGCTCAATGGGCGGGAGGAGCTCTCTCTTGTTGGAAGGCAAGCTTGTCTTTGGCGTAGATTCATTGGCATTAGCCGAAAGTTCTTGTAAAGAGGGGGCCGCCGGTACAAGACGGGACGGCAGTCGAAAAATCCAAATCGAAACCGCTATTAATGCAAGCGACACCAGCATCGCAATCGCAACCAACCAAGCTTTAAGGCTTCGTTTTGCTTCACCATTTGGGTCTTCAGGGAGCGGCAGCGCAGGCTCAGTGCGCGTTTCTTGCCTGCGCTTCAATTCCCGAAGGTCAACAAGCACCTCTCCAAAGTTCTGATAGCGCTCGTCTCTGTCTTTGCGCAATGTCCGCTCTATGATTTCCTGGAGCTCGTCCGGAGCTTCCGGCGCATACTGGAAAATCGACGTTGCTTCTGTATTCAATATTGCGGCGAATATCTCGGCATAGGTTCCTATAAAAAGCCGTCTATCTGTGACCAGTTCATATATAACGATTCCAAAACTGAATATGTCTGTTCGCGAGTCAATCTCGAGCCCTCTTACCTGTTCAGGCGACATATAAGATGGGGTGCCCACTGTCATGCCTGGTTCTGTTTTGATGGCTGGATGCGCTTGAGGTTGGTTCAGCTTTGCTATTCCGAAGTCGACGACCTTAACCTTACCATCTTGCAACAGCATTACATTCCCCGGCTTGATGTCCCTGTGCACTATCCCTTCTTTGTGCGCGGCCTCAAGCGCTTCCGCCATTTGAATCGCTACGACTATCGCCTGTTGCGGCGGCATTCTTCCTTTTGTGGATCTATACCCGTCTAGCGTCTCACCCTCAATAAACTCAGTGGCGATAAAATGGTAACCATCAGCTTCTCCCGCATCATAGACAGTAGCGATGTTCCCGTGGTTAAGCGACGCCGCTGCGCGTGCTTCCTGCTCGAAGCGTTGCAGTTTTTGCTCATCGAATTGTGGAAGCAGAATCTTTAGAGCCACACGGCGACGTGCCAATCGCATGTCGCGCGCAAGATACACCTCCCCCATTCCGCCTACGGCAAGTAAGCGCTGAATCTCGTATCGCCCGATTTGTTGCCCAATCGTCAATCTGGCCTGCCGGTCGGTGGGCAAGCTTACTTCCTTTTCATCGGGGGAAGTCACCTTAACCTCCTTTGGGATAATGAGAATTACAGTAGATATATGCTTTGCGCCTTGTGAACCGCCGTCTGTTACTAGATCTTGCGAATAATCAAAGGCTCTCTACAACTACCAACGATGCTGAGGAATTATTGCAGACGCGCACGGCATCAGTTTGCGGAGACGCTTCATTTAACCGCACGCCTCTTTGAATTGCTCAGGTATGACGAACCGATGACCAGTATATCACGTACGCCGCGCACGCTTACACATGGCGCGCGCAGCAGTTATTTGTTCCACTGCCGGCCAGGGGGACAAATTTCGCGGAAGTTGCACATCAAACAATGATCAGCCGGATGAGCCGGGAACATCTCCGGCGCGGTCGAGGAAACAAGGCCCAGCATGGCTTTATCAAGGTCTCGCGCGCACACGTCGCGTTTGACCAATGCATCGGGCAAGCTCACTTCAACATCTGGGTCGAGAAAGTGAAGGGTCACTCGCACGCTTGCGACATCGGGTATCAATTCGAGAGCTGCCAACGCGTACGCTTGCATCTGCAGTTGATACTCGTTAGCCGTAGCCTGTATTTCGGCCTGCACCAGAAGATCTCGACTTGCTGGAGTATCAGACGACTGCTTCAGGAAGGCGAATGACAGTTGTCCAGCGGAAGTCTTTGGCCGTGTTTGGTCGGAGTATTCGGGATCGCTTCGTTCCGTCCTGACGGTAGCGGCCTTCCTACCGCGAAACCGATTGGTCTTGAAGTCTATGATCTCCACGCTCAATCCAGTGCCCTCGGAAGTCGGACTGACGATCATCTTGTCGATGGTACCGGTTAGAATCCCAAGTGGACGCCGTAGCCGAAATCGCTGTTCGCTAAACACTCCAATCGGGGACTCATGCGTGATGCGCGATCCGCTGGGAATAGAGCGGGCGGATTCGACTCTCTGGCGCACACGGCTGTCAACATAGTTTCGCGCAAGGGGGAACAGGTCGCGAAGCGCTTTCTGGGGATCAATTTCAAGAAGCCTGTCCGCAAGCTCTGCGGTCCTCTGTCTCAACACCTCCTCGAAGCTGGTCTTCAATGACTCCTGCATATCATCTCCGTCCCGGAACCGTTCGCAGAAACGATGAATCACCGCGCCCTTCAACGTCGCGGTCAGATTCGCCGGAGGCTCGGGCGCATCGGCGTCGTTCCACACCGCCAGCTGATCTTCGGACGGAGTGTGCAGCACTCGATCGAAGTAGTACTGACGCGGGCATCGACTATAGTTCAGGAGCTGAGTGACGCTAAACCGGTAAAGCCCGGTTGCGCGTTGCGGCTCGATCCGCTTCAAAAGCGGAAAGTCTTCGCCGCCAGCCGCCGGCACGCCGTGGGGGGGGGCTTGCACGGAGTCTTGCTCGGAGTCTTGCTCGCGTCGTCTCGGGCTGAGGTCCGGAAACCGGGTTGAGCCGCGAGTCGCAGCGCCCAGCAGGTTCACGGTGAATCTCACCTGGACGCCTTCAGCAGGATTTAGCATCCGACTCTCCGCTTCCTTTCCCGCCTGAATCGCGCCGGTGATCCACCCGAGCCAGGAACGGGCTACACTCGAAAGATCCTTTGCGGCACCGGACAGTATCAACCGATCCCGGGCCCGAGTCGCCGCCACGTAAAGCAGCCGCATACTTTCGAAGTCCTCACGCTTCTTAGCGCGTTCGGTGAATTCAGCAAACGCGCTGCCCGCCCCAAGCCTGCCTCGGCCATCGGGCACCTTTACCGTCAGCCCGCGGTGGCGGTCCAGCGCCCACCAATCTCGTCTGTTGTCTGGCAGCCGATGCAGATCGGGAATGATCACCACCGGAAATTCAAGACCCTTGGATTGGTGAATTGACATCAATCGAACGGCATCCGCTGATTCGTCAGTCTGTCCTTCGCTCTCTCGGCCGCCCGCATCTTCGAAGTCCTGAACAAACCTCACAAAATCACGGATCAAATAAGACCCCGAACGCTCGAAGCGTTCAGCGAGCGTGAATAACTTCTCGATATTGGCAAGCCGTTGGGCGCCATCGAACGTTGCGGCGGCGATGATCCGATAATCCGTGGCATCGGCAGCGAACCTCAACAGCTCCGATATCCCCGCGCGCTTCGCGCGACCGATCAACTCGTTCATTAACGCTCTCGAACGATCGATTTCCGGCCGGTCATCGTCATCGATCAAAGTGATAAATTCATGATCTCGAAGCGCGCTGAACAGCGAACGGACTCCGCGGCGCGATTGGAACCGTTGGCGCTCGTCGACTCCGGGTCGCACCGGTGCGCAACGAAGCGCAAACAGGGTGTCATCCGACAACCCGCAAATTGGCGAGCGCAGCACTGCTGCCAAAGCAACCTCGTCAGTCTTGTTGTCGAGAAAACGCAGGAGCTGAATAAAGTCGGTGATCTCCTCGCGCGCGTAGAACCCTTTGCCATCGACGGTTACGTAAGGAATGCCTGCGCGTCTAAACGCGGACTCGTAGATATGCACTTCGGTCATCGCCCGGAACAGCAGCGCGATGTCACGGTATTCCAGCTTGCGCGGCCGCGCGGAGTGATCCGAGGACCGGGCGGCGCTGATTGATTCGCTACCTGCCAGCGAGGCTATCCGCTCGGCCAATTGCTTGGCGTCGCGCTCGCGTGCGGTTTGCCTTGACGATACGTCTTCGTCGTCGTCGTTTTGTCGGAAGTCGACGAGCAGCTCTACAAGCGGCGGCGGGTCTTCGTCTTCGCGCGCGGCGGCGCTCGGCTCGTGTTCGACATAACCAAGCTCGTTTAGCTCATCGACCATCGGGAATGCATCACCAGGTTCGAAGATGCGCCGGAACAGAAAGTTGAAGAAACGAATCAACGGTCGCTGGCTGCGGAAGTTTCGATTGAGCGGCACCGTCAAGCCGTTCTCGGCCTCTATCAGGCCGCTTATCTCACGGAATACGTCTACGTTCGCCCCCCTGAAGCCGTAGATCGATTGCTTGCGATCGCCAACGATGAACAGGTTCGAGCGTCTATTGCCCAACGCTAGCGTCGTCATCAGGTCTCGTTGCAGGCTGTTGGTGTCCTGAAACTCGTCGACAAGAAAGAAGCGGTATCGGCCGGCGGTTCGTCGCAACACCTCGGGATGATCCTCGAGCAGCTTCAGCGCGCGAACCTGCAGGTCATCGAAATCGAGGGCCGATCTGCGACGTTTTTCCTGATCGAGCCGCCGCTCGATTATGCCGACTAGTTTTATGATTTCCTGAGAGTATGGCCTGGCGTGAAGGTCAAGTAAGGTTCGCGGAACAAGTCCGCCAAGATTCTTTTCCCAAATCAAAAGGTTCAGCTCTTTTACCAGCTCCGCTAGTTTTCCTCGTGCGTCGGGCCGAGTGTGAGCGCGAAACTCCTCTATCGCGGAACAGTACTCGGCAGGCGGCGTCGATGCCGACACGGCAAAGAGCCTCTCGCGCAGAGCCGGCCATCGGCTTTCGGCTTGGCGGCGTTTCTCCTCTGCCAGGTCTGAGAGGCCTCGCGTCCCAATAAACTCATTCATCTTTGCGCTAAGTCTGTTGAGCGTTACAAAGAATTCCTCAATCGTCTTGTGACTGCGTTCGGTCCCCGCTTGAAGCGAGTCAAGCGCAACACCCTGATTGCGCATCGAGCGATACACGCCGATTAGCCCGCGCGCGAGCCTGACACGACCGATGCCGGCAGCTAGCGCGGTGATCGCCGGATGACCTGCGCTTATGAACTCGGTGAGCGACTCTTCGGCAACCGCTTCTTCGAGCATCGCCGACTGATGGGCGTCCAACAGCGAGAACTGCGGATCGATCTCGGCTGCCACAGGGAACTCGCGAAGCAGTCTCGCGCAGAAGCCGTGGATGGTCGTGATGATTGCGCTTTCAAGGGTTCGCTTGTGGCGCATCCATCGGGCCCGCTCCTCCGGACCGGCTGACCACAGAAGCTTGTCCAATTCTCTGCGGAGCCGCTCGCGCATCTGGTTAGCCGCGCGGTTAGTGAAAGTGATGGCGACAATTTGATCGACGCTTATGTCATGTGAGCGGAGGATGTGCAGGTAGCGCTCGACAAGCACCGTCGTCTTGCCGGCGCCGGGGCCCGCGGTCACCGAAACGTGGCGATCCAGCGTGTAAGCAGCCAGCTCCTGCTCAGGTTTGAGCTCGCCAGTTTCTTTATCGATCATTACGCTCATATCGGATTGGTATATATGGGCGGTCCTCGGTGATCGCCCCGGCAGCCTCAGGCAGGTGATGATCCTGCTACATCGCTCGGGGGCGGCCACGGCGTGCCGCCGTACAATTCATTCCTGCTTTCTTCCAATTCGAAACTTCTCATACCGGCAAACCGCCGAGTAGTCGCAATGTGGACAGGTGGCGTCGGGCGCGGAGGGTGCGACCATAAATCTCCCCAAGCGTATCCCGTCGATGAATTCCCAGATCCGCGCCTCCATCTCGGCGCGGACCCTACTCCATTCGGAATCATTTAAAGTTGATGCCGTTCTCGCGCCTACCGCGGTATACGCC
>JBASRM010000201.1:0-3967 GCA_049273835.1 Blastocatellia bacterium | reverse complement strand
CCGATTGACTGCCGCTAAGTGATTGAAACGAAAATGAGCCGTGCTGGGCTCGAACCTGCGACCCGCTGATTAAGAGTCAGCTGCTCTACCAACTGAGCTAACGGCCCTTGAGGTTTGAATTCTACTGAGTGCAATATTTTCTTGTCAATGCGCGCTCCCCCGACATGTGCGCTCCCCCGACTCTACGTGTGGGAATTGTATTTTCTTGTCAATGTCGCGCTGCCCGAACTCTACGCGTGGAGTTGTCATTCACAATCTGCGATCTACCGTACAGCAATACCACAGCAATCCAATACTCGAAAGCCGAGTGCTTGAAACCAATTTCACTTCGCGTGATCTTTGTCACGCGCCCGGCCAAGCCATCCGCACCCGGCCTCGGCCCCAGGCCCGTAGCGTTTACCCGCAGCTTCACCCTGTGCAGCTTCACCCTGACAATTCGTCGATCAACTCGGCCCATTCCATCTCTTCCCGGGCCGGATCAAAAAGCCCAACCAAATGCCGGCAGCGGTCCCGCAGATCCTCGAGAAATGCTCGGTCTGTCTCCGCTCGAGCCATCAGTCTCGCAAGCTCGCGCGTATCCCCCACCTTGAAGTATCCGGGATAATCTTCGCCTAAAATTCCGGACGAACCCGGTATGCGCGATGCCAACACCGGAGTGTCGGAGACTATCGCTTCTCCCAGCGCGTTTGCCCCGCCCTCCATTCGCGACGAGAGTATGAACAACCGGCTTCTTTCCAAGACACGACGCACTCGCCACGCCGGCTGTGCACCAAGCCAGCAGTATCGAGGATTGATCCGCATCTCGGCCTGCGCCTTGAGTTCGGCTTGCCGGCTCATCGCGCCTCCAACTTGCACCACCCGAATTCGCGACGAGGCCGGTAACAGGCGAGCCGCTAGAGCCGCCCGGAATGGATCCTTCACGGGCCGAAGGTGACCAACTACGCACACATCAAAAGTATCCAGACCCGATGACCTCTTTGGCGGAGAGCTAGCCGACTCAGTGGCCGCCGGAGCTACCCGCCCGCTGACGCCTCCGGCATTGCCGGCTGCCCCTGAGACTGATTGATATATGACGCGTGTCTTCCTCCGAAGCCGAAGACTCAACTTTTCGAGAGCCTTTCTCTGAAGCGCGACGATTCGCGTTGCTAAGTCCAAGGACTTGTTGGCGCGGGAGCTGAGGTCCAGATCGTGATAGAGGTCGGTCCCTGTGAGCGCGACGACGATCGGGGACTCCGGATGCTGCCGATAAAACCGAGTTATCGATGAGTAACTGCGACGCGCGTGCAGAGCGATTAACAGATCGAGACGTTCATTGTTGTAAGACTGCTTGACCGTGACTGAATGGCCGAGCCTCTTGAGAATGCGCGCCCAACGCAGAGCGGTGACCCGATTACCGTATCGTGACTTCGGATGAGCCGGCGTGACGATGCCGATTTTCATTTCAAAATGCGAGTCTACAACGCGCAGGTACGAAACCCTGCCCACACGTCACGGCGATCGGGCGTGTAGAAATTTCGATGAGCGTTCCGAATCATCCGCGAACGAGTGACCCAGCATCCACCGCGCAACACTTTATGATCGTCAAACCACGGAGCCGAGTACTCTTTGTAGGGGCCGGGCTCAAAACCGGGGTACGGCTCGAATCGGGAGCTGGTCCACTCCCACACGTTGCCAATCATCTGACGGCAACCGAATGCGCTGTCACCATCCGGCAATGCGTCCACCTCGATGCAACCTGAGGCACTCGAATCAAGATTCGCGAGAACGGCGGATGGCGGTCCATCTCCCCACGGGAAGGGTACCTTGCGATCGCTTAACGAGCGATGGTCGGCGGAAGCCTCACAGCTGGCCGCCATCTCCCATTCGGCTTCTGTGGGTAATCGGCGCCCGGCCCACCGGCAGAATGCTTCAGCTTCGAACCAGTTTACGTGAATGATCGGATGTCGATCCTCTAATAAAACCCATTTATCGAAATCGCGTCTCAACCATCCGCCGCTAGACTCTCGCCGCCAGTAGACCGGTTGTTCAGCGCCGATGTTTAGGTTCCATTGCCATCCTTCATTGCTCCAAAGCTCGCGCCTTGAATAGCCGTCTTCTTCGACGAAAGCTGCAAACTCGACGTTGGTCACCGCGGTCTTTGATATCGAAAACGGCGCTACCTGCACGGCGTGTTGCTGCCTTTCGTTGTCGAAGGCGAACGACGCGTTTAGAGCGGCTCCCATTGCGAAGGTGCCGCCCGGAACGTAAGCATCGCCGGAGACTCGTTCCCCAGTGCTGCGAGTATTGACCTTGCTGAAATGGAGCCGAGGCGGCGGGTAACCCAACGTCTGTCGGGTATAAGTTATTGCTTCGGCGTGCATATGCTCGTGAAACAGGGTCAGGCGCAAAAAGTATGTTTCATCATAGCCATCGATCGGCTGGCGACTTCTGCGATCGCTTGAATCGCAGATTCGATCAAGCACCTGTCTCATGTAGGCCAACGTCTCCGCCCTCGACAAAAGCGGCAGATCCCATCGCGCGTCGTGTGCAACTCGCGCTGAATCATAAAGGCTGTCTGCTTGACTAAGAATAGGAGCCAGGCCACCAAGATGACGCAGAACCCAGAACTCCTGAAACCAGGCGACGTGTGCGATCTCCCAACGGAGCGGATTGATTATGCGGAGCCGCGGCCCCATCAGTTGCTCGTCATTCAGGTCTTCAACAAGTGCGAGAGTTCGCCGGCGAGCTTCCTGCAGCGCCTCAATCAGATCGATCGCCGCGGTCGAAGAGTGCTTCAGGCTAGTGGTCATTTTTCCTTCAGATAGTCTTAGCGCAGCGAAAACCGGAGATCATCCATCGCTCGTTTGCGTGAAAGAAGTTTCGGTAAGTCGTTCGAATGTGATAACGCGGGGTGGCGAATGAACCGCCTCGCAACACTTTCTGTCCGACGAACCATTTATCGTTGTATTCATCGAATTCCGGTTTGAATCCCGGATAGGGCACGTAATCGGACGAAGTCCACTCCCAGACATCGCCGATCATTTGATAACAGCCGCCCGCGCTTCGGCCTTCCGGGAATGAGCCGACAGGGGCGACGCTCCACAATTCGTTTTCAAAGAGATTCGCCTTCGATATGTCCGGGCTCGCGCCGCCCCAGGGGAAATTCAAGCGCCCGCTCGGATCGGGCGAGACGCAAGCGGCCCGCTCCCATTCGGCTTCGGTCGGAAGACGTTTGCCGGCCCACTTGGCGAAGGCTGACGCCTCGTAGAAGCTGACGTGGGTTACAGGTTGATCAGCTTTGGCTCCGACGCGGTGCAAACCGGCGAAGTCTCTCATCATCCACTCGCCGTCGTGGAGCTCCCAGTACAACGGCGCTTGCCAGGACTCTCGGTGAAGACAGTCCCATCCCTCGGCAAACCACCAGCGAAAGTCCTTGTAACCGCCTTCACGAATAAAAGCGAGATAGTCGCCGTTGGTGACGGGCACTCGGTCGATGGCGAAGTCCTGTACGAACACGCGGTGAGCCGGCTTTTCGTTGTCGTAAGCGAACTCGTCGCCCGCGTATCCGAGCCAGAACAGACCGCCTGACAGCTCCGACATGCCGCTCACCTTGTCGCGCGGCGGCAGCAGACCTCCGGACCGCGGCTGATAGCGATCGCACAGCAGGTGTTTAATGTCATACACCAGGAGTTCTTGATGCTGCATTTCGTGTTCGAGCCCAAGCCTCACGAGCGTTAGTAGCGACGAGCCTTCTGAATTGTCTTGAGTGTTGCCTAGAAGCTGGAGCATCGATTCGTCGACACGTCTTCGATAGGCGACGGTGTCCTTCACGGTTGGGCGCGAACGAGTGCCGCGTTTGTCGCGATCGATCCGTGATCCGAACCGTTCGTAGTATGAATTGAAGTAGAAGAGATACTCTTCCGATTATATTTCGTAGCCCGGGAGGTGATACTTCAACAGCAGTTCAAAAAACCACGAGGTGTGACCG
>JBASRM010000200.1:0-13662 GCA_049273835.1 Blastocatellia bacterium | reverse complement strand
GTCGAAGAGTGTCTGAATAAACTCAAGAAAGAGCTTTCGAAAGAAATTACGATCACAATCGAGGCGCGCATCGGCAGCTCCCGTTGTAACCCGATCGACATACTGGCGTTGATACTAGACGAACAGTTCGATGTAATCCATTATTCCGGCCACGGCACCTTCGATGAGGCCAAACCGGACCACAGCGGATGGGTCTTTGGCGTCGACCGAGTCCTGTCAGCGCGTGAGATTTTCCGAGTTCGCCAGGTTCCGCGTCTGGTTTTCGCCAACGCATGCTTCTCGGCTGTTGTTAACAGAAAGACGGTCCCAACCGCTGACGACGGAAACAGAAAATTGGCTGGCCTGGCGGAGGCATTCTTCGATCGCGGTGTGCAAAACTACATTGGGACCGGTTGGCCTGTCATCGATAAGGCGGCCAGCACGTTCGCAACGGTGTTTTATGAAACAGCGGCTCGAGGCGGTCTGATAGGAGACGCCCTTGCAGAGTCTCGAAAGGCCATCTTCAACGCCGGATCGACGTGGGGCGCATATCAATACTATGGTCAGTCCAATGTTAGACTGGTCGCGCGCTGAATGATTCGTGCCGGCCTGATCGCGACGACCCAGTGGGGTATTCAGAGACGTTACATGGTGGATCGATCAAATAACCGAGCCGAGGTCATGATGTGAGATCGGTCCTCAAGTCGACGAGGTGGGGTGGAATCGTGCCCTTTGGAGCTGACGAAACTAACAAGGCCTCAAATTCTCTGTTGTAATCGCGGCGCGATTCAGAGGCCTTCGGTGTCTTCAACGTGACTACACCTCCGTAGGCTAACCATTGGTGGCCGGTTGAATCCTTCACGAAAGAACCCCTGTAGCCGAGCGGCGGTGCGGGGAGGGGACTACCGCTGAACGGCTTCATCGACTCCCAAAAAGATTTCAATCGCTCCGCGTCGTCCTGGCTGATAGTCCATGTCGGATCGGGGCGCCCCGAAAAAATCTGAATTCAACCTAGTCGCGCTCTGAGTTCAAGCTTTAGCTTGCTGTTTTCCCTGACTTGTAATCAGCAAGCTAAAGCTTGAACTCAGAACGTTACTCGCCTCAAAAGCCGCGAAAGTTAATTAACTGACACTTCGTTTTCGCTTTTCCTATCAGCGTCGCGCTGGACAGACTAGTCGATGGGTGTTTCGTTGAAGCTATTTCGCAGGACTCACTCGATCGTGAAGAAACTTCCAAAAGCCTTCGACGCCGGTGACTCCATTATCCAGAACCGCCGAATAAATATCGCCGCTCGCAAACTGGCGCCGGTACTGCGGGTGTCGCCAACAGGCAGACTTGATCTCGAGAATGATCGAACGGTTTGAATCGGAGAGTAGCTCCCTGACCCGCTCACCATAAGCGCGGGTCGGTTCGAAGCCACCCGCATCGGTGATCCAGATGTCGATCTTCCATTCGCCGGCTCGTTCGTCGCCGAGATAGATCCCCCAATAAAACCCCCTCGGCAATCCCTCGGTCGCCACGACGGTTTCATCACGATAGTGCATTCGGTGCGGGCTCAGGAGTTCTGCAATCCTTCCTCCGAGTTCGAAAAAACGCTTCTTGTCCAGGCCGGAGTGAATTATGTGGATGTCCAGATCACGCCATACCATCAAATGGAGCGCGTAGCTTCCAATCAGGTGAACCGCGCCGTAGTCATCCAGAATCGTCCGCAGTCCGGAAGCGAGCAACCGGTCCGCTTCAGCTCGGAGTCTTTCGTCGGTTTCCTGCACTGTCTCGCCCTGTTCCTTGTCAGACATCAGAAGCACACATCCCGGTACCGGCGGCAATATTTGATTCAGTCGGAATTGGTGGCTTTCAGCTTTTTCGGGGCTATGAGCCTCCAGGCTTCCCGCAGATGAAACGCCAGCTCTTCATCGCCGATGCGATCAAGCTCGATTCCGACCCAGCCTCGAACGCCAACATAAGGCGGCTTGTAAAACTTTTCCGGCGAGCCTTCGATCAGCATTGCCTGAATGCCGGGCGGCGCAGCCAACACCACGGCGATGTGTCCGTCGTTGTGATGGTTGTTTGAGAACATCGCATAGACCTTTTTCCGGACGAAGAACGTCGGTTCCCCGTGCGAGATCTTTTCAGTGGTCTCAGGCAGATTTAAGCAGATTCGCCGGACTCGATTCAATTGCCTGTCGCTCATTTCAGACTATGTTCCTTCACTGTGAGTTCCCTAACACTGGCGCAAGGCTGCCTCGCCAGGCGTTTACGCCGGGGCTGATATTCAATCAATCGCGCTCAAGTGGCACGCTCGGCAGTGGTCTTGCCCCCGGCCTTCCTCAAGAGAAACAGCGAGATAACAAGGGTGACGATCAGTACAGTTAAGACGCCCAGCTCTATGATGATGTGGCGAAACACAATGTCGGGCTTGTCCTGTACTTCCGCGAAAGAAGCGGTCAGAACCAGCACGCGCCTGATTGCGGCAATAAGTCCGACCAGAAGAAACGGTTCGGGAACGAGTGCATGCTCCCGGAATGAAACTTGAACCGTGTACAACAACTCGACAAACAGCAGGATCAGCAGTATGCGGTCCAGAAGAGCGACGATGTTTGTCGCCAATAATCCGGCCATCAAGCTTTGTGTAAAACTGATGACACCCGTTACCAACAGGATGATCGAGATGCTGGCGAGCAGCAGGCCGAGACCGATGTACACGATGTCTTCAACGGCTGTGAAGACGCGCGCAACCCACGCGCGTTTTTCTGGCGGCGATTCTGGCGATTTCACCAAACACCTCCGAGGAATCTCGGTTGGCCATGCTTATCGGGAACCTTTGGACTTTTGCCAGGGTTCGGTCCGGTCCCATCGGTCTAAAGTTTGATCATCCCCAGCTTTGATCTTTGAAAACCCAATTGCAACCGCTGCCAGGGATGACCTCACACTGATCAGGATGGCGCATATGGTTTCCCGACGTTGTCGCATCCATGTGCACTGTCTTTCAATCGGTGATGAAGTTTCGGAGATGCTCATTTGTTTTTGCAAGGCGGTAGCATAACCAGCGTGCCTGTTTCTTGCAACGCACTATCAATGCGCTCTCGGATCAATCGGCGTCATGCGTCGTTTGACTAGGACCGCCTGTTTCAGCTTTCATTTGCTTGTGGCGCTAGTTCTTATCTGAGGAGGATGAACTAATGGCACGGTGCGAAGTATGCGGAAACGAGTACGACAAGTCTTTCGAGATC
The DNA here is from genome assembly GCA_049273835.1 of Blastocatellia bacterium. GTDB lineage: Bacteria > Acidobacteriota > Blastocatellia > UBA7656 > UBA7656 > Onstottus_A. Next base: position 10,453 of record JBASRM010000200.1, on the reverse strand, counting down.
ATCAAAGCAGGAAACAGACACATCTTCGACAGCTTTGAATGCGCAATTCATAAGCTGGCACCGGAATGCGATCACTGCAAGTGCAAGATCATAGGGCATGGCATTGAGGCCGACGGGGCCTTCTACTGCTGCGCCAATTGCGCCAGAGAATCGGGTGAAAGCAAGGCACGCGACAGGGTCTGAACCGGTCATGTGCTTACTGTGTTCCGCAAGTCGGACCCCGGCAAGTGGCTTCTTGCCCGCGACGCGAATCTTGTTGCAAACGTCGATCCGGTTGCTTCGTGACGGCTTTGATAAATCCACATAACTCGCAAAAAGCCCCAGATCATTATTCGTTGTGGGTTTGTGTTCCTTGGCAACTTTGTGGCTTCGTGGCGGTGGCTTCGACAAACGGTGAGGAGAAACCTGTGAACAGAATCTATTTCGCGCCTATTGTGGTAGTAATGCTTGCGATCGGCGTAGTCGCTCAGACGGCGCCGGATGCCGCCCAATTGACGAGCCTGCTAAAGGAGTTCCTCGCTGGAGCGTCGAGGAATGACGCGGCGATTCACGACCGGTTCTGGTCGGATGACCTGATCTACACCGGTTCGTCCGGTCGCCGGATCGGCAAGACCGATATCATGCGAGACACGCGGTCGGCCCCGCCTCCGAAACCTGCCGATCCCAGGACCACCTACTCTGCTGAAGACATTCGAATCCAACTGTACGGCGATACTGCGGTCGTAGCGTTTCGGTTGGTTGGCGCCGTTGACAGAGGAGGAAAGACTGAGGTCACGAAATATCTGAACACCGGCACCTTCCTCAAGCGGCACGGTGGGTGGCAGGCTATAAGCTGGCAGGCTACCAGGGTTCCCCGCGCGGAAGAAGAAATCAGGAATGACGTTGCCGCGGCTGAAGCCGCATTCCATCAGGCCGTGCTATTCGCCGACGTTAAAAAACTGGAATTGTTGACGGATGACACCTTCATCTGGACTCATCGCACCGGGGAGCAGACGCAGCGACAACAGTTGCTCGACGACCTGGCATCCGGACGATTGAGGTATTCGAAGCTCGACACGACAAATGTAAAAATCCAAGTCTACGGTGACTCGGCAGTGGTGCGTGGGGTGTCGCCGCGCCAACGCTCCGCGATCCCCGGTTCACCTGGCTCCGGAGACGCGAGCCCATTTAACGCCTCCTTCACTTTGACTCTCGTAAACAAAGGCGGCGGCTGGAAGGCTGTGGCAATGCACTCGAGCGGACCAAACTAACTAAACGGGTGTCAGCCCGAGGCTCAGACTGCGACTTCTGACTGCGCGTGTTTCAGGTGGGTGATGTACTTCTCGGCGGCGAGCGCGGCTACCGTTGCATCGCCAACCGCGTTGGTGATTTGTCGCACCAGTTGCGATCGCAAGTCGCCGGCTGCAAAGAGTCCGGGCACGCTCGTCTCCATTCGATCGTTAGTAATCAAGTGACCGCCCACATCGTGAGCCGGGTGGTCTTCAAGAAAGTATGTGTTCGGTTTGAAGCCCACGAAGATGAATACGCCCTGTGTCGGATGCTCGCGCAGCTCGCCGGTTTTCACATTTCTCAAGACGATACGATCGACTTCTTTGTCGCCCTTGATCTCTTCAACGACGGTGTCCCAGATTACTGCGGCCTTTGGATTTCGAAAAAGCTGGTCCTGAAGAATCTTTTGCGCGCGAAACTCGTCGCGGCGATGAGCGACGTGCACCTTGCTGCCAAACCGGGTCAAGTAGTTCGCCTCTTCAACCGCTGCATCGCCGCCGCCAACTACAGTGATTACTTGCCCGTTGAAGAAAGCACCGTCGCACACCGCACAGTAGCTCACACCGCGGCCGGCGAATTCGTCCTCGCCGGGCACGCCAAGCTTGATCGCGGTTCCGCCTGCAGTTGCGATCACGGTTGTCGCGTGATAAGTCCTTACATCGGTCTTGATTTCGAAAATCTGACCAACCTTCTTCACCGATTCAACGGTTTCAAAAGTATTTATCTCGACGCCAAACTTTCGCGCGTGCTTCTCCATGAGCACTGATAGTTCCGGGCCGGTGATGTGTTCAAACCCGGTGTAGTCCTCGATCGCCTCGGTGTTGAGCAACTGGCCTCCGACGAGCCCTTTTTCTATGACGACCGTCTTGAGGTTGGATCGCGATCCGTATAGACCTGCGGTAAGCCCTGCCGGGCCGGCGCCTATGATTACCATATCGTATGTTTCCGTCATCATACCTCCGACTAACCTGAGCCTACTGTCTGCGCAGCCGTGAGCTGGCGGGCGTCGCAGTCACATTATACCAACGCACGAGGTACCGTAGACTCAGTCTGCGGACAAACGCATGCGGTACCGTAGACTGTCCAATCTGCGGACAAACGGCATGCGGTACCGTAGACTGTCCAGTCTGCGGACAAACGGCATGCGGTACCGTAGACTGTCCAATCTGCGGACAAACGGCATGCGGTACCGTAGACTGTCCAATCTGCGGACAAACGCATACGGTACCGTAGACTGTCCAGTCTGCGGACGCATGCGGTACCGTAGACTGTCCAGTCTGCGGACCTGCCAACCGCAGACTTGACAGTCTACGGTACTTCAGCCTCGGCCTAGCACGAAGTTGGCCAACAGTCTTACGCCGAATCCGGTTGCGCCCTTTGCAATATAAGGCTTCTCCCGCTCGGTCCACGCCGTTCCCGCGATGTCCAGGTGAGCCCACGGCACCGAGCCAGCAAAGTGTCTCAGGAAGAACCCCGCTGTTATTGAACCGGCAGTCCGATTCCCAACGTTCTTTATGTCGGCAATGTCGCTCTTGATGAGGTCGCCATACTCACTGTCCATAGGCATCGGCCAAAGCCTTTCCCCGCACAGCTCGCCCGCCTTCACCAGGTCATCGATCAACCTCTGGTCCGTTCCCATCACCGCTGCGCGAGTCTCGCCCAGAGCAATCACGCACGCTCCGGTCAGCGTGGCAGCATCAACTACACACGTCGCCCCGCGCCCGATCGCGTAGGTAATCGCATCGGCAAGTACCAGCCGGCCCTCGGCATCAGTGTTGACGACCTCGATTGTCTTTCCGCTCAAGCTTCTAACCACATCACCCGGTTTGACGGCGCGTCCTGAAGGGAGGTTCTCTGACGCGGGAACCACCCCGATCACGCGCACATTCGGGCGCAATCGAGCAATCACCTGCATCGCCCCGATCACCGCGGCACCGCCGCACATGTCGTACTTCATTTCTTCCATCTTGCTTGCGGGCTTGATCGATATGCCTCCCGAGTCGAAGGTAATTCCCTTCCCGACCAGCGCGATGAGCTCGCCGGAAGACGGGTCGTCCTTCGCCCGGCCGGCCAAGCCTTCTGGCTCGTAGCTCAGCACGATGAAACGAGCGGGCTCCAAACTGCCGCGTGACACTGCCAACAACGCGCCCATACCCAGTCGTTTCATTTCTTCTTCGCCGAGCGCTTCAAACCCCAGGCCTTCCTGCTCAGCAATCTTCTGCGCGCGAAGCGCGAGCTCGGTTGGGGTCATCACGTTTCCAGGTTCATACCCGAGCGTTCGCGCGAAGTTCGTCGACTCGGCCATCGCCGTGCCCGCCTTTATCGCGGGCGCCAAATCAAAGGAGTCTGGCAATTCTCCGCACAAGTCCAGGGTCGCAATCTCGATCGTCTTTTCGCCGTTTGTTCTGTAAAGCTCACCACCCATCTGACCGATCAAAGCGCCTTCGACCACCGCTTGAACATAGGCCTCGGTCTGAAGCTTGCGCGTGATAAGAAACGCGGCGGAGCGAATGCTCCGATGCTTATTCACGGCGCGAATCGCGGCGCCCGAGAGTCGCCTGACGCTGAGTGGGTCGATCTTTTCAGCGTCTCCTGCTCCGTAAAGCAACAGCCGCCTGGTTGAAAGCGTCCCCAGATTGTTGAGCAACAGCCAGCTATCGCGCTTGCCGGCCATCTCGCCGTCCTCGAATACCGAAGCAACCGCGCCTCTCGTCAGCTGATCCAATGCAGCCAACGCCGAAGCTTTCTCCGGATCTCGTGGGTCCTCACCCTCGAAGACCGGCACGATGAGCACATCCTGGTTTATCTCAACGAGATTGGCGGGATTGGCGGCGATCTTCATCGTTTTGTGTTGGTTCCTTCCATGCCTTTGCTTGTGCGAAACGGTTGGTAAGCAGTACTGCACAAAAACGCGTACGTCAACGTCGGGCCGGTTATAAAGCGCGAATTATAGCTTCGGTGAAATCCAGCGTAGTGGCCTGGCCCCCCAGATCGCGCGTCAACACTCCGCCGTCGGCCAAAACCTTTTCAACCGCCGCCTGGATACGCAGCGCCCTCTCTCGCTCGTTCAAGTGCTTCAACATCAGCACGGCACTGAGCAGCAGCGCAGTGGGATTGGCAATTCCGCGGCCCGCGATGCTTGGAGCCGCGCCGTGTACAGCCTCAAACACCGCGATATCATCTCCAATATTGGCTCCCGGTGCCACACCCAGCCCGCCGATGAGACCGGCTCCGAGATCCGAGATAATATCGCCGTAAAGGTTCTCAAGAAGCAACACATCGAACTGACAAGGGTCTATGACCAGTTGCATGCAGGCGTTGTCGACAATCAGATCGTTTGCTTCGATTTCGGGATAGTCCTCTGCGACTTCGCGGAAGCAGCGCAAGAAAAGACCATCGGACATCTTCATAATGTTCGCTTTATGGATAGCGGTGACCTTTTTGCGGCCTTCTCGTCTCGAATGCTCAAACGCAAAGCGAGCGATGCGGCGAGAGGCTTTGTCAGTGATGATCTTCAAGCTTTCCACCACTCCGGGGACCACTTCGTGTTCGAGACCCGAATAGAGGTCTTCGGTATTCTCTCGTACGACGATCAGATCGACGTTTTCGTAGCGGCTGGGAACGCCTTTGAGAGATTTAACCGGACGCAGATTAGCGTAAAGATCGAGCGCTTTTCGCAAACGGACATTCGAGCTGACGAATCCGGTTCCAACCGGGGTGGCGACAGGTCCTTTGAGGGCGGTCTTGTTACGTCTGATAGAGTCAATCAGGTCTTGAGGCAGTGGATCGCCAAACCGGGAGAGCGCCTCGGCGCCGACAACGAAGGTCTCCCATTCAGCGTCGAAGCCTGCGGCTCGCAACACCGAGATGGCAGCACCGGTGACTTCGGGGCCTATGCCGTCACCTGGTATGAGCGTGATCTTGTGCCTCACCGTGGGTGCCTCCTCCTGGACGCGCGCGGGGCGCCCGTCGCAAGCGTGTAATAATATACGAGCGCATCACAGACGGACAACCGGGTACTGGTTCGGCGGTGGTTTGTGGTTCTGGTTTGTCGTTTCTGGTTTAAGGCAGCCACCAGCTGGAAACGAAAACTAGAAACTAAAAACCAGAAACCGCCCCGCAATTGACAAGTCCTTCGCCGGCTTTGTAGCCTTTATTCAACAATCGATCCGAATGTTGTGTTCGCGAGGACGTCGATAGATGTACGAAGTAATGATCGAGGAAGAATTTTCAGCCGCCCACGCGTTGCGAGGCTACCGCGGCAAGTGCGAAAACATGCACGGCCACAATTGGAAGGTCGAAGTATACGTGCGCGGTGAAACACTTGATCAGGTCGGCATGCTGGTGGACTTCAAGGAACTCAAAGCGGCCACTCGCCGAGTGATGAGATACCTCGATCATCAGAACCTGAACGAGCTGCGGCCCTTCGACAATGAGATGAACCCGTCGAGCGAACATCTCGCGGGGTTCATTCTTCACAAAGTCGCCGAAGAGATCAGCGATCAGCGCATTCAGGTCTATAAAGTTCGTGTCTGGGAGACTCCTTCCACTTCGGCGACCTATGAAGTCAAATGATTGCGCGGCAGCTCCCTTCCTACGAGCGGATTGACAATCAAAGTTAGTCAAAATACACTCCGCTCCCCCGACGGAGCACCCGAAGACAAGGTCTTGAGAGAGCGTGCATTTAGAATCTCTCCAGCTGGGTTACCGCTGTTCAAGCCAGTGGGGAGGGGGAAGGTTATTTGAGCGAGACAGCTGGGCTCGAGTCAGCCGGCTTTCGGTCCAACCGAACTATCAAGGAGTCGAATCATGTCTACGACCATCACGACAACGGGCTCAAAAAAGTGCAGCCCTTTTTTGCTGAAGGTGATGATATTCAGCCCCGAAGCCGGGTTCAAATTCGATGTGACCGTGCAGTTGCTATGCTCGCCTACCAACGTCAAGACCTGGAAGTTGCTTTTCAATCTCTACAAGAAAATCGGCGCTGATTTCGTGCAGGTGGTGGGAGTCGAGTTTCAAGCCGAAAGCACCGCTGAATCGCAAGCGCTCGAGACAATGAGCAATGAAGGCGTGAACGTTTTGCAATCCCGCGCTTTTAGGACAAGAGTTCATCCTGCGGTGAAACCCCTCGCCGACGGCCATGAGCCAACCGAAGCGGAGAAAACCAAGATACATACTGCGTTGCAGAAAGCAGTGCTGCTCAAGATTTGATTCTCAACCTGTTGTCGCCGATCCGTGTCCGACAACAGCAAAGAGGCTGCGTGATTAAGGGCTGGTTCAACTCCCCTGTCTTTGCTTGCGTCTTTGTATTGCTGTCCTTGGGAGCCTCGGTCGGTTCCGACGTTAAGGCTCAGTCCCCCGAATGCCGAACAATTGACGAATCTGCCGACTACACGGTGCGCTCCGTGAAGGTGGAAGGCCGATGGACCCCCTCGCTCACCCGCCTCGAACTTAAGGATCTGGTGGGGAAGAAATACTCCCCTCCACTGGTTAGCCGGGCACAGGAAAGGGTCTCTTCTTACCTTGAGAAGGACGAAAATAAAACCATTGAGAGGAAAGTACTTGGGATGTACTCGGTGTTGTACGTCCGCTCGTGCGTGGTCGCCGACGATAATGCGAAGACCGTAGACATAATTATTAAGCCGATCTACGCGCGGGTCGATCTCTACAGGGTCGGCTCGAACGTGCTCCCGGTTTCTCGCTCACTGTTGCCTACTTTTTACGATACGGTGCCTGCGCCGCTTCTCGCGTTCAATCCGGAATTCGGAGCCGACTATGATCGAGAGAACGGGCTGTCCCCATCATTGAGCATCTCAACCAACTTGCTGGATCTGCCGAAGCTGGTAAAGACAAAGGCAGTTTCAAAAAGCGCATTTCGGCTTGATCTGAAAGCGTGGGGCCGCAAGTCCGCGGATAATCCTTTTTACAATGCGGGCGTGGATCTGTCCGTTTCGCGCAGACGCGAGGGCAACGTGCTCGAAGTATTGGCGATTGACGGATATTTTCAAGCCGGCGAGCAGCCTCTGAGCGAAGCGCGGTATTTGCAAAACGCCGCCCGGCTCGGCGGAAGCGTACGAATTCATCCCGACAGCATGACATTCAATAGAATCTCGCTGAGCGGAAAGTACAGATGGGCTAACAATCGCTTGGTGAATAACGATGAGAGTCAATCTCTAAGAACTACCGAGCAAGCTTTTGAAGCTCGCGCGATTGTCGATGGCCGCGTCGCTGGGGGGTTTTCAAGGCTGGCGGTGTGGGTAGATGCGGCCTCTCCTACAAAACGATCAGGCTCCTACGGGCGACTGGCTGGAGTTTACGGTTTAGAGAAAGAGTTCGGCTCAAAGAATCAAACTGTAGGAGTCGAAGCATTGGCCGGAGGCGGACGGGCATGGGGCGCAGTACCCGAGTACGCTCGTTTCTTTGGCGGGAACTCTGCGCGAAACTTTCTATACGAAGCTCAGGATTCGCCCGCAATGTCAGACTTCCCCGTCGGGCCTTTGATAAGGAGTTTCGGCCAGGCTCAAGCACGGGCAAAGATAGGAACTGCGAGTGCACGCGGCGGAACATCATACTGGCACTTCAATCTCAACGTGAACATTCCGTTGTCTGCCTTGTCGCGGTCGTTGATTCCGAATGTGCCGATTCAGAACGATGATGGGTCAACGATTCTGCTCAAAGACAAGCTGAAAGGTTTTGCGATTGGCAGCGCCGTAGGAGGCATCGCCGACACTATGATCGATCAGATCATCAAAGACTTGATGAATCAGGGAATGAGCGAGGCCGAGGCAACGCAGAAGGCCGCTGAGATTGCGCAAAAGCGAGCTGAAAAGATCGTCGGCAAAGAAATCAAACCGGCGATTGAATTCATCGCTGACAAAGCGAACCTGTATGCGTTGAAACCTCTGCTAATGTTTGACGCGGCGCGGATCAACGCGCGCGGTAGTTTAGATAACCGCACACGTTTCGCGGCAGGCGGCGGATTGCAATTCACGGTAGTGATAGCTCGCTTCGAAGCTGGTTACCTGAAAACTATTCGCCGAATGGAAGGCGATCCCCGCGGAAACTTCATCATGAGACTCGTGTTTCAGAATCTGTTCTAATTGAAAGCACTACCCTCACCACGAACTTTAGCACGAGTGATTGGCGTGCCTCCTTCAGGGGTTGAATCTGATTTCGATGACTCCCGTTGGAATATTTCGACGTAGTCCATCTAGAATGACGGACAAGACACAAGTGTTGGAGCTGTCGCAGCACCCTGGCTGAGCCTAGCCAATTTCAACATGAGGCTCGGTTATGTAGTGAAACCGAAGCCGGCGGTTCAAGAAGGTCGCGGCCGCTTTTGTCCTTCTCTCTGGAATCACCGATCTGTTTCGCTAGGAACCTGGTTTTCCCAGGTAAGAGCGCAAGAATCTTAGGTAATCTTAACCGCCATGTAATACTTTCCGCCGGAATACCATTAGGGAGTGAGAGCGGACACGGTAATCGATTGAAGCCGATTCAGCTCTCACCCTAAACCCAGTGCGCAGAGGATTGGCGCGCGAGCCCGAATCGTCAAAAAAAGGGGAGCGTGGACGACCCAGGCCCGAGGGATTCCTCCGTCGGTGCATCGGCCGCGTTGTACCCCTTCGCGTCAAGTAATGGAGACAAGATGAAACGAATTGGTGGCATTTGGTTGCTGCTGATCACTGCGGCGAGCCCAAGTTTCGCCCAGGACTGTTGCCGCCGGGGCGAGAGTTTTGGGGGATATTCATTTTTGAGCGTGGATGCGAAGACTGATGGCCTTATATCGCCTCAGTTCGATAGCCGTTACGCGATGAGCCGTTCAGGCTACGGGGTACCATTGAATGGCTTTAACCAGGCAATCAATCTTTCTCAGAGATTTGCTCTGCTTTTTGATTTCAGCCATCACGCCAAGGAACTGACGATCAACAACCTTGCATCGGGTCAGACGTCTTTCGCCGCAGCCGAAACCAAAATCAACACCAATCTGTTTTTGTTTGGCGCTCGGTTCAACAACCGCAGCGAAGGAAGCAACTTTTTCGGTGAGGCGATGATCGGCGGCTTCAATCGACGGGTCGAAGCCAGGGATGCGATTCTGGGGAATTCGGTCAAAGGGTCGAATACCGATTTAGCCTTCGCACTCGGTGGCGGGGCTGACGTAACCGTCGGCAAGAATGTGGCAATAAGAATCTTCCAGGTTGATTACATTTTGTCTCGCGGCAAGGCGGACTCACCACCGGACGAAAACCGGTTGAGTAATAATTTTCGATTTCAGATTGGGTTGGTTTTCAGATGGGGCCACATGGAGTAGCGACCGTTGCCGGCTTCCTGGGACGTTGTCACACAGCAATTCAATTCTCTTAGTACGCAAAGGAGAAAACATGAAGCGAACAGCTCTCACTCAACGACCGATGGCAATCTTCGTTTGTGCAATAATAGCGGCAGCGGTTTTGCCGCAGCCAACGGTAACAGGTGATACAAAGGAAAAGGTTCAGGTTAAACTCGGCAAGCCGTCTGTATGGTCGCTGGCGCAGGCACACTATCTGCTCGCCAGCATGCATAAGAAGAATTCAGCCATTCACATCGATCCGATTTCGGCGGCAGCGCTCGATCCAAACGCGGCCAACGCAACAAGGCTTCAGATTCTAAGAACGGTTCTGGGCATACAGGCAGAGTTCAACCAGAAGGCCGGCGTTGAAAATCAATCCAAGCTCCGCGAGGAACAAGTTCAGGTAAAGCGCAGGGCTGACGCTCAGGTAGAGTTGGCGGCAAAAGAAGAAGAACTGCGAGCGGAGAGAGCGGAATTGAACGGGTTAAAGAAGCGACTGGCGGTAATGCAGGAAACCGACAGGCAGCGCGAAGAAGAAAGAGAGGCTCAATCACAGGCTGAATCGGAAAGAGATGATACGGGAAAGATAAAGATCAAGAAATTCATCCCTTTGACTGACGAGGATGAGAAGCGGAAAACAGACATAGCGAAGCTGCAACAGCGAGTTGCGGCGCAGCAGTCGAAAGTAGATGGTTTGAACAACGAGGTTACGGCGCTAAACACCCAGGCCAACGCGGATGTTACGCCGCCTGCGCTTACGGATACGACTTTAACCGCCAATGCGATTGCTTTGCCTTCACTATCAACCGGTATCCAGAACTTCATTGACAACGCCCTGAGGACCGCGGGGAAGCC
>JBASRM010000191.1:0-10280 GCA_049273835.1 Blastocatellia bacterium | reverse complement strand
GTGTTCAGGCGTCAAGCCTTGAAGCGACCGGCTGGGAGCGACAGCCTTGGAGCGACGACCGTTGGAGCGACAGCATTGGAGCCACGGCCGTTGGAGCGACGGCCGTTGGAGCGACAGCCTTGGAGTGTCCCAGAACCAAGCTACACGATTGAGTCGGCTTCGCCGCCCGCTGTGCCGATGGGCTCCGCCCTCGGCAATTGCCTCCTCCTATTGTTCGCGGCTTCGCCGCCCTCTGTGCCGATGGGCTCCGCCCTCGGAGTCGCGATTTCCACAATCCCCCGGGGCCTTCTGCTGACACTCACATACCAACAGACCCCGTTTCAACGCTGAGACCATCTCGTCCGATCATCACCTCACCTGCGAACTCACGCGCCAACTCTTCCTTCAACTCGGTTTCATTAACGTCGAAATAGAAATGTGTAACGATCAATCGAGCAACTCCGGCTCGAGTTGCCAATCGGGCGGCTTCGCTTACAGACAGATGAGGAACGCCTGGTCGCGGTTCACGAAACGAACACTCGGATACCAAAATATCAGCCTTGCTAAAGAACCGCGCCAACTCATCGTCGTATGCGGTATCACCGGTGTAGCAAAGAGTCCGGCCGGCGCTCTCGATCCTGACTGCAAGGCTTTCACTTGTATGCGGAGTCTTTGCAACCGTGAGCACCGAGTCAGGTCCAAGTTCCACGCGGTCCCCCGGCGCTAGCATTCGTAGACTCACCGGAAACTTCGTCTCCAGGAGCGTCGCGCCGAACGCCATCTTCAGACCGTCAATTACCCTGTTCAGCCCGAGTGGACCGAGTATCGTCAGAGGCTCCGTTCGATTGGTGTTTATCCCGTAGCGAAACGCGAAAAATAGAGATGCCAATTCGCCAACGTGGTCTACGTGAAAGTGACTGACAAACAGGTGAGTCATCTGCTCCCAGGGCAGCGCGTAACGAGCCAGTGCGTGCACGGTTCCCGCACCGCAGTCCAGCATGATCCGCGCATCGGGCAGCTCTACGAAGTATCCCGCCGAATTCCGGGTTTCACTCGGAACAACGGTTCCAGAACCAAGTATCGTCAGCTTCATGATCCACCGAAGGTTATTGATTTTATCACTACCTTGCGATGGTGACACTTTGTTGACAGGCAGTTCGCCCTTCCTCTAGCATCGCACGAGTTGATGGGCGGCTTCAGCCGGTGCTCGAACTGGGCTGAGAGAACTCCGAGCGGCGCGCAAGGACGAATGACGTCACCGAAGACTAAGAAAGCCTCCGATCAAACGAGTTCACCACCACGCGCCGGCATCGTAATCGCCATCCTCTTTTTGGTTTTCTTTCTGGGCAGCAGCGATAACCAGATGATCTCTCCGCTTCTGCCGCTGATCGCGCGCGAGTTCGGATTGAAGGAAGGCGAAGTAGGGCAGATGATCGGCCCGGCCTATGCGCTGGCTGCCGCTACCGCGGCCCTGCTGATAGGCCCAATTTCCGATCGATTTGGCCGCCGGCGTTTCCTGCTCTACGCTTCAATTTTGTTCGGGGTCTCATTGGTCTCGGTGCCGCTGGTTGGTGATGTTCGAGTGCTTGCGGGAGTGAGGCTGTGCACCGGTCTGGCCGCCGGCACCTTTTCGACCTGTTCGATTGCTTACGTAGCGGACTACTTTCCCTACAAGCGCCGAGGCGTTGCCATGAGCATTGTCCAAGCCGGCCTGTTCGCAGCGCTTGTCGGTGGAGTTCAGATCGCCAATAACATCGCTCAATGGCAAGGCTGGCGAATGAGCTTCGCGGCGTTCGGTTTGTTATCGATGGTGGCATTCTTAGCGGTGCTCACCCTGCTGCCGGAAGACAAGCACCTGATGAACCAACAAGATCCCTCAGCCATCGTTGCGCGGCGATTTCACAACATCAGAATGCTATCCGACAATCGAGAACGAGTTGCCGCCATCGCAGCCGCGTTCTTTGTATCCGGTGGATTCGTTGGTTTCTTTTTCTACCTTGGTTCGTGGCTCAAGCAGAGCCTACAGTTCAGCACCCGCGAGTTTGATGTAGTATTCGCGGTCATCGGGATAGCGCTCCTGTTGGGCGTGGTCGTTGCAGGACCAGTTTCAGATAAATTCGGCAAGCGCGGTGTCTCAATTCTCAGCACCATTCTGCTTGCCGCAATGTTGCTGGTTATCCCGGTTCTTGGCCGCGGCATTGTGCTCTACGCCAGTTTGATGTTGGCGGCGTTGGCGTTCGCGTTCAGGCAAGGCCCGTTGCAAGCGCTGGCAACTGAGCTGGTGCCCCGAAGCGCTCGCGGCACATTGGTCGCGGCTCGCAACACCGCTTCGCAGATCGGAATTGCGATTGCCACGGTGGCTTGCGGGCAGCTCTACGACAGCGTCGGCTATCGGGCGGTAGGACTGTTCAGCGGAATCGCAACGCTGGCCGCGGCAGTTTGCATCTTTATGATGAAGGAACCGGTTGTCACCGACTCGCCAGCGTAAAGAGGGATGTAACGTTCTGAGTTCAGCCGTTAGGCTGCTTATATCTCCGCAAGCTGAAGCTTGACTCAGAGCAATACCGGACAAAAATGCCCGAATTGAACAACAATCCAAAAGCCAAGCCCCCCAGATGGCGAAGAATCCTCAAGCGGGTTGTCATCACACTGATCATCATCGCGCTCGTTCTCGTCTTCGGCGTGTTTCCGTTCGGCTTTGCGATGCTGGTCACAAGCGCCAAGACCCGCCCGATCGACCGCAACCTCACCCAAACTCCCGGAGACCTCGGCGCGCCGTTTAAGGATATAGTGTTCGAGACTTCAGACGGTGTGAAGATAAGCGGATGGCTCGTTCCCAGTCGCGATAAACACGCGACTATCATCTATTCGCACGGGCTTTTCAGATCGCGGCGGGAGCTTCTAGATCGCGCTTTGCAACTTTGGAAGCAAGGTTACGGCGCATTGTTGTACGACTCGCGCAACCACGGAATGAGCGGACCCGCGCGAGTGAGTCTCGGTCACAACGAAAGGCTGGACGTTGAAGCGGCAGTGCGTTTTCTGCGTGAAGAGAGCCATTCGACTGATCGAATTGTCTTGTTTGGGATTTCGATGGGGGCGACCGCGGCGCTTCTTGCGGCGGCTGAGACACCGGAGGTTGCCGCCGTGATTTCTGACAGTTCGTTTCTGACGTTCAAAGATACGGTCGATCATCACATCAAAATCTTTTTGCACCTTCCGACATTTCCATTTTCGAATGAGTTGAGATTTTTCATAGAGCGCCGGGCGGGCTTCGACGGCTCAAAGCTCGACGCGCTCGACGCCGTAAGGCGCATCGGCGACCGGCCCATTCTATTCATCGCGGCAGCGCACGACCGCCGGATGCCGCCGGAGGTTGCTCAAAGCCTCTACAACGGATCAACAAGTTCGATGCGAGATCTGTTAGTAGTTGACGGCCCGGGTTCCGAGATTCACGGGCATGCATTTCAGGCGGATCAAGCTTTGTACGTCAGCAGGGTTGCGCAGTTCTTAGATTCAACATTAGGTGACCGTTGAGCTGGAGCGAGTCGGCCCAGGACCGACGAGGAACCCCTCTAAATCATTTCTTCCTCTTCTGCACCTCGGCAAGCATTCGTTCAGCGGCACTATTCTGAAACTCGAGATTTTGAGGGTTCAGTGACATTGCCTTCTTAAACTCCTCTTCCGCCTTGGGCCAGTCTTTCTTGCTCTTCGATTGTGAATAGACGATCCCCAGGTTCAGATGAGCCACCGCGCTGTTTGGATCGAGTTTTATCGCGCGCTCGATGTCTTTTATGCCGTCCTTCTCGCCCTTGCCCACACGAGCAAGCCCTAGACCTGCTACAGCGAACGGGTTGTTCCCTTCGATCGCGATAGCTCTCTGATATGCGGTGATCGCATCCGCGTACTTACCCTCGGCGTAGTACGCTGAGCCGAGCGCATTATGCGCCGGAGTCCATCGAGGCTCCGACTGCGTGACCTGTACCAGAGCTCCTTCCGCTCCCGCCGCATCGCCGGCGGCAAGCAACACCACGCCCAACTGATACCGACTGGCAATCAAAGAGGCGTCGAGCTTCAACGCATTCTCAAACTCTGCGCGCGCCGCGGCCGGTCCGCTAACGCTTCCCGCTGCGTCGCCCTGGCCGTTTTCGCTTTTTGCGGCCGTGACTCCGGCGACTTGCCAATCCCGCAGAGCTATAGCGCCTCTCAGATACGCGGCTTCCGCCTGGACGCGGGCATCATCCTTCTTCAACGCAAGCGAGTTGGTTGTCATGTCGAGCGCGCTTACCATCTGCTCGCGAGTTACCGTTCGCCAATTGGTTGCTGACTGAGTGATCAGCACGGGCACCCCTTCAACGAGCTTTGCCGCGAGCACGTTCTTGAGCGTCGCAACTTCCGGTCGATCGCCGTATGAGACCGCAAGCTTGCTGACGAGCTCGAATGCGTTCGGGCTCTCAGACCCGGCAAGTTTTCCGGCAGCGATCAGACTGTTGAACTCCTTGATGTGCTCATCGAGATTCGGCTCAAGTTTAAAAAGGAGCGTCGGCGATTGTGTTCCCGCTTCGAATCCGCGAAGCATCGGGTTGAATCCGTCTTTGCGAACCTCGATTGAGTAGTGGCCCAGCGGAAGCTTGTCGAACTGGATCTTGCCTTCGCCGTTGGTCACCCCGCGCTGTTCTCCGTTGACGAACACCGTCGATTCAGTTGGTTCGGTAAGCACGGTCAATGTAATCGTGATGGGTTGGGGCTTTGTATCGACCGGCTTTTTGACCGGAGGCTTTTTGCCTTTAGGGTCTTTCGGCCGCCCGGATGGATCCTGACCCAGACTGCGCGCCGGAGCCAGAACCAACAATAGAGCTAGAAACGCCAAGGAAGAGCCGGTGAGGAAGAATCTTTTGAACAACATGTCGCCACCTCGGTGCGCAATTATAGCGCAGGTCCTCAAATGTACCAACGCACATTCAAAAAACGATCTGGCCGTCCTTTAGTTCTGTTAAAAGGGGTCCAATTAGGGGACTTTATCACCGCCGGCTCAAGAAACCGCATCAGCCCGAAGTCCGCGATCGCCACCGAGTTGCGAGCACGCGAGAGGCGCTGGTTGGAGACATTTGAAGCTGGCAGGGTTCCACCGCGGTTTTGCAGTGGAAAAATTCAGCGGAGTCGTCGAATCAAAAACTTTCACCGTCGTTCTGTTCGTAGTAGAATCCGTTCTGTCCTTGAGCAGCTCATCAGCTGAACGGAGGGCTGGCATGCCCGAAGTCAAAGTCTACACGACGGGTTGGAGCGCCGACTGCAACCGGGCGAAGCAGTTCCTCGACGACGAAGGCATATTCTACGAGGAAGTCGACATCGAAGAATCGGCTGCGGCCGCGCGGATCGTCGAACAGGCGAACAGTGGAAAGCGAATCGTGCCGACATTCGAAATAGACGGCACCGTTTTCAGCCTCAAACCGTTTGACTGGAAAAAGCTTCAAGCCGAACTCGAAAGGTTGGGAGTCGAAGAGGACGATTGAGCTCGCCGCGATGCTGCTTGCGGGAAACCTGAATGTCTCAACTGAGTTTCCTCGAACAACTCATGCAACAACGCCGCGCGTGGTCGGTGTCCGAACTCACCGCCCGGCTCAAGTCAGTTGTAGAACGCGAATTCATCGATATCTACGTGGAAGGCGAGATCTCGAATTACCGCCGTCACTCCTCGGGCCACTGGTATTTCTCGATCAAAGACGACTCCGCCTCTCTGCGGTGCGCCAGTTTCAGGATGCAGAATCGCACGATTCGGTTCATCCCGGAAGACGGATTGCACGTTATCGCGAGAGGGCGGCTGTCGATCTACGATGCGCGAGGCGAATACCAACTGATCGTCGAATTCATGGAGCCGGTGGGCGCGGGCGCTCTGCAACTGGCGCTGGAACAATTAAAAAAAAGGCTGGCCGCCGATGGTCTGTTTGCAATCGAGCGCAAGCGTTCGTTGCCCATCTTTCCGCGATGCATTGGAGTGGTGACCTCTCCGACAGGCGCCGCAATCCGCGACATCATCAGAGTCTTGAAAAGGCGTAATGAAGGAGTGAGCGTATTGATCGCTCCGGTACGTGTTCAGGGCGAGGGCGCCGCATCAGATATCGCCCGCGGCATCCGGCTATTGAACTCGCGCAGGGAACTGGACGCGATCATCGTAGGCCGGGGCGGCGGCTCGACCGAAGACCTGTCGAGCTTTAACGATGAAACGGTGGCGCGGGCAATTTACAACTCGCGAGTCCCGATCATCTCGGCCGTCGGTCACGAGAGTGATTTCACAATTGCCGACCTGGTTGCCGATCTGCGAGCCTCAACTCCGTCGGCCGCCGCCGAGATGGTCGCTGCCGCGCGCGATGAAATGTGCGCCCGAACCGCAGGGCTGGCTGAAGACCTGAGAAAGGCGTTCCAGTACCGCCTGCTCGCGTTGCGTGGCAGGCTATCCGATCTTGAGTCCAGTCGCGGGTTCGCTCAGGTCGAGACGAGGATGCGACTACTGTCTCAGCGGGTTGACGACGCGGGGTTCTCCATCCAATCGGCCGTCAGAGCCGCTTTGAAGACCCGCCGCGCCCGTCACGCCGGGCTCGCGCTGCGGTTGAGTGACGCCGATTTGCGGAGACGGGTCGTCGAGCAAAGAAGCAGACTGGGACAATTGAGCGCGCGGCTTCACGCAGGTGCCAGAACCATGCTGGAGAGTGGAAGCGAGCGAGTTTCGCTGGCAGCAGGCAAGCTAGATTCGCTTTCTCCTCTTGGGGTGCTCGCGCGCGGGTATGCAATTGCCTTTGACTCCCAGGGGATAGTGATCAAACGCGCGAGCGATATCGACTCGGGTGAGAGAGTTCGAGTACGCGTATCGGACGGTGAGATCGATTGCACGAAGGATTAGTCCAGAAAGGCTCGATAACGGTCTTCTACACATCGGGCTCGTCACCGATGTGGTTGCCGAAGGGACGCAGAACTACCTGGTTGTGCACAACATTGGTGCAGGCGCAAGGCTCGAAGACGTGTTGATGACCTGGAAGATTATAGGACATTACAGGATGTGGAAGGCGCGATGACAGCACAGAAGAGTTTTGAAGCTTCGCTGGACGAGCTCGAGCAGATCGTACGCCAGCTCGAAGGGGGGGATCTGCCGCTCGATCGGTCTCTCGAGTTATTCGAGCACGGCGTGCGTCTTTCGCGCGAGTGCCAAAAGCGGCTGGACGACGCCGAACGCAAAGTCGAAATACTTCTTCGCGGCAACGATGGCGCTTACAGGCCCGCGCCCTTCGAAGAACCGGAGGAGGAATAGACGGCGCTCGAAAAACGAATGACGGGTACCGAAACGATCACTCATTATCTGGCACGGCGCGCGGCAGAAGTAAACGAATGGCTCGACCGGCTTGTGCCCTCAGAGACGACGCCCCCCGCGCAACTTCACCGTGCGATGCGATACAGCTTGCTCGCTGGCGGAAAACGGCTCAGGCCGGTGCTGGTGCTCGCGGCCGGGGAGGCTTTTGGCGCGGACTCCGATGATCTTATGCCGGCTGCTTGCGCGATCGAGATGATTCACACCTACTCGCTGATCCACGACGATCTGCCTGCGATGGACAACGACGATTTGCGCCGGGGGCGGCCGACCTGTCACAAGGCTTACGGCGAGGCAGTCGCCATTCTCGCGGGAGATGCGCTACTGACGCAGGCTTTCCGCGTGTTGGCCGCCGACGCTCCGGGACGCGATGCTGACCGGCAAGTTAGGGTGATCCGAGAAGTGGCAACCGCCGCGGGCACCGTCGATGCGTTGATTGGCGGGCAGATGGCCGACATCGAAAGCGAGGGCAAGCCTGTAGTTGCCGACGCGCTCGAATACATTCATCGATCGAAAACCGGCGCGATGATAACGGCATCCGTCGTCATAGGCGGAATAATTGCAGGCGCAAATCAGGATCAACTTGATAAGCTCCGCGGGTATGGACAGCGCATCGGTCTGGCGTTTCAGATCGCCGATGACATCCTCGATCAGACCTCCACACGCGAGCAGCTTGGCAAGACCCCCGGCAAAGATCAGGCGGCCAAAAAGGCAACCTATCCGGCGCTCCACGGGATAGCTGCTTCGCGGGCCCGAGCGCGCGAGCTTGTCGACGAGGCGGTCGAGATCGTCTCGGGTCTCGGCATGAAGACCCGAGTGCTCGAGGAATTGGCGAGATTCATCATTGCAAGAAACTGGTGACGTCGCTATCTTTGTAACTTCAGACCAGGCTCAAAATTTCAGGAGAACAAGGGTTATTATGAAGCTGCTTTCACAGATCAACAATCCTGCGGACCTCAAACGGCTCCCGCAATCAAAATTGCAACCGCTTGCCGACGAGATCCGCGAGTACATGATCGAGACTCTGTCGAAGATCGGCGGCCACACCGGTGCAAGCCTCGGTCCGGTTGAATTGATCGTTGCGCTTCATTACGCGCTGGATACGCCGCGCGACAAGCTGGTGTTTGACATAGGTCATCAAGCTTACGCGCACAAAATCCTCACCGGGCGACGCGATCAGTTCCCAACCATACGCCAATACAACGGATTGAGCGGCTTTTTGCGTCGTGAAGAGTCAGAATATGACGTGTTCAACGCCGCTCACGCGGGCACTTCGATCTCTGCGGCTTTGGGTATTGCTGCTGCGCGTGATTTGAAAGGTGAAGACTTCAACGTTACAGCGTTCATCGGCGACGCGGGATTGACGGCAGGCATGGCGCTTGAAGGGATAAATCAGGTCGGGCATCTCAAGAAGCGGATGATAATCCTACTGAACGACAACGAGATGTCGATCTCGCCCAATGTAGGCGCGCTTGCGGGCTACTTGAATCGAATCCGCGGTGCGCGGCCATACAACGAGCTGAAACATGAAGTTGAGGAATGGCTCAAGTCTATTCCCGCGTTCGGCGAGCTAATGCTTTCGAGCGCGAAAGCGGTGAAGGACACTCTGGCGCGCGCGTTCATACCCGGTTCGCTTTGGGAAGAACTCGGGCTCAAGTACCTGGGTCCGATCAACGGACACGATATCAACTCGATACTGCAAACGCTGGATGAAGCCAAGAGCGAATCAGGGCCGGTTTTGCTTCACGCGTTGACGGTAAAGGGCAAGGGTTATGAACCGGCCGAGCGCGACAAAGCGGCCTGGCACGGCACCTCTGCGTTTGAGATAGCGACCGGCAAGTTCATCAAGGAGCCGGCGACGGCGCCGGCTTACACAGCCGTTTTTGCGCAGGCAACGATCGACTTGATGAGGGAAGACGAACGCATCGTCGCTATCACCGCAGCGATGCCCGATGGAACGGGGCTCAGCAAGGTAATGAAGGAGTTCCCTACTCGAACCTTTGACACCGCTATAGCCGAACAGCACGCGGTGACCTTCGCGGCGGGGATGGCTACCGAAGGGTTAAAACCTATCGCGGCGATCTACTCGACGTTTTTGCAGCGAGCGTACGATCAGATCTTCCACGATGTCGTGTTGATGGGCCTCGACGTGACATTCGCGCTTGATCGAGCGGGTGTTGCGGGGGCCGATGGACCTACTCATCATGGGTTGATGGATTTCGCTTACCTGCGTCCGATGCCGGGATTTGTGATCATGGCGCCCAAAGATGAGAACGAGCTCCGGCACATGTTGAAGACCGGGGTTATGTACGATGGACCGGCGTCGGTGCGTTACCCGCGAGGGAGCGCGGTCGGCGTGGCAATGGATGAGACGATTCATTTGCTGGAAATTGGCAAGGCCGAGATTCTGCGCGAGGGGACGGACGTCGCGATTTTGGGAATCGGCTCCCAGGTCAGCTATTGCGAGAAGGCTGCCGAGAGGCTCACGGTTGAAGGGATGAACGTTACAGTCGTCAATGCTCGCTTCGTCAAGCCGCTGGATTCGGAGCTGATTCTTGCGCTTGCACGGTCACACGGGGCAATCGTAACGGTAGAAGACCACTATTTGATGGGCGGGTTTGGCAGCGCGGTAATGGAGCTGCTGGAAGAGAACCACCTGACTGAAGTCCGGCTGCTGCGGCTTGGATTTCCTGACAAGATCATCGAGCACGCGAGCCAGAGCTTGTTGTTGGCGAAGTATGGACTGGATGCGGATGGAATTTACTCACAGGTTAGAGACTTCGTGGCGAGCAAGTTCAGCTTTGAGCCGGTGTATGGCAGATAGGCTTGCGGAGGGGGCTTCGACGAGTCGAGCCTTATCGGTCGAGCCTTATCGGTCGAGCCTTATCGGTCGAGCCTTATCGGTCGAGCCTTATCGGTCGAGCCTTATCGGTCGAGCCTTATC
>JBASRM010000633.1:0-20153 GCA_049273835.1 Blastocatellia bacterium | reverse complement strand
CCTATATCGAGGTTCGCCCTGGCTTCGCCATGCGATGACGGAAGTACTCGGCCAACATTGGAAGCACCGAAATGAGAACGATCGCTATGATAGCAAGCGAAAAGTTATTCTTCACTATCGCCAGATTCCCAAAAAAGAAACCGGCGAAGACGCATAGTGCGACCCAAGCCACGCCGCCGATCACGTTGTAGGCGATGAACCGCCAGTAAGTCATGCTTCCGATTCCCGCGACAAAAGGCGCAAACGTCCTGACGATGGGTATGAACCGGGCGATGATGATCGTCTTGCCGCCATATCGTTCATAAAACGCGTGAGTTCGTTCCAGATGTTTCTTATTCAGAAACCGGACGTTTTCGCGATGGAATATCTTTGGACCGACCCAATGACCTATCCAGTAGTTGACCGTGTCGCCCAGGACCGCCGCGAGTGTCAGTAAAACAAAAAGCCAAAACACATTCAATGATCCGAGAGCCGCAAATGTCCCCGCGGCAAAGAGCAAGGAGTCGCCCGGGAGGACAGGCGTAACAACCAGGCCGGTCTCGCAGAAAACGATGAGAAACAAGATCAGATAAGTCCAGGCTCCGTATTGGCCGATAATCTCGTTGAGGTGTTTGTCGAGGTGAAGGAAGACGTCTATTAACTTGCTGATAAATTCCATGATGATTCCGAGCCAAGAACAGCCGATGCGTTTCGATCGTGCCGGTTAGTTCGGCCAGCCGTGCCGTCCGATCAGCTTAACAAATTGGCAGAGGCCATGGTCTTCGCGTTTGATGCCGGTTTCTGTTCTGATGATTCGCACCAGCACCTGTTGCTCGGCGTCGCCAACGGGGATAACAAGATTGCCGCCGATGCTCAGTTGTTTGATCAGCGGCTCGGGCACGTCGGGGCTTGCCGCGGCAACGAGGATGCCGTCATACGGCGCGTGATCGCTCCAGCCGATTGTGCCGTCGAACCATTTGACGGTGGCGTTGTAGCAGCCCAACTTTCGTATGTTCGCTTGAGCTGTCCGCGCCAGCTTGCTGATTCGTTCGATGGCAAACACGCGGCCTGCCACTTCCGACAAAACAGCGGTCTGATAGCCTGAGCCGGCGCCGATCTCGAGCACGGTCGAGTCCTTGTTTACTTCGAGGAGTTCAGTCATGCGCGCAACCATATAAGGCTGCGAGATCGTCTGCATATCGCCGATCGGCAGCGCATGATCGCCATATGCCTTGCCCGCCAGCGCATCCGGTACGAACAGATGCCGCGGGATCTCGGCCATTGCATTCAAGACCTGGGTGTCTTGAATTCCTCGTGAGCGAAGCAGGTCAACCATCTTTGCGCGGTGAGACTTATGCAAACCGGCGTCTGAAACATGTTCTGCGGTTTGATTAGTCATTTCGGTTGGGATTCCAAAACGACGTCCCAGTCGCGCGACTTGAATTCTTCCAGCACGCGGTAGTCGGTCAGATCTGTACGGAGAGGCGTTATCGAGACCAGGCCGTGACCCAGCGCTTCGTAGTCGGTGCCCGCTTCTTCGTTCCAGGTGAGTGATTCCTCTCCAATCCAGTAGTACTTTCGCTGCCGTGGATCTGTGCCTTCGATGATATTGGGTCTGATGTTTTTGGTTCCTTGCCGAGTTACCCTGAGACCGCGAACGGGACCTGGCGGAACGTTGACATTGAGAAGCGTCCCGCGCGGCAATCCATCTCCCAAGACGCGCCGCGCCAGCTCAGTTGCGAACCGGGCGGCCGGTCCGAAATCGAAATTGGTCCTCTGAACCAGACTGACCGCGATTCCCGGAAGACCGTATATCGACGCCTCCAACGCGCCTGCAACCGTCCCCGAGTAGCTGACATCCTCTCCCAGATTCCCGCCCTTGTTTATTCCGGATACGACAATGTCGGGTAAGCCGTCTTTAAGCAAATGATTCATCGCAAGAGTGACGCAATCAGTAGGCGTACCGTCGACCGAGAAGTGATAGTCGTCGATCTTTTCTATCCGCAGAGGGCGGGTCAACGTCAGCGAATGTGAAGCGGCGCTCATTTCATGGGCCGGCGCAACGACCCACACTTCACCGACTGCGCGCAGGGCTTCGGCAAGTGCAATGATCCCCGCGGAATGTATCCCGTCATCGTTGGTGACTAATATGCACGGCATAGGATCACGGAGCGCTGAGACTAGAAAGCCCAGGACGAAACTCGAAAGATGGAGACTCGAATCCTTCAACGCGTACAAGCGCGTCTAACCTTCGAGGGCCTCTGTCTTTAGTCTTTCGCCTGGGTTTTTAATCGGGACGACTGGATTTGAACCAGCGACCTCTTCCACCCCAAGGAAGCGCGCTACCAGGCTGCGCCACGTCCCGTACACAGAAGCTTTTGCACTTTGGCGTTCAACGTTCGATGCTAGCATCCGCGTTTTAGCCGTGTCAATAAATCCTCAAGATCGCTCTTGATCATACGCAGCACACCGCGAGTTTGTGGAGAGTGTGAGTGATTCGCCGGTTGTGAGACGGGTTGGGAGTCATCCGAACGCGCCGGTTTTGTTTCTGCGGTCTCTTCTGGCGGGCCCTCGGCAAGTTTTGAGCGTGGCGAGCTTCCTCGCGCCTCTTCCATCAGCCTCTTCTTCGCGCCGGCAATGGTGAACTTTTCTTCATAGAGCAAGTCACGAATCTTGAGAACCATCTCGACGTCTTTGCGACGGTAGACTCGTTGACCCGCGCGATTCTTTTGAGGCGCGAGCATTGGAAACTCGGTCTCCCAATAACGGAGAACGTGTGGCTGGACCTTTATCAGGTCGCACACTTCCCCGATTCTGAAGAACAGCTTTTCCGGGATTCTTGATGCGGATTCCATGATTTCTATCCGCGCTTTAAGTTGACCAGCCGGCCCAGGTTCTAAACTGAGCGCATTGAACGCGACGGCCTGAACACCAGGGCGCGATGGCCCGCCAATTCAATCGGCTCACCGGTAATGGGATTTCGCCCCCGCCTGGGTTTTCGATTGACGACTTCGAGGGTGCCAAAACCCACAATGTGAACACTCTCGCCGTGTTGTAACTGGCGCTTGACGATATCAAACATCAAATCGACCAGACGAGATGCATCCCGGTTTGTCAGCCCGCCGTGACTTTCGTACACCATCCGTGCGAGATCGGCCTTAGTCATGACCCTGCCCCTTGCTCGAACTTCAGCGCGAGGCCAGCGTCACCGGACCGCGTGCTTGATCAGCGCAGGTTGATGGCCAGAAAACCCGCGCAGGCCTATGTTATGCAAAAGCAGTTAATGGTGTCAATGATAGGGCCGTTGGGAAAAGGCGCAGTCTGACAGAGATTTAGCACGTGAATGTGAAGGCATTGCTCAAAGTGAGTTTTTGCGGTTGGAGAAGAGTTCAACGTTAAGCTTGAACTCAGAACGTGGGCAAGCTGAAGCTTGAACTCAGAACGTGGGCAAGCTGAAGCTTGAACTCAGAACGTGGGCAAGCTGAAGCTTGAACTCAGAACTTGGGCAAGCTAAAGCTTGAACTCAAAACTTGATGCTTGACGGCTAAACTGCCGCCGCTTCTGTCTGTATCGAGCCCGCAGGCCGGCGCTCGAATCTAATATTCACACTGAATGTGTCGCCAAACCATGCGGCCTTGCGCTCGGCCGACCACATCTCCAACTCGCACTCTTCGTCTTCGCAATCGGCGTAGATCGTGACCGCCCCATTAGCAACGTCACACTCCACACCGGTGATCGACTGCTGATGAGAACGGTCGAGCCCATCGGCAATCTGGAGTATCGATGCGAGCCGCAACATTTTCGCGCGTTGTTTGCGATCGAGCGCGAAGTAGTCTTCGTGCTCGCGCCGAGTCCGTTCGTCCATCGGTTTCGCCGGCAATGACCCGCGGTGGTATCGCACCATCGTTGCCATCATCGCGATCTCGTCACCAAGGAATCCCGGCATCTCGGAATTCTTTATCAGATAGAGCCCGTGACGATGATGATTGTTGTGCGCGATGTGATAACCGATATCGTGAAGTATCGCGGCGTACTGCAGCAACTTGCGATCGTGCTCGCTGAGCCGGTGCAGCTCGCGTGTGCCATCGAATATCTGGGTGGCGAGCATTGCCACGTGATGGGAGTGAGTTTCGTCGTAGCTGTAGCGACGGGCTACAGACAGCACCGATCGAGCGCGCACATCGAGCGCCGAGTCGTCAGTCGCTGGATTCAGCAGCGTGTCCTGGGTGCCCGCCCCGACCAATACCGGCGCGTGCTTAGCCGGTGCGGTCGCAAACAACTCGCGCCCGCGTTTCAGGTAGTCGAGAATAACCCCCTCTCTCAAAGACCAATCGCAACTGGTTATCTCACTTGCACCCAATTCAGACAAAATGCATTCGAGCAACAACCCGCCGGCGATGATGATGTCCGCGCGGCCCTTCTCAATGCCCGGGACACGACGGCGTTCTCGCACAGACATTCGCGCCAATTTCCGATTCAACCACTCGATCTGTGAGAGCGTGACTGTCTGACTGAACGACTCGAAGTCTGACGCGTTCTCATCACTGTTCAGATCCTGCTCGTGCACCGCAGCGTCCACCATGTTTAGCGCGGTGCCTGAGGTGCCTATGACAAAATCAAATCCCACGTTTCTGATTTCAGACGCCGCACGAGTGAAATCTGATCGGATGCTCGCGATCAAGCGGTTTCGTTCCTCGGAGGAAACGGGATCGGTATTGATGAACTTCTCGGTAAGTCTGACCGCGCCGACCCGAAGCGACAACAACAGCTCAGGCTCGCCGCCGCTGGTTATGATGAACTCAGTAGAACCGCCGCCGATGTCGATTATCAGAGCGCGACGGTTATTGAAGTCGGTCACTTCAGAAACAGCCATCGCTATCAGCCGCGCTTCTTCGACTCCGGGCAGGACCCGCACGTTGAGACCGACTTCTTTGCGAACCTGCTCAATAAACGCATCGGAGTTGCGCGATTCGCGAACCGCGGATGTTGCGGTGGTGATTATCGGAGTCGCGCCGTTATGCTCGGCCATCTTCTTGAAACGCCGGAGGGTAGTCATGGCCCTCTCGATTGTTTTCTTTGAGAGCCGGTGCTCGCGCAAGGTGCCTGCGCCCAGGCGGACCATTTCCTTCTCGCGATCGATGATTTCCGGATGCTGACCCTGTACGGCCCGGACGATTACAAGATGGATTGAATTGGAACCGATGTCTATTGCAGCAAGTTTCATAAGTAGTTCTGATTAACTGATGCTTCCCGATTGATGATGTTTGCTTTTTTGGGGTCGCTACCTATCCCCAAGCTTCGTCTTCGTGATCTTTATGCTGTAGTCCAGCCAGCCTCTTTCGTTAGTATTCTTGCAGCGGCTGCGAAGTATCTCAAGCGCCTTAAGCCTCGTTTCCAACGCTTTCCGGTGATCCGGCTGCGCTGTTAGAGCAATGTCAGTTAGATGAAGCGCGGCAACCGCATCTCCCGTTTGCACGCGCTCGCCGGCGACCGCGGCGACCGCGTCCGGTCCGCCGGCCAACTTGACCAGATCGGGATAGACCGAAGACGCGGGTTTGTCATACATCGTCGCCGGGTTCAGATCGAACCACCCAACATAGCCTTCGTAGATGCCCCTGATAGACCAGATAAGGTTCCCGTAGCTCTCTCCAACTTCGAGCGACGCGGGCAGCTTGATCTCGCGCATCAACGTGTAGACGTCTTTGCCGGCATTCATTCCTTTGACTGTTTCGTCGTGGACATATTGAATCGCATCGCGGTAACGCGTCAGACGGCGCACAATCTCTTCGTTGGTGCGAATTGGAAATCCGTGACTCGGGACAACCATTTCTGGCTTAAGCGCCAGGATTGCGTTGAGAGAGGTCACATAGTCGAGCGCCCAACGCGGTTGGGTTCCGCGCAGCGTGTAAATGTTCGGGAACGATTCATAATAAACGTCGCCGGTAAAGACGGCCTTGTATTTTGGCACCCATACCATCAAATGATCGTAGGTCTCACTCGGCGCCCGGTAGATCTCGAAGCTGGTCCCGCCCAGCGTGAACTCATACTTGTCGTCGAACAGGATGGTGGGCTCGATCTTTGCGCCGTAGTTGCCGGCCCAATTCCCAACTTGAGGGACATTCAAGGCAAACTGCGCAGCGTTGCGTTTTGAATAGAAGGCGGCGAGTCGAGTCTGATAGTTCATAAGCTCAACGTGGGTTTTTTGAGCGATTATTTTAGTGCCCGCTTGCTTCCAGAGCGGTACGCCGCCGGTGTGATCTCCGTGCCCGTGTGTCAAGATGATGTATTTGATCGGCCCGTTGTTCTCGGCCGTCAGGAGCTGATGATGCTTGCGAGCATGTAGCGCGATCGATGTATCGATGATGACGTTGCCTTCGCTCGTAGCGATCAGGAAGGTGTTGCCGAAACCCTGGACCATACTGATAGCGTCGTTAAGCTTGATTACCTTGTCGCCGGATCGCACCAGGTCGGTAGGATTCTCGGCCACCATTCCTTGTTGACCGGTAACCGTAAGGATGTTGCCGGCACTGAGAACGATTATCAGAACAAACCGAACAGCGTGGTAATAAGGCTTCATATGGGTGGTGCTCCCGGGGTGTTAACTGAATGCCAGAAGTGAATTGGGAGCTGACTGTTTATCTCACGGGACCAGATATTGTCAATCGAGGTGTGGTGTCCCATCATTATGGCTTCGGAGTGCCTGCTGTGCCCGGGAACAACGAGCTTCGAAACCCGGAAGTCTGGGGTTGACATTGACTCCGAAGCCTGCTCAAGTTCACAGTTGGATCAGGTAAAAAGCCATGGCCGAAGTAAAGGGAATACTGCTCAACGCCTGGGTAAAGTTCGTGAATGATCGATACGGTGAGCAAGCGGTTGCCAACGCTCTGGCCGCGCTTAGCCCCGAGGACCGCCGCCTGGTGCCGGGGAAGTTTCTGGATGCGAGCTGGTATCCTTATGACTCGCTTCATGCGCTTCGAAGGCTGACTCGGCCTCTGGTCAAAAAAGCGGACCGCGATATCACTACCGAGATTGGGCGGTTCATGGCAGAGCATGCGTTCACCGGCGTATACCGCTCTTTATTAGCTCACGACCCGATCAAGCAAGTGGAGAAGTTCACTTCAATCGGAGAGTTTTTCTTCCACGACACGCGGAAGCTTGAGACCGAGATAACGGGACCAGCGTCGTGCCTGGTGCGTTATCGCTACGAGCCGGGCGCCAAACCGACCGGTGCCATCTGCACCAGCCTGGGCGGATTCTGGAGCCGATCGCTCGAACTGACCGGGGCGTCCAATGTTAAGGGTTCTCACCCCAAGTGCCTATCGACTGGATCAGATTGCTGCGAATTCGTATTCGAGTGGAAGCCTGTCGCGACCTGAGTTTTAGCAGCCTGAGACGACCCCGAATGTTAGTCAGGTGATTCCTGTTCATCAAGATGAAAGAGGTCGTGAACGAGATTAACCGCGCGTTCGGCATCCTGGTCGCTTACCACGCAGCTAATTCGGATGTCCGACGTCGAGATCATCTTGATATTGATTCCCGCCCGGCCGAGCGCCGAAAACATTCTGGCGGCCACATCTGGTTGGTCCATTAGCCCGGCGCCAACGATGCTCACCTTTGCAACGTCTTCATCGGCGAGGACACCTTCGGCCCCTGTTCGCGATGCTGCTTGTTCCAGCGCCGCGCGTGCGGTGTTGAGGTCGCCGCGCTTGACCGTGAAAGTAATATCGTTGACCGAGCGACCTTCGTGAAACGCCTGGATGATCATATCGACGCCCACTCGGCTCTGGGCGAGCGCGCCGAAGATCTCGCCTGCAATTCCGGGCCGGTCGGGCACCTTGAGAATCGCCAACCGCGCTTGATCCCGATCGACGGTAACGCCGCTCACGGGCCGGTAGATTTCCATTTCATCAGCTCCTCTTAAGATCGTGCCCTGGTGTTCCGGGTCAAACGTATTTCTCACTCTCACCGGGATTCTGTGTTTTCGGGCAAGCTCGACAGCTCGCGGGTGAAGCACCTGCGCGCCCACTCGAGCCATCTCGAGCATCTCTTCGTATGAGACTTCCTTCAGCAAGCGGGCTGTAGGAACGATGTTCGGATCAGCGGTGTAAATTCCGCTGACATCGGTGAAGATGTCACAGCGCGATGCGCCTAGGGCTGCCGCAAGTGCCACGGCTGTCGTGTCAGAACCGCCGCGGCCGAGCGTAGTCGTATCGCCTTCGGAGGTTGTACCCTGGAACCCAGCCGCTACAACCACCAATCCGTTTTCCAGATGACGCCTGACCCTTTCGGTTTTGATGTCGACTATTCGTGCCGCCGCGTGAACGCTTTCCGTCGTGATGCCGAGCTGGGCCCCGGTCAGCGAGACGGCTCGCACGTCCATTTCGGCGAGCGCCATTGCCACGAGCGCGGCCGAGATTTGTTCGCCGGTCGCAAGAAGCGCAGCGAGCTCGCGCTGATTTGGCGAGTCGCTGGCTTGATGGGCGAGCTTCATCAGATAGTCCGTTGTGTCACCCATCGCCGAGACAACCGCGACGACTGAGTCTTGCTGAGCAGCGCGCGAGATGATGCTCGCAACGTTCTTGACGCGGGCGAGGGATTTGACTGACGTGCCACCGAACTTTTGAACAAGCATAAAAAATGGGTTCGGGTTCCGAGTTCCGGGTTCAGGGTTGCGGGTTTGTGGTTTGTGGTTTCTAGTTTAAAAGAGCGCGCTCAGGGCTGTTCGCCATCTTAGGTCGCAACCCTATTCAAAACCCAAACCCCAAACCACAAACCAGAGACCAAAAACCCTGGAACCCGGAACCCTGAACCCGGAACCCCAAACTAACCCCAAACTCTCAACACCACTCCCACTTGTTTGGTCGTGGCCTGCGCTTCTATTTCTTTGAGCGCGCGAGCAACGCTCCTCTCGCTCGCGCGATGGGTGAGCAAGATGATTGTGGCCGGTCCCGCCCGCGGGACCCCGCGTTGAAGCAAGCTGTGCAAGCTCACCTCGTGCCCGCCCAGCGCGTGCCCAATGTTACCGATAACGCCCGGACTGTCTTCCGTTTCGAGCCGAACATAAAACGCGCTCTCGTTATCCTCGATCGAGCACAGCGGCGCGTCATTCGAATCGATCACCGGCTGAAAATAAGGGGCGAAGTCCGGCAACCGGAGCGCGCTTGCAAGGTTGATAAGGTCTCCGACAACCGCGCTCGCTGTCGGCATCTGGCCCGCCCCGGGACCGACGAGCATCACTTCGCCAACCGCACTCCCGCTTATGAAGATGGCGTTGTTAGCGCCTTCCACCGATGCGAGCGGGTGATGAATCGGAACTAGCATCGGATGGGCCCTGACGTCGAGACAGTTCTGTCCGCGGCGCGCGAAACCGATCATCTTAATTCGATAACCGAACTCGTTGGCCATCGCTATATCAAGATCGGTTATCCGGGTGATGCCCTGTCTGTGAACTAGACTCGCGTCCACGAAGCGGCCAAATGCGAGCGAGGCCAGGATGGTGATCTTGTAGGCTACGTCGAAACCTTCTACGTCGCTGGTTGGGTCGGCCTCGGCGAAGCCAAGCCTCTGCGCGCCGGCCAGCGCATCTCCGAAGCTCTGCCCGCGTGCTTCCATCTCGGTGAGTATGTAGTTTGTAGTCCCGTTCAGGATTCCCGCGACGCTTGAAATCTCATTCGCCTGGAGGCCCCGTTGGATTGTCGAGATCAGTGGGATGCCGCCCCCAACCGCGGCTTCAAACAACATTGTCACGTTGTTCCGATGGGCCAGTTGAAAAATCTCGGATCCGTGCTGCGCGATCATTTCTTTGTTGGCGGTTACGATGTGCTTTCCATTTACGATTGCTCGCTTGATGAACTCGTAGATATGACTGATGCCGCCGGCGACTTCGATCACTATCTCAACCTCGGGGTCGTCAACTATGTCACCGGGCCGATCGGTGACACGAATCGAAGACAGATCGACCTGGCGGGTCTTGGATTTATCGCGAACGGCGACCCACTTAATTCTGAACCGCGGGTCATTTGCCAGAAGCTTAACGACGCCGGTTCCGACTGTTCCCAGTCCGAGTATGCCTACCGTAATCCTTGCCATTGAGGGTTTGCTCCGGAGACGCCAGAGTATCCGACATCGTGTCCATCGGGCAACTTGCTTAAGGTTCGGGTTACCCTGAACCCGAAACCCTGAATCCGAAACCAGCAACTTTGACATCGTTCATATGCGAGCCTAGAATTGTCACTCACTTTAATAGCAATGCGAATCAACAGGGTCTACACAAAGACCGGAGATCAAGGC
The DNA here is from genome assembly GCA_049273835.1 of Blastocatellia bacterium. Taxonomy (GTDB): domain Bacteria; phylum Acidobacteriota; class Blastocatellia; order UBA7656; family UBA7656; genus Onstottus_A. The sequence goes on along the minus strand of JBASRM010000633.1, from coordinate 9,884 downwards.
GAAACTTCTCTTGTCGGCGGCGCGCGGGTGAGCAAAGCGAGCTTGCGAGTCGAGGCTTATGGGGAGGTTGACGAGCTTAATTGTGTCATTGGGCAAGCTCGGGCCCAGACCTGCGGCAAGGAGATCGATGAAGTACTCGGGTTGATTCAAAACGACTTGTTCACACTCGGCGCGGACCTCGCCAGTCCATCGGAAATTGAGGTCCCGCGGATCGGAGCTTCGTTCGTGACGAATCTCGAACAACTGGCGGACCGCTTTCTCGCCGAGCTCGAGCCGCTAAAGGAGTTCATCCTGCCAGGAGGCTCGGAGGCAGGGTCCGCGCTTCACCTGGCCCGAACTGTTGCCAGGCGGGCCGAACGGCGGGCGGTTGCTCTCTCAGCGATCGAGCATGTGAATCCCGAGACTATCGTTTATCTCAATCGTCTTTCGGATCTGTTGTTCATTCTAGCGCGAGTTGTAAACCGCCGCGCCGGGATCCCGGAGAAGATGACCGACTTCAGCAAGAGGGGCAAATAAGGTTCGGGGCGGGGATTGGAGTTTACGGTTTCTAGTTTTTGGTTTCTTGTTTCTGGGTCTTAAGGTGCGCGCTTGTTGGGGTCGCAACCTAAATATAACCCAAACAACAAACCAGAAACGAGAAGCCAGAATCCGCCGAACGCCGAACCGCGAAGCCGAAACCGATGAGCTGGTTCAAGAAAAAAGGACGGCCGAAACGGCCCGACGAGAGTGAGGAGCGAACAGTCCGAACAGAAGGGCTGTTTGTGAAATGCCAGGGGTGTGAAGAGATGCTCCTCAAGCGCGAGGTCGAAGAGAACCTCAACGTGTGTCCGCGATGTGGCCACCACCGCCGAATCAGCGCCATCGAGCGATTGGAGCTGACCCTCGATGACGACGAGTGGGTCGAGCTGGATGCGGAGCTTTCATCGACCGACCCGCTTCGTTTTTCCGACACCAAGAGTTATCGCGCCCGGCTGCGCGAAATGCAGCAGAATACTCACGTGCTGGACGCGCTTATAACCGCTGAGGGCAAAGTGGGCGGGCGCCCGTCGGTCGTCTGCGCGATGGAGTTGTCGTTCATCGGCGGATCAATGGGAGCGGTAGTTGGTGAAAAGATCACGCGTGCAATCGAGCAAGCTATCAAGTCCAACTCGGCGCTGATCGTGTTCTCAGCATCCGGCGGCGCTCGAATGCAAGAGGGCGCCATCTCACTTATGCAGATGGCAAAAATCTCAGCGGCGCTTGCGCGGCTTGATGAAGCCGGTCTTCCATTTATTTCGATTCTAACCGATCCGACGACTGGAGGAGTAACCGCCAGCTTTGCGATGCTGGGCGATCTGAATGTTGCCGAGCCGGGCGCGCAAATTGGGTTCGCCGGACCACGGGTGATCGAGCAAACGATAAAGCAGAAGTTGCCCGAAGGGTTTCAACGCGCGGAATTTTTGCTCGAACACGGGATGCTTGACGCAGTGGTAGAGAGAAAAGACTTGAAGGACTTCATCGTGCGCTCGCTCGACTTCATGTCACCAAACGGCAAACCTGCATAGCGCGCCGCTTGACGGGTCAGGACGCCATTCGGGGGTTAAGCAAGTTCATATTTCACTGCAGAGGCGCAAAACGACGCAGAACCGCGCAGAGATTGGACGGCTTCTCTGTTTGAGGTTCTGCGTTTCGTGTTCCTGCGTGGAATGAGCTCAAAACGAGCTTGGAACCAGGGTTTGAAATGGATTTCGCAACTTCGGTCAGCTATCTGTACTCACTCGGGCACGAGGTGCTCGCGGCAAAGTTCGGGCTCGAGAGCATACGACTGCTGCTAGAGAAAATCGGTCACCCGGAGAACTCGTTCAAGTCGGTCATCGTGGCGGGAACCAACGGCAAAGGTTCGGTCGCGGCAATGCTCGATTCAATCGTTGCCGCCGCGGGTCATCGCAGCGCCTTATTCACATCTCCCCATCTGTTGCGCATCCAGGAACGCATTCGGTTCCGTGGGCGGGAAATTACAGAATCGGACTTTGCGAGGCTTGCGTCGCTCGTTCGCGAGGCGAGCGAGGCCCTGGTAGCGTCGGGTCATCTTGAAGCTTCTCCAACTTTTTTCGAACAGATTACTGCAATCGCGCTGAAATACTTTCAAGAGTGCGAAACCGAGCTTGCAGTCTTGGAAGTGGGTCTTGGCGGGAGGCTCGACGCGACAAACGCAGCAAGTCGAATTGTTTCCGTGGTCACCTCGATAGACCTCGATCATCAGAACATACTAGGCAACACGATCGACCAGATCGCCGCGGAAAAAGCCGCGATCATCGTACCGGGCGCTAGAGCTGTGCTGGGCCGGCAGCGGCATCCGGAGGCGAGCGAGGTGCTGATGCGCCGATGCCTTGAGACCGGGGTGCTTCCGGTATTTACAAACCAACCGGCGACGATCAAGACGAGTGAATTCGGCCGGGTAGCCTTCGAGTACGAGTCGTCTCATACCAACTACACGCGGATTCTGTTGGGCTTGCGAGGGCGGCATCAAGCCGATAACGCTGCCAGTGCGATCGAAGCGGCAGAGCTGTTGAACGAGTCGGGGTTTACGATTACACGCAAGGCGATAGTCAAGGGTTTGCGCGACGTAAGCTGGCCTGGACGATTGGAGCTGATTGATGATCGCCCGGTCGTTCTGCTTGATGGAGCCCATAACCCTGCCGGTGCTCGCGCGCTGCGAGCTTACCTGGATGAGTTCGCTCGAGGTCCGATCACCCTGGTGTTCGGAGCGATGACCGACAAGGACACCGACCGAATGGCCGCGGAGCTTTTCGACGCTGCGCAAACCGTTGTGCTTACGCGAGTGCGAGACGTTCGCGCGGCAGACAGCGCTCGGCTTGGAAGGTCCGCACTCAACAAAACGCGCAACGTGATCTTCACCGAGAACACCCGGCAAGCATTATCCTGGGCACGGAGCGTGACGCCGCCCGACGGATTGGTGTGCATAGCTGGTTCGCTGCACCTTGTTGGCGAGGTTAAGAAGCTTATCGAGGAAGCAGACTCTCAAAGCGCGGCGATATGAAGCGATTTTGGACTCTTGATCTGAATTCAAGCGCTGATTTGTGAATCAAATTCGAGAGAATCCAAAATCCCAAATCCAAAATTCCATGACCCACGAACTAATCAAACGCGACTACGTCTATCGCGGGAAGATCCTCGATCTCTCGTTGTCCCACTTCATGTCGGAAGCGAAGGGACAGGTTGAAATTGAAATAGTCCATCACAACGGGGGCGCCGGTACGTTGCCGTTGTTTGAGGACGGTACCGTGGCGTTAGTCCGGCAGTGGCGCTATCCGCTTGGACGATATTCGCTTGAAATTGCGGCGGGTCGGATTGAGCCCGGTCACACGCCGGAAGAAACCGCCGCCCGGGAGCTTGAGGAGGAGTTGGGTTATCAAGCAAGAGAGCTTCGAAGGATTGGCGAGTTCAATGTCGCGCCCGGGTACTGTGAGGAACGGATCTTTGTCTACCTGGCAACCGGGCTGGAGGCCTCCGCGCAGAACCTGGACGACGATGAAGAGATCGAAGTCGTACGGATGACATTTGCTGAAGCCTTGACGCGTGTGCGTTCGGGCGAAATTGACGACGCGAAGTCGATCATAACCATTCTGCTTGCTGCGCCGTTTGTTCAGTCAAAGAAATGAGGACGGGAAATCAGACCGACCGGCACGACAGTTCTGTGATCCTTGTCTCCACTCCCTGCGGATTGGCCGGCTTATCAAACGGTGACCACCAGAGATACCTGTGATCCTTGCATCGACTACCTGAGGTTTGGCCGGGTCACAAAAGAGTAACCACCAGAGTGCGGCTGAGAATTAGAACTTGGAAAAGCTGAAAACCATCTTAGTTTATCTCTGGGCGCCGTTCGCCAATCTGTTGTGGTACACGCACACGGTTGTGATGGCCACGATCTCGCTTTTGTTGTGGCCGTTCGACAGCACAGGTGCGATGCAGCATTGGTGTGCGAGGTGGTGGTGCCGGCTTGTAGCCTGGAGCATCTTTGCTCGCATTCGAGTATACGGGACCGAGAACGTGCGAGCCGATCAAAACTACGTTTACATGGCGAACCACTCGAGCCTCATCGATACGCCCGCGTTATTCGCTTACCTGCCTCATCAGTTTCGAATAATGGCAAAGAAGGAGCTGTTCTACGTGCCGTTCATGGGATGGCACTTATGGACCGCCGGAAACTTTCCGATCGACCGCAGCGATCCGCGCAAGACCGCCAGGAGCTTGCGGGGGGTGATCGAGGGAGTCCGAGGCGGCAAGTCGTTGGCGGTTTTTCCGGAAGGAACTCGCACATCGGATGGCAAGCTTCAGGAATTCAAGCAAGGCGCGTTTAAGATTGCGGTTCGCGCGGGCGTTCCCATTGTGCCGGTTTCGATTATAGGAACGTTCAAGCTGTTGCCAAAGACTACGCTTGCCCCCAGACCGGGACGAGTTGACGTTGTGATCGGTGAGCCAATCGAAACTCGCGACTATTCGGAGAAAAACCTGAGCGAATTGATTGCTCGAACTCGCGCAGCCATTCAAGCCAATCTGGAAGCCAACCCGCAGCAAGAGAAACAGCCCGCCGGCTCGATCGTCTAGCGAATACCGTCCGTCAGTGCGGACGCAACCGTGTCGCGTTCCGACAAACGTATCGGGCGAAGCTCGACCCGATCCGTTTGCCACTGCCGACAAAGAATGGTACTTGTACTCTCACGATGGTTGATCAACTCGCGACCACAGAGGCCTGCCGAGGTTGTGGCGTTCTTCTGAACAACGATGAGCTTCAAGATCACGGATTGTGCGCGGCTTGCGCGAAGGCCGGTGCGTTCGAAGCTTCCCCAGATGTCCAATTTGATTCGGTGGCGGCCAACCCATTCGACCTAGCTCCGGTTCCCGGTCCGCCAGTTGTTCCCGACCCAGACAATCCGACCTGGGGCCCGCCGACCGGGATAAGCGCTTGGATTTTCAGCGTTGCGGCGATCATAGTGATACCGGTCATCGCGGTCATCGCGTGGTACTTTATTCAATCGGGGCGTGGCGCCGCAGTCCCGAACATTGCCGCTAAGGATGAGTTGCTCGACTGGCTCAAGTCACCGCCTCTTCTACTGGTTCAGGTGTTGTCTACGATCGTTGCACACGCGATCACCATCGCCGGATGCTGGGCGGTCGTGACAATGCTCGGCACAAGGCCGTTTTGGGGAAGCCTCGGTTGGCACTGGTCGGGCCATTCGAAAACCGGTCTCAAACTCATGCTTTGGGGGCTGGCGATTGGCTTCGGGCCTTTATCGATAGCGATACTGGCGCGATTGATCAGCACACGCTTTGAGGTAATACCTTTGGAGCGGCTCTACCCCATCGCATTCCTGGCGACGGCGACAGGGTTGGCGATGGCGTGGAGGAAAATGGAGCCGGCCGTGACCACCAGGGAGGAGCAAGTAGCCCCTCTCTTGTACTGGCTTGTGCTGTCGGCGTCCATCATTGTCACGCTGATCGGGGTGACTCAAATGCTGTCTCGATTCTTGCCGCAGTCGGAGGAGAATCCCTTCACCGAATTGCTGAAGTCCTCTCAACAGGTTCGTGTGGCGATGGCAGTGCTCGCAACTTTCAGCGCACCATTAGTCGAGGAGACGGTCTATCGTGGAGTGCTGTTCTCAGGTTTGCGAAAGAAGCTTGGAATGGTCACGACTGTCGTGATAGTGACCGTGATGTTTGCGGGGGTTCACGTGCTGCAGTACCTCGGAGCGTGGGTCTCGGTAGCAGGTTTGACGCTGTTGAGCCTTGCGCTGACGATCATCCGAGCTAAGACCAAATCGATCCTTCCTTGCGTGTTGATCCATACGGCCAACAACGCGTTCTTCTCGGTGCTCATACTGTTAAACAGGGCAACCTAAGATAGGTGAGTTTGAGATAGGGCAAGCTGAAGGTTGAAGTTAGAACGCAAGCCGAAGCTTGAACTCAGAACGCAAGCTTGAACACAGAACGCAAGCTGAAGCTTGAACTCAGAACGTAAGCTTGAATTCAGAACGAGTCACAACAGCCATAACGGGCGACTGGCGAAATAGTCCGGCGAGCGATCGGGATGCTGCTTGTGAAATTCAAGGTAGCGGCGATGCAGGCTCCGATATCGCGCGTCTGATGAACGAATTTCGCGGTGCTGGATCTCCTGCAAGTGACGCTCGACTTTCCATACGTTTCGCATTGAAAACCGCCAATCGTAATTTCCAAGCTCATACAGGTTCGCAATCCCGTAGCCGGTTATTCTTCCCGACTTGTCGACATAGGGATCGAAGTAACTCATCACCAGATCGCGGACGGTTCGGAATACCGGTCTGCGGCCGTGCAGCCCAATGTCTCGCGAGCGCGCCACCGCGCCAAACCGGCCGTTCCGATTGAACAACAGCAGCACGTGGTCGAGCCGATCCTGGGATTCAATGCTGACCAGAACCGGCGGATATCCGTGCTGCTCTAGAATCACTGCGGCAACCAGCGCTCCCTCCAGACAATGCGCGCGGTTTTCGCGCAGCACGCGGCGAAAAGAGTAGCAGGTTGCCCCATCGAGCTCTCGATTGTAGGGAATCATACGCAAGTACCGCTGCACCTGTCCGGGCGCGCGATGGCTGTTAATGAGCTCGCGCTCGCGCGGGGTGAAGTCCTTGGCTGTGGGAATGCCGCCAGGAGCTGATGCTGTCCACACTCTGTCGATCGGCAAGCTGCTTCTCATAGCCTCCATCAGCGGTTTGTATTCCTGTAGATCACCGCTTCGGCGTCCTTGAGTGGAGTTGGAAAACTCGCTACCTGCACAAACTGAGTGCTGTTGTCTCGGATCAAACGCTCGACGTCGCGTTCAATGGGGGTGACAAATTCCACCTTGTCGAGCCCGTTCCGAACCAGCACGTAGTCGCAGTCTTCTATGCGATCAATCATCCAAGGCGCAATTACCCACTTGACGGTCACAAGAGGCGGACCGGCCCGTTCTTTGGTCATCAGACGCGCGCACATCGCAACGGTTGATGGATTCAGAAAGGGTAGATTTACCACTACTCCAAGAACCGGCGGCGATCCTGTTTGTCGGTCCGAAAGCGTGCGAACGATTTCAGGAACGCTCCAATCATCGTCGAGAGGCCGGTGATCGAACCCATAGTAGTTGCGCGCGAACACCATCCACCGATAGCGAGGCGAGTCGATGAATGTGCCAGATCCCGGCTTCGGCCACTGCGCGTTAAAGAAGCTCACAAATGCCCACGAGGCGATTACAAACACAAGAGCAATTTTCACTACAAATGCTGAATTCCGGATTGTGGCTCCCAGATAATTCGCGGGCGACTTGAATTCTCGAAGCCAGCATGTCGACAGAAGCGCCGCCGCCGGGAGCACCGGTACGGTGTAGCGAACGTCCTTGTTGGCTACCATCGCGAAGGCGACAATTCCGCTCAGCAGCCACAGATACAGAACGACGCTTTGATTGCGGCAACGAATGAACGAATAAATGAGCCCTGCGCCAAACAGAATGGCGAGCGGCAACTGCATCTGCATGCTGACCAGGGCGTGCAGATAAAAAATATTTGAGTCGAAACTGAACAGCGGCGCCTCGTTCTCACTTGCCGCCGCCTGACTGTTCTCACGATAAATCGTGATCATGTCGTGCAAGTGCGGGCCGTACCAGATCGCTGCGATCGAGACCAAAACCACCGTCGCCAGCACCAGGTTCCGAATCGCGCGGCTGTCGCGTGTCCGCAGAACTCGGATCACAACGTACAGGGCTGGTAACACAAAAAAGAAGGCGAATGTTTGCTTAACCAGCATCCCGATTCCCGCCGAGACGGCAAAGGCAAGGGCAGCGCGCCGTTCGCGAAATTCACCAGCGCGAATCAGTAGCGCGAAGCTGATCGTTACAATCGCAATCAATGGAAAATCCAAAAATGCGTCGTGCTGAAGCCACGCGCTGAAGTGGTAGCACGACGCGAGAAGAGCGGGCAGCACACTCAGGGCAATCGAGGGTTGAGCCGTGGCAGCCTCATCCGTGGTCGGTTGCGGCCCGGCGGCGCGCGCAAACAAATGTCGTGAGATCCAGGTAACCGCCAAGAGAAGGCTCGCCAGAGACACAATATTTACGAGGATGCCGCTGAGTTTTGAAGCCCCAAAAATAAGGAAGACGGCTGCGGTCACCAGATGTACGAACGGCGCGTAGAAGTGGCGGCTGGAAAAGAACTCTCTCGCGAATCCCGCAAGTTCTCCGTGAGCCAATAAGCGGTAATAGTCGTACGCATACCTGAGATGATCGGCGGGGTCCCACGGGAGCGGCGTGCGGTCGCGCATGGTCCACAGTATCGTCGAGGACGATAGAACTAGGAAAATCGAAACCAGGATTAGTTTATCGAGGTGAGGTCTCAGTTTCGCGGTTGTCACGTCACCGGATGATTATCGTTAAAGCCGCGGACCGGTCAAGCCGTACATCAATTTCAATCTGTGTTTCTGATCGCCTGGTCGAGCGCCGAGACCGTTATATCGCTGTGGGACGCGTTCCAAATCTCACTCCCGTTTCGGACCAGGATCGCTTGAGGTGATTCATGCGGCAGTCTGAGTTTGTCCGCCGCTTCGTCGGAGACGGCTCGCGCGGTCTGAACGGTAATGAGTTTGTAGCTGATTCGCGGGTCCGCCTTCGCAAGATAGGATTGCAGCTCGCTGAATGCGCGCGTGCTGATAGCGCAGGTCAGACTGTGCTTGAATAAGAGCACTGGGCGTTCGCGAGACTCGTGCAATGCGCGAGTGAGGTCTTCTACCGTTGTCAATTCCCCTAAGTTTTTATCCAAGGTCACTCGTCCTCTCGAAAGCGATCGAACCCCAAACGCGTTGAGGATGCACTGAGCAACGGTTAGTGCGCCTAACCTTCGGTCTCCCCTTACTCACCGTACATTCATCGATAAAGGTTTCGCAAGGTGGTCAAATAACATCAAGTCGGCATCGGCTCAACAGTGAAGCGAGTCTTTGTTGCGCGTCAGCTTTCGCGCATCAACATCGACCGAGGGCCAAGCCATCCTAAGAGGAACGAAGGCCACACAGAGAAATGCTGCTGGAATCGCTATTGAATCTCAAACCAAACCTGAATCGGAAGCGACAGAATCGGGTAGCGCCTTCGCAAATCCTCTACGCGGGCCGCATAGTCAGCCTTGGGTATTGCACCGGCTAGCATTCTGTGTTTTAAAGTGCGAATCTCGAATAGATAGAGATCGTTTACAAACTCGCGAATAAGCGCGGGCGGTGTATCGTCACAAGGAATGACACCGTGTCGAGCCAGCTCTCTCAACACGGTTTCTCGATATTTGACACTCATCCAAGCGAAGGAGTGGCGGCTAACCGATCGGGGTATGTTCGAGGCGCCGGATTCCATCCTTCAGGGCGCGGGTTATTTTTTCTGAATCGCCGTTTCCAAAGTCGCGTGCTCGCAAAGCTACTGACACCTTTCGCGAACCCTTGACGATTGTGACAAACAGCCTTTGGCTTGCGTCATCGTAGAATGTACCTGTTGTCGCCTTAGAGTCCGCGCGCTTAACCGCTTGCTCGACGCTTGCTTTCATCTTACGCAGGTCTGTCATCTGTCCTCCTCCGCATTTCTCAAGCCCGTTCATTCTATCACGTCAACGAGACCAGCTGTTCGTATCCGAGGGCAAAGCCCATCGGGCGGCGAAGCCGCTGCGAGACCGTGCTGTTCTGCCCGAGGGCAAAGCCCATCGGCACAGAGGGCGGCAGAGCCGCTTGAGAGCGCGCTGTTCTGCCCGAGGGCAAAGCCCATCGGGCGGCGAAGCCGCTGCGAGACCGCGCTGTTCTGCCCGAGGGCAAAGCCCATCGGCACAGAGGGCGGCAGAGCCGCTTGAGAG
>JBASRM010000166.1:0-9802 GCA_049273835.1 Blastocatellia bacterium | reverse complement strand
GCTCCGGGCCGGCCGCCGCCTCCTGCGCCTCCGCCGCCACGTCCACCGCCGCCCGGACCGCCTCCAGCTTGAGCCGGCGCCCCAAGTCTGAGATCCCACACTACCCGATTGACGCCGGCTTCCTTGGGTCCGGTCAACTCCCGCAATATCTTACCGCTCTTGTCGGAAATGGCGATTCTTACGTTTCCCGGGGGCGACGCCTTCAAATAGTAGTCGATCATCGCGCCGTACGGTGGGTTCGGGGCTGAAAACCATTTGTGACCGGTATTACCCTTGCGATTGTACAGCCGGAATGCGACCGCAGGCGGCGCGTCGAACACGGCAACATCGGACGCCAGTACGGCCTCCGACATCTTTTCGAGCGCGGTGATGTTATCGAGCACCCAAATCGATCGTCCGTGAGTCGCCAGCACAACGTCGTTATCCCGCGGATGTATTTGAATGTCATCCACACGCACGATCGGCAGGTTGCCTCTCATTCGCGTCCAGTGTCCGCCGCGATCGAGGGAAACAAATGCGCCAAACTCCGTGCCCAGGAAAAGCAGATTCTGATTTCGCGGATGCTCGCGGACTACCCTGCAGGTTGTGCCGGCCGGCAAGTCGTTTTTCAAAGATTTCCAGCTCTCGCCGTAGTCGCTCGAGACGAATAAATATGTGTTGTAGTCATCCGAGCGGTGCCCGTCGAACGTCACGTACACGGTGCCCTCTGCAAACCGGGACGGGACGACGCGGCTGACATAGGTGCTCTTCGGCACGCCTGGCACCCTTTCGGTGAGGTTCTTCCAGGTTCGGCCGGAGTCCCGCGAGACATGAAGATTGCCGTCGTCGGTGCCCGCGTATAACAAACCTTCTTTGATAGGCGACTCGGCTAGAGTGCCAACCTGCCCGAAGTTCTGCACACCGTCGTGCCTGGACAGCATGTTTCGGTCGGGGAGTACGCCCATGATCGGCAGCTTATCGCGGTCCTGGTTTTTCGACAGGTCGTCGCTCCGAGTCCAGGAATTGCCGCGATCGGTGGATCTGAAAACGCGATTTCCCCCGAAGTAGATCGTATGATTATTATGGGGTGAGATGACGATCGGGGAGTTCCAGTCGAAACGATACGGGGGCTCTCCCGCCGGCGGTTCCGGCCGTATGTTTCGCCGCTCACCAGCCTTCAGCTCGAGCCGCGCCACGTTGCCATCCTGTGACTCGACATAGATTGTATTCGGGTCCGAAGGATCTACCACCGAGTAGAATCCATCGCCGCCTCCGGTGCGAAACCATTCGTCGTTGGTTATTCCCTCGACATTTAGCGTCCCGCTCGGGCCGGCCCAGCTCCCGTTGTCCTGAAGACCGCCGTAAACCATGTACGGCTTCTGATTGTCGAGCGAAATTTCGTAGAACTGTCCAAGCGGAATCGTGTTGATATAGTCCCAGGACTTTCCTCGATCATACGATTGGTGAACTCCGCCGTCCGAGCCCAGAATCATGTGATTCGAGTTTGACGGATTGATCCAAAGCCCATGATAGTCCCCGTGAATCCGGGTGACCACGTTTTGAACCCATGTCTTGCCGCCGTCTTCGGAGGTGAACATGTTCGCCGCTAGCTGCCAAATTCGCTGATCGTTATTCGGATCGATGCGAATCTGACTGTAATACATCGGCCGCGAATTCAAATCGCTCATCTTCTTCCACGTGGCTCCACGATCCTCCGATCGAAACACGCCGCCTTTGGAGTTCTCGATGATTGCGTACACGATGTTCGGATTCGCGCGATATACGTCGAGACCTATCCGGCCGGTAGTACCTTCCGGGAGATCCCTGGTGAGTTTGGTCCACGAGACGCCGGCGTCTATCGTCTTATATATCGCACTGCCCGGGCCGCCGCCGTTCATTCCCCACGGAGTGCGGCGGCGTTGATATGAAGCAGCATATAGCGTCCCAGGGCTTTGAGGATCCATCACGATATCGGTCACGCCGGTGTCTTCGTTGACAAACAGCGACTGCGACCACGTCTTACCGCCGTCGACGGTCTTGAAGACCCCGCGCTCTCGATTGGGTCCCCAGAGATGCCCGAGCGCCGCAACGTAGACGGTGTTTGGGTCTCGAGGGTCGATCACGATCCGGCCGATGTGTTTGGAGTCTTTCAAGCCCATGTTCTGCCAGGTCTTGCCACCGTCCAGCGAGCGATAGACGCCATCGCCCCACGATGAGCTCTGACGATTGTTGGGTTCGCCTGTTCCGACCCACACGATGTTGGGATCAGAGGGCGCAATGCAAACGTCTCCAATCGAGGTCGAGCCCTGGTCGTCGAAGATCGGCTCGAAGGTCGTTCCGGCGCTTGTGGTCTTCCATACTCCGCCCGTTGCTACACCGGCGTAGAAGATCGAAGGATTGCCTTCAACGACGGCGAAGTCGTCTACTCGTCCGCCCATATTGGCAGGACCGATCGAACGCCATTGCAGATTCTTGAGCGCCGTTTCCTCGGGTTTGAGCTTGCCGTTTTGTCCATTAACGATTCCTGCAGAGACCAGAACGGCAGCAGAAACCAAAACCGACAAGCGGAGCCATAGCCCGTTGCCCGCAATGTTCAGGCGAATCTTAGTCGTGTTCATAAGGTCCTCGTAAAGTTGTTCCACTGATGGAAAAGGAAGAAATCGCTGATTAGCGCCCGGAAATTATCACCGCGACAGGCCCGAGTCAAGGTTTTGAGTTCAAGGTTTGAGTTCAAGGTTTGAGTTCAAGGTTTGAGTTCAAGGTGAGTTCAAGGTGTTGAGAGTTCAAGGTTTGAGTTCAAGGTTTGAGTTCAACGTTTTGAGTTCAAGCTTTAGCTTGCTTTTGGAATCAGCAGTCGAGACTTCTTGAAGGCTCATGACTTGGCAACACGCTGCGCTTCCGCGCTGCGCTTCCGCACTGTCGAGTTCTGAAGTGCTGCGGTAGAATAAGAACCGCTCAGGTAATAGCCATGAAACTGGTGATGGTGGGAGGACATACGCGAAACATCGGCAAGACTTCGGTCGTCGAGGGCATAATTCGCGGTACCGCCGAACTAAACTGGACAGCAGTGAAGATCACTCAGTACGGTCACGGGGTATGTTCGATCAACGGAGAAGCTTGTGGCTGCGCGGTGAGCGAGCACCAGTTCTCGATCAGCGAAGAACATCAGATCGATACGAGGACCGATACGGCCCGCTTTCTCGCCGCAGGCGCCCGGCGGTCGCTCTGGGTGCGCACCAAGCAAGGAGAGCTGTTGACCGTGCTCCCGGCGCTTATGAGCGAGATCGAAGACGACCCGTTTGTTATCGTCGAGAGCAACAGCCTGCGCCGCTTTGTGAGTCCGACAATTTATCTTCAGGTGTTTGATACTTCGAATCCGGACTTCAAAGCGTCGGCAAAGCAATTCTTCGATCTGACTGACGCATACGTGCTGGTCGGGCGAACAGACGAGACGCCGGTTTCGGCGAACGCTGTTTTGTTAGCCGGAGAAAGACAAAAGAACAGACCATGTTTCGCGGTAAACGAAGAGAATCGATTTATGAGTGAGGAGGTAATTGAGTTTGTCAGATCAAAGATCGAATCTGGAGAACGCGATGTTGCGAGACGCTTACAACCGGCCAGTTAAGGACCTCAGGATTTCGGTCACCGACCGATGCAACTATCGCTGCACGTATTGCATGCCGCTGGACGAATATGTCTGGATCGATCGCAGCGAGATCCTGAGCTTCGAAGAGATCGCGCGCCTCGCGCATCTGTTCGTGCGTCTTGGAGTCGAGAAGATTCGAATCACCGGCGGCGAGCCCCTGGTGCGCAAAGATCTGCACCGGCTCATAAGCATGCTGCCGGGGATAGACGACATTTGCCTTACGACCAATGGTTCGTTGTTGTCCGAGCAAGTGGCGGAGCTTGCCGCGGCCGGTCTGAAGCGCATAAACGTGAGTATCGACACGCTCGACCCCGAGAAGTTCAAGCAGATAACCAAGCGGGGCGATCTGAGCAACGTGCTCGATGGGCTGTTCGCGGCGAAACAACTTGGGATTCGACCGATCAAGATCAACGCAGTCGTGGAGAGGGGCTTAAATGAGGACGACATCATTCCGTTGGTCGAGTTCGCGCGGGGACACGGTTTCTCGATGCGCTTCATCGAGTACATGGATGTGGGCAACGCGAACAACTGGATCTCAGAGAAGATGGTTTCGAAGAAAGAGATTCTCGAAAGAATTTCCGCCCGCTACGCGCTCAAAGAGATAGGTCGAGACAACGGCAGTGCACCGTCGGTGGATTATGAATTCATCGACGGCCTCGGCGATGTTGGGGTAATCGCTTCGGTGACTGAGCCTTTTTGTTCGAGCTGCACCCGCGCGCGGTTAACGGCCGACGGCAAGCTGGTGACGTGTTTGTTCTCGGATCACGGCCACGATTTGAAGAGGCTGATGCGAAGCGGTGCACCCGACGAGCAGTTGGTTGAATTGATCAGTTCCGTGTGGGGCGCCAGGACTGACCGTTATTCCGACGAACGGTTAGAAGCGATGAATTCCCCCGAGGGTTACCAGCCAAAGGCTCATCACAAGATTGAGATGATAACGCTTGGGGGATGAGAATCACCGGAGTAAAATTCCATAGCGACCAGATCTCGTGCCTCATTTTGGTCGCGACGCCAATTGGGCAAACGTGACGTTGCTTGCTTTGTGGATCTGCGGGCAATAAGCAGCAGACACTACCTCAACGGCGTCATGCTCGTCATTGTCGGGTTACACTCGTAGCCGCAACACGTCAGTAAGTCAAACTCCTTGGAACTCCGCTTAAAAAGAGATTTTAGGTTGCCGGTGTAGGCTATGGTGTGCCTGGGCGCTGGGTTAAGAGGCTTACGTCTTGCGGCTTGATTTCTCCTTCTCTCCTCAAGGTCAAAATCATACTCATCTGCCCGCGCAATGCCAGAAAAGAGTTTGTAGTACAACCTAAAGTCAGATCTGGGAGAAGAATCATGCCGACTATTTCCAATCACTACCTCGTGAACCGGTTGTCCTGGTATGTTGTCAAGCGGTGGAAAGATCTCCCCGCCCCCATCCTTCTTCAGGGTGAGGGATTGCCGGGGTGGGACGATCACATCAAGAGCAACCGTCTCGGTTAGAAAGCCGAAATCGCGATCAAATCTTCCCCCTTTGAAGCGTTCCATGTATTCGGTCTTTGTGCGTGAATACACGACCCCGTTGTTCAAGCGGATAATCGGATATAGCACGTTTTCTCTCACCTTAAAGCCCTTGTGAAGGGCGTCGAAGTCGACCATCCAACTTAGATCGTAAAGACCCGTTGGGCTATCGGGATACCGGGCGGTATGCCCGCGCTCCGCGGCGGTAGTGTCGGGTGTCGAACCCGCGACGGCAAGGGTCCAAGTTTCTCCCGGAGAGATTCTTCCAAGGGGGATTGGAACCCCATCCACCGTCACTGCAAATGTATGATGTGGATCGACCAGTATTCCAACGTCGTAATACGAGGCTTCTCCGTGAAACACCATAAGTCCGGCAAATGACACCGTGACATGCATTGATCGCTCCGGCGCACTCTTCGCCGGGGAGCCGCTCACATGTTCCGGGTTGAGTCCAAAGCCAAAGGAAGCAATCGCAAGAAGAGTAATAATCAATATTCTCAACATGACTTTCCTCCTATGGAGAGAAGCGCCCCGATAAGTGCTGGGGGCTCACTTCTTTAACGGTGTTATGCTCACTTGAACCGGATTGCACTTTAAGCCGCAGCAAGTACTTTTGCGCACCTGGGAAGGCGCTTGTTTCTGTTTGGTGTTTACTGTCGTCCGCTCGGTTTGCGGCCTCGGGACTGCATTATTCGGACGTCGGCCCGACCCATCCGGCTCGAAATCAAATTTTGTCTGGCTCACTTTAAACAGCAGGTAATATATGGGAAAGTCTGACTCCTCGTGTGGATGATCTCGCGTATTCTCGATACCGACTTCATGTGAAGGCTCAGTGGCGCTGTAGGGCACCCTAAAGATAACCTCGTGGGTCCGGTCAGAAGTCAAGACCAGAACCTGGCCGGGATCAATCTGAAGATCGAGCGCAACGGTTTCCGTAAAAAAGCCAAAACCTGCACCCCTTTTGGTTTTCATAAAATCCGTCTTGTAGCGCGAGTAAATGATTCCCTCAGTAACGTGGATTATAGGTGTCAGCAGGTCTGGTCTGATGGTCAACCCGCGATGAAGGTCATCGAAGTCGATGATCCAGTCGAAGTCATATTGACCTTTCGACGTGTTTTGGCCTTGTGCATTACTGTTGTCATCCATCCGTCTCTTGTCATGCCCCAGGTTTGCCGGCACAACACCCGGGCGCGACGAGCCCTCGACCCCAAGAGTCCAGGTATCGCCGGGCATCAGCCGGGTGTAGGATTTGCGCACGCCGTCGACCAGTACCTTCAACGAATGACCGTCCGCAATAGACGGAATCAGGACTCCGACGTCGTAAACAGAACCGTTTGGGTCGATCACCATCAGGCCATCAAGCGACACCGTGATGTGCATCGATCGCTTGCCCTGAAACGCTGAGCCGGTCGCATTCGCGGGATCGAAATTCGATACCACGAACGAAAAAGCGATCAGAATAGCAATTAGTAATCTGAACATTTGTTTCCTCCCCAGCTCTAGATTCACAATAAAGCCGCCCTGGAGATACTCAAAAACGTGTCGCCCCTCCGATTGCAATAAAGGGTGCCCAAAATCGAGGGTGATGCAGGCTGTCGTCTGTCGCCGCTATCATTTCCAGTTGCGCTAGTCTCAGCGCTTCGGCGGTTGATACTTTGTCGTTCTTGCGATGCTTGTGGAGATTGGACATCAGCTTCTCGGTCGCGTCGGTATCGACCGGCCACAGGCTAACAACTACCAGAGGAACGCTCTTGGATAAAAAAGGCCGCGCAAAACTGATCATCCCCTCGCCCTTATAGTAACGATCCACGCCGGTTTGGCAGGCCGAGAGCAAGACAACTCGCGCTCGAGCGAGGTTCAACTTATAAACCTCCTGCGCCTCCAAAACTCCATTGGACGATTGTGCACCAACCGCCGGCTCTTTTGTCAGTAGCAACTTCGATTGAAGCGGCGAGCGCTCATCAACAACCGAGTGAACCGCAAAATGAATGACATCCGCTCGCTGCATCTCCGCTTTCACCCGGCCTTCTCGGGCACTGTCGTTAATAAGCAGACATCGCGAATTGTAGTCGTAGTAGCCCGCGACTTCCTCCGCTTCAACGGCAGCCGAAGGCAGGTTCTCGAGTTCAGGAAACTGCGCCCGGTCGAAAAATGGGTTTCCAACGCTTAGAATGCGCTCGTTCTCAACCCCGGCTTTCTTAGCCGCAACCTCCGAGCAAATAACAAATAGAGTCGCGCTTGGCGAGACAGACGGTATGTAATCCTCCGCCAGGAACCTTCCCGAATCAGAAGATCGAAGCGCCGCGAACGGTAGATACGTGAGAATCTTATCCGGCACGATGTAAAGCGGCTTGTCTTTACACAAGAGGTCCTCTACTGGCCGGATGAGGCTATCGAAAAGTTCACTAGCTTGGTGGTTTGCTTGTTCAAGTTCGGTTTCGAATGGTCTTCTTATTAACTGTAAGTAATTTTTCACTCTCTCGTTGAGTTCTGATACTCGAGTCTCCGACTGCCGGCCCACTAAACCCTTTTCCGAGAGCACCCAGATCAAGATCTTATCGTCAAGGACGGCGTATTGAACCAACTGGGCCCCCTTCGGCAATCGCTCCATCAACTGCGGGACCTTAAGAGGCTTCAAAGGTTTCGCAAGGGGGTTCAGGGTGATATCGGAATTTCGTGCGCCCTCGGAGATCCGGGCTTCTCCGTATACAGAGTCCAGGAGAGTTCTAGATCGGGACTCCTCCGAGTAGTCAAAGGCCTTTTCTGTGTTGCCCATCTTCGAGAACGCGAAATCAATCGCGATGTCATAAACGCTCTGGGCGTTGTCAAAGAAATTGTTCCGGTTGTCCCCTTCCAGGATTGTCGAGCGGTGCTTCTCGATCAGGTCGAGCGTTTTGTGTAGCTCCTCGCCTATGGTCGCATCGTCTCCAGCCGCTAGATAACAGATAAGCCTGTTTCGGTGCGCCTCGAGGACGCCATATTGAAAATCGAGCCCGTCATAGAACTCAAGCGCCTCGTTGTAGAAGTCGAGCGACTTGCCGAACTCCTTTGCGTCCCGGTGGAGATCTCCAAGCGCAAGGCAGGAGAGAGCCATCATGGTCTTCCTTACGCTTTGATCGGTAATCGAATTGGCTGCGTCATAGGAGAGCGTGGCATTAACGACCGCTTCAGCGTAGCGTCCTACCTTTCCATAGATTAGTCCCAGACGCGTATATGCGATCGAAATCAGCCGAGGACGGCCAATATCAAGCGCCCGCTTTAACGCTTCCTTCTGGTAATCGATTGCAGCTGCATAAAGACCCGAAGACAGAAGAGCAGTCGCGGTTATCGTGTAGTGCTGTGCCACTTGGGTTGGGGTCAAAAAGCCGGAATCGAGTAATGACAGGCTGGCCTCAATACAGCCTAGCGACTTTCGATAATTGCCGATATACCGATATTGTTCGACGAGGATGCTCACCGCGTTGAACGCGCCTCTTGTATCCCCCATCCGCCTCGCAAGTTCCAGAGAGCTGAGGTTATGCTCGATCGCCGTCGAATAGTTGCCGAGGTTATACTCGGCGCCCGACAATACGTACAGGGTCCGCATCCGCAGCCATTCGTGCTTCTTTAGCTCTACGGATCGCAGCAAGGGTTCGAGAATTCTCACGCCTGGCTGGGTGATTGATGCTTGAAGATAAGAGTATCCCGTCCAATGCGCGGCGTAGTCGGCTTCCCAGTGGTCTCCGAGAGCTAGAAAGAGATCCCTGCTTTTACTAAAAGGTTCGACAGCGTCGTGCGGTCTTCCGTTTTCGAGACACTTGCGTCCCAGATTCAATAACTCTCTCGCCCTGGCAAGACCCCTTAGATTCTGTGTCGATGATTTATAGAACCGTGCAAGACCGCCGATGTAGAGATCACCACTCTTCTCTGATTCCAGCCGTCCTGCATATTCTAACGCTTCGAGCTTGCGGGTGGCCTGGGCGCCGTTGCCTTCAAGCGATGCCTGTAGATATCCATCCACCAACTGCTCCCAAATCATCATTCCGGACAGACTGTCTCTGCTCTGTCTTATAGTTGCCCACGCTTGTTCGTGGTCACCAGACTCATATGCGCTTACAAACTCTTGTATGATTTCTTGCTTAGTTTGCGCCTTTTTGGTTGGGTTCTCCTCGAGCGATCGAAGATGCTGTCTGGCCTCATCTGCCCATCTGGAATTTGAATCCCTGGCTAGATAGTCACGCCAGTCCTGTTCGGCCTGTTCGATTAAATGCATTTCGGTGTGAGCCAGCGCCCGGTTAAACAGCGGCTCAAGAAGAGAGCCATCCAACTCGGTTGCCTTGTTCAAGTGCTCGAGGCTCTTGGCAAAGGCTTCCAGCCCCTTTCCCGAATCTTCGTTTGAGTGTTCCGCCTTGCCCTTTTCCAGAAGCGCCAGACCCAGATCGCTGTGGAGCCGAGCGTTTTTGTCATCGGTGCTTAGCGCCAACTCAAATTGCTCGATCGCCTTATCGAACTCTTTCCGTGTCAGGTATAACCGCCCCAGCGCATGGCGAGCCGCAGGTGTGGGGCGATTGGACACCTCTTCAATCAGAATTAACTCCGCGCGACGCAGCGATGCTTCATCTACTCCTCCCTCGTCGGCCCCTCGCGTGTTTCGCAGTGGCGCGTAGCCCAACGCGGTCACGCGCCCTTCAACGG